>CBRAFO010000081.1:0-17350 GCA_967755175.1 uncultured Opitutaceae bacterium | reverse complement strand
CACCGAAGCGGGAGCCGGCAAGCGGCCCGCGTTTTCCACGGCGCTGGGTGCGCACGCCGGCGTCGCCGGCCAGATCGATCTCATCTCGGTCCTCAAAGCCGCGCAGAGCATTTCGCGGGAGCTGTGCATCGACCCGCTAGTGGAGACACTGCTGAGGATTGTGATCGAAAACGCGGGTGCCCAATCGGGATGCCTCTTGGTCCCTGCCGACGCCGACCTGATGGCGGTGGCCCAAGCACGCAAGGGCGATGGCAAGATCGAGTTTCCTCGCACCCGCCTCGCCGAGACCACGGAGGTTGCCAAAAACGTCGTCAGCTATGTCCAGCGGACCAGCGAAAGCGTGATCCTGCACGATGCCCGTGCCGATGGCCGCCTGTTTTCGGAGGACACCTACCTGCAAGCGGTCCAGCCGAAGTCGGTGCTCTGCATGCCCATCAAAAGCCAGGCCAAGCTCATTGGCATTCTCTACCTTGAGAACAATCTCGTGGCCGGAGCGTTTACACCCGAAAGGCTGGCCGTGTTGGACGTGCTCGCGTCCCAAGCCGCCATCTCCCTGGAAAACGCGACGCTCTACTCGGATCTGCAGAACTCCCGTAACGAGCTTCGAAGTCAGACCCTGATCCTACGCTCGGTGCTCGACAGCATCGGCGACGGCGTGGTGGTGATCAATGAACTCGGCGAATTCATCCTGCTCAACCCCGCCGCCGAGGAACTGCTTGGCTTCAAGATCACGCAAGAGAAGCCGCCGGAGAGGCGACAAAGCGTCTGTGCCATCCCGGACCAGGCGACTCCCTATTCCGCCTTGGAGTTGCCGCTGGGCAGAGTGTTGCAGGGACAGGTCGTGGATAATGAGGAGATCTACATTCAGTATTCGCCGCACCCCGACGGGATGTGGTTGAGCGTCACCGCGCGTCCGCTCACGAGCCACGCCGGAACGATTCACGGAGCGGTCGCGGTGTTCTCCGACATCACCACGCGCAAGCGCGCCGAGCAGGAAATCCGCACGTTGAACGCCGAGCTGGAGCAGCGCGTGATTGATCGCACGCGGAAGCTGGAGGCGGCCAACAAGGAGCTCGAATCGTTCAGCTACTCGGTGTCCCACGACCTGCGCGCGCCGCTGCGCAGCATCGACGGGTTCAGCCGCATCCTGCAGGAGGACTATGCGGACAAGCTCGACGACCAAGGGCGGGACAGCCTGGGGAAAATCCGTGTGTCCACCCAACGCATGAGTCAGTTGATCGACGACATGTTGCAGCTCTCCCGGGTGACGCTCACCGAGCTCCGCCGCGCGCCCGTGGACTTGAGCGCCCTGGTCCGCACCGTGAGCGAGGAGCTGCGCCGGAGCGATCCGCAGCGCCCGGTCGAGTGGGTCATCGAGCCCGATCTGATTACCCACGCCGATAGTCGTCTGATGCGGATCGTCTTTGAAAACCTGCTGGGCAACGCGTGGAAATTCACCGGGCACCAGTCCGCTCCACGCATCGAGTTCGGCCGGGCGGAACGCGACGGAGCCCCGACCTATTTTGTGCGGGACAACGGCGCGGGGTTTGATGCCCAGTATGCGCACAAGCTCTTCCAAGCGTTCCAACGGCTTCACACCGTGAGTGAGTTTCCCGGCACGGGCATTGGGCTGGCGACCGTCCAGCGTGTCATTCACCGCCACGGCGGCCACATCTGGGCCGAGGGCGAGCCGGGTCACGGCGCCACGCTTTTCTTCACGTTGCCGGACGCGGTGGATGCAACCTGAGTCGTTCTGATTTCCCGCTTACTTTGTGCGCGACAACGGTGCGTGAGCGGACGAACATTCCTCATGAGCATTTCAGGGCGCACGCGCAGCCCCTTGCTTTAACCGCGCCGCCCCCGCAGCACGCGCATCATGAAAGAGGACGTAGTCATTCCCGTGGCCGAAGTGTTATCGGGGTATACGCTGACCGGAGAAATGGGTGTCGTGGATCGCTATGTCCTTCATCGGGCGATCCGAAATGAAGATCGTCGGCCCGTGCTGCTGAAAGTTCCCGCCGTCCGGCATCCATCGCAGACAATGCTTTGCCGGTTGGAGCACGAATACGCGGTGGCGTGCGAATTGGGGGCGGCGTGGAGCCTGCGTCCGTTGAAACTGGAACGGCAGGCGGGGGTGGTGGCTTTGGTGTATGAGGATGTCGGCGGGCGGTTGTTGTCCGCCGGTCTGAACGCGACGCCCATGCCCGTTCCGGAGGTGTTGGACTTGGTGTGGAGGACGGCGACGGCTCTGGCGGAGTTGCACCGACGCGGGCTGGTGCACAAGGACATCAGGCCGGAGAACCTGCTGGTCAGGGAGGATGGAAGCGTAAGGCTGACCGGCTTCGGCATCGCGTCACGATTGCCGCGTGAGCATCAGCCTCCCGGGCCGCCGGAGGAGATCGCCGGCACGCCCGCCTACATGGCGCCGGAGCAGACCGGTCGCATGAACCGGTCGGTAGACGCCCGCAGCGATTTGTATGCGTTGGGTGTGACGCTGTATCGCCTGCTTACGGGCGTGCTGCCGTTCAACGCCGTGGACTCCATCGGGTGGGTGCATTGCCACATTGCGGGGGCCCCGATCAATCCGGAGGAGTGCGTGCCAGGCCTGCCTGGGCCGTTGTGCGCGATCGTGATGAAGCTGCTCTCCAAGGCGGGCGAAGACCGTTATCAAACCGCCGCAGGGCTCGCGGCCGACCTCCAGCGATGCCGGCGGGACTGGAAGGCCGACGGTAAACTCACGTCCTTTGCGCTCGGCGCGAACGACGTGTCGGACCGGTTGGTGATTCCCGAAAAACTCTACGGACGTGAACGTGAAATCGCGGCGTTGCTCGCGGGTTTCGACCGGGTGGTCGCGACCGGCACGCCCGAGTTCGTGTTGATCTCGGGGTATTCGGGCGTGGGCAAAACCTCGGTGGTGAGCGAGCTGCACCGGACGTTGGTGCCGACGCGCGGACTCTTTGCGGCGGGCAAGTTTGACCGGTTGAACCGCGACATTCCCTACGCGACCCTGGGCCAGGCGTTTCAAGCGGTCGTGCGCCAGATCCTCGTCAGGAGCGACGTGGAGGTCGGGCGGTGGCGCGAGGCGGTGCGCGAAGCCGTGGGCCCCAATGGTCGGTTGTTGGTGGAACTCATCCCGGCACTGGGATGGTTGATCGGAGAGCAACCTCCGGTTCCCGAGGTGCCTTCGAGGGACGCGCAGAACCGGTTCCAGCGGGTGTTTCGACAATTTTTATCTGTATTCGCCCGGCCGGAGCATCCGCTGGTGTTGTTTTTGGACGACTTGCAATGGATCGATGCGGCAACGCTCAATCTCCTGCGACACCTGATGACGCAGCCGGAGATCGGGCCGCTGCTCTTGATCGGGGCTTTCCGCGACAACGAAGTGAACCCATCGCATCCGCTGATGCTCACGCTGGCGGCGCTTCACAAGGCGGGCACGACGCGCATGCGGGAGATCGCGCTCGCGCCATTGGCGTTGGATGACGTGGCGAGACTGGTGACCGATGCGCTGCATGACGAACCCGGGCGCACCCGACTCCTCGCGCGGTTGATCCATGAAAAGACCGCAGGGAATCCATTCTTCGTCGTTCAGTTTCTCATGGCCTTGGCGGATGAGAATCTGCTCGTTTTCGATTCCGGTTCCCAACGTTGGGTCTGGGAGCTGTCGCGTCTCCAGGCCAGGAACTACACCGATAATGTGGTGGAGTTAATGGTCGGGAAATTGAAGCGGCTGGGCGAGGTCACGCATGAGGCGATAAAGCGGCTCGCTTGCCTGGGAAACACCGCGGGATTCCCGGTGCTGCGTTTGCTTCAAGGCGGTTCGGAGAGCGCCCTCCACGAGTCGCTCTGGGAGGCGGTTCGCGAAGGCCTGATAGAGCGCAGGGAAGGTGTTTACGCGTTTGTGCACGACCGGGTGCAGGAGGCCGCTTATTCACTCGTGCCGGAAGCAAGTCGCGCCGAAGCGCACCTGCGCATCGGCCGATTGCTGGCGGCGGGAATGAACGCCGGAGACCTCGACGAGCACCTCTTTGAGATCGTCGGCCATTTCAACCGGGGTGCCGCGCTGATCCATGAGACCTCGGAAAAGGAGCGGGTGGCGGAGCTCAATCTAAACGCGGGCCGCAAGGCCAAGGCCTCGACCGCCTATGCTTCGGCACGGGTTTATTTGGGCGCGGGCGTGGCGCTGCTCGACGACGAGGGCTGGGAGCATCGTCACGCGTTGATGTTCGACCTGTGGCTGGAACTCGCGGAATGCGAATGCATGAGCAGCGAGTTCGAGGCGACCGGGCGCCACTTGGCGGTGTTGATGAGCCGGGCGGCGTCAAACATCGAGCACGCGCGGGTCTGTCGTCTGAAGATCGAGATGCACATTTTGAAGTCGGAAAATCCGCAGGCGATCGAAAGCGCGCTGGAGTGCCTGCGCCGGTTCGACATCGATCTGACGACTCACCGCACCTGGGCCCAGGTCGAGCGGGAACATGCGGCCGTGCGGGAGGGGCTGAGCGGACGCAGCATCGAGAGCTTGATTCACTCGCCGGTGATGACCGATCCGGAAGCGCGGGCCGCCATGCAGATTCTCGGCGCACTGGTGCCCGCGGCGTATTTCACGGACGTCACCCTATATTCTCTGCTGGCGTGCCACATGGCCCGGCGCAGCGTGGAACACGGCGCGACGGGCACGGCGGCGTATGCCTACGGGTGTTTTGGTTTGATGCTGGCGGGGGCGTTCCACCATTACGTCGACGCGTGGCGTTTCGCGAAACTGGGGTGCGATCTCGTGGAGAAACACGGCTTCACGGGCGAAATGCCCAGGGTCTATATCGTGTCGGGCTTGGTCGCCTATTGGACGCAACCGTTGAGCCACGTGCTCGCGTTGCAGCATTCGGCGTTTGTTACCGCCATGGAGACGGGCGATCTGGTGATGGCATGCTACAGCCGGCTGCACGCGCTCATGACCCGGCACCTCCAGGGCGAGTCCCTCGACGCACTTGGGCAGGAATCCGAGAAGGTGGCGGAGTTCACTCGCCAGGTCGGGTTTCGCGACCTTGCAGACGTGGTTGAAGTCCAGAAGCGGTTCATCGCCCGATTGCAGGGTCGGCCCGTGGCGCCGTGCACGCTGGGGGACGAGTCGCTGGATGAGGCGACGTTTGAGGCCCGCCTGAATCCTTCCCGGAAAAGCATGCTGTTTTGGTGGCACTGGGTGCTAAAATTGCAGGAGGCATTTTTATTCGGCGACTACCGGACTGCGCTTCAGGTGTCCGCCCAGACTGAGCTGCTGATGGGGCAGATGGTCAGCCAGACGGCGCGCTTGCTCGACTACCACACCTTCACCGCGCTCGCGATCGCCGGGTTGTATGAGCACGGAACCGACGAAGAGCGGAGTGGTTGGCGCGCCCGGTTGACCACGCACGGCGAGGTGTTGGACGAGTGGGCCGCCATCCATCCTTCGACCTTCGGCGACAAGGCCGCGCTGATCCGGGCGGAAACCGCCCGCATCGACGGGCGCAACGAAGAAGCCATGCGCCTCTACGAGGACGCGATCGATGGCGCCCGCAAAAACGGCTTCGTTCACTACGAGGCGATCGCCAACGAACTGGCCTCGCGCTTTCATGCGAGGCGGAGCTTCAAGACCATCGCCCAAGCCTATCTGAAGGAAGCGCGCCACGCCTACGTTCGCTGGGGGGCGACCGGAAAAGTGAAGCAACTGGAGGCGCATTATCCCTGGTTGGAGGAGCCTGCGCCGAAGTCGGATCTGGGTGTGATCGCGGCGAGTCCGGAGCGACTCGACCTGATGACGGTGATCAAGGCGGCGCAGGCGATCTCGGGCGAGCTCGACGCGGACCGGCTGGCGGAGACCTTGCTGCGCATCGCCCTTGAGAATGCCGGAGCGCAGACGGGATACCTGTTCATCGAGCCGGACGCCGGCGTCTTCGCGGCCACCAGTCCGAAGCGTCGCGACGGGGGTGTGGATTCCCGGCGGCTCGAGTCGGCGTCGGCCGCGGACGTGCCCACCTCGATCATTCACTATGTGAAGCGCACCGGTGAAACCGTGATCTTGGCGGACGCGAGCACGGGAGGGGGTGATTTTTCCGGAGACCGTTATCTGCGCAGGACTCGGCCGCGTTCAGTGTTCTGCATGCCGATCCTGCGGCAGGCGCGGTTGGTCGGGCTGCTCTATTTGGAAAACAACCTGGCGACCGGGGCGTTCACGCCGGAACGCCGGGCGGTGCTCGACATGATCGCCTCGCAAGCGGCCATCTCGCTGGAGATCGCGAGGCTTTACGCCGACCTGCAGTGCTCACAAGCGCAGTTGCAGGCCCAGACCCGCATTCTCCAGTCGATTCTCGACAGCCTCGGCGAGGGCGTCTCGGTCGCCAACGAACACGGGGAGATCATCCTGCGAAATCCCGCCGCCGGCAGTATTCTCGCCATCCCCCCGGCCAAGGGTCCGCCGGATACCTGGACGGCGCACTACGGGATGTATTTGCCGGACGAAGTCACGCCGCTCCTCGCGACGGACATGCCGCTGGTCCGGGCCGTGCGCGGCGAGTCGGTAGACAACGTGGAGGTCTTCATGAAGCACGCCGGACGTCCGCAAGGAGCGTGGTTGAACTTCACGGCGCGTCCCCTGACGGACAACACCGGCGGCCATCACGGCGGTGTGATCGTCTTTTCCGATATCACGGCGCGCAAACGTGCGGAGCAGGAAATCCGCGCCTTGAACGCCGAACTGGAGCAGCGCGTGATCGATCGCACGCGGAAGCTGGAGGCGGCCAACAAGGAGCTCGAATCGTTCAGCTACTCGGTGTCCCACGACCTGCGCGCGCCGCTGCGCAGCATCGCCGGCTTTAGCCGTATTTTGGAGGAGGACTACTCCGACAAGCTCGACGACGAAGGCCGGGAGCACCTGGTGCGAATCCGCGCTGCCACCCGGCACATGAGCCAATTGATCGAGGATATGCTGCTGCTCTCGCGGGTGACGCGCACGGAACTCCGCCGCGCGCCCGTGGACTTGAGCGCACTGGCTCGCGCGGTGTGCGAAGAGTTGCGCAAGAGCGATCCGCAACGTCCGGTGGAGCTGGTCATCGAACCCGAGCTGACCGCCCAGGCAGACGGACCTCTTATGCGGATCGTCTTCGTCAACCTTCTGGGCAACGCGTGGAAATTCACCGGGCACCAGTCCGCTCCACGCATCGAGTTCGGTCGGACGGAGCGCGATGGGGGCCGTGCCTATTTTGTGCGAGATAACGGCGCGGGATTTGACGCGCACTATGCCGGTAAGCTTTTCCAAGCGTTCCAGCGGCTGCACACCGCGGAAGAGTTTCCCGGCACGGGCATCGGACTGGCGACCGTCCAGCGCGTCATTCACCGCCACGGCGGTCGGGTTTGGGCCGAGGGCGAACCGGGTCACGGCGCCACGCTTTTCTTCACGTTGCCGGACGGACTGGAGGCGAGCTGAGCCGTTGCTCGTGCGGCGATAACCTTAAATCTCCGCCTCGGTCGCCTCACGAAACGCGCCAGGGGCGAGATCGCCGAGCGTGAGCCGGCCAAATTGCACGCGGTGCAACGTGAGCACGGTCGCGCCGGCGGCGGCGAACATCCGGCGCACTTGGTGGTATTTGCCCTCGGTGAGCACCAGTTCAGCCGTGCGCGGAGTGTCGGCGAAGAGGCGCACCTCGGCGGGGGCGCAGGGTTCTTTTTCGCCGTCGAGCAGGAGCGTGCCGGCGGCGAAGAGCGGGATCAGATCGGGCGTGAGATCGCGGTCGGTAGTCGCGCGGTAGAGCTTGGGGACTTTGTGCTTTGGCGAGGTGTATTTGTGGACGAGCTCGGTCTGGTCGGTGAGCAGGATCAGGCCGGAGGTGTCCTTGTCGAGGCGACCGATGCTGGTGACCTGCGGATTACGCGCGCGCCAACGCTCGGGCAGGAGATCGTAAACGCGCGGCCCTTCGCGTTCGTCGTGCGAGCAGACGAGACCGAGCGGTTTGTTGAGTAAGAGGAGAATGCCGTCGGGATGGTCGAGCGGTTCACCGTCGATGCGCACGTCGGCAGCGAGGGCTTTGTCGGACGGATCGCGCACCGGGACGCCACGCACGGTGACGACGTGCTTTTTGAGGAAGTCGCGCGCTTCGCGGCGGGAGCAGTAGCCGAGGTTGGAGAGGAGCTGGTCGAGGCGGCGCATTGGGTGATGGAGGGCAAGCGAACGATGCGTTTGGACAGAGGCGAGCTTGTGGTTGGGAATAATGTAGTGACGCCGACCTCACTTTCGCGGGCAGGCGCGTTTCCGGCGTGTGCAGGCCGTTTTCGGAGATGTGCAGCTCGGTTTCCGTGGTGTGCAGGTCGTTTTCGGGAGTGTGCAGCGGCGGCGCGGACTGCGGCAGGAGCCTTCCGGCCGTGGTCAATCGGCTTCCCGAGCGTGGCAGGCGCGTTCCCGCGGGTGGCAGCTTCGAGCCGCCGGGTGGCAACTCGGATCAGGCTCGTGACAACCGCTTTCCGCCGTGCGCCTGCCGCGACCCCGGCCGTGTAAAACGCGATCCGGGCATGTGCAGACGCGACTCAGGCATGTGCAATCGCGATCCCGACGTGTGCAGACGCGATCCCCGACCGTGCGAGATGCATTTCGGACGTGTGCAGATAGGTTCCCCGCAATGTGCAGATGGCTTCCCGCCGTGTGCAGTTCGCTTCCGGCAGGCGGCAATCGCATCCGATTGTCGTGCGGCCGCCGCCCAACGTGTGGCCGCGCCCCCTTCGGCCGCACTTTTGGGGAAACCTTTTGCGCTCGTGGACGGTTTTGGGCCGTAGTGGCGGGAATGGTGTGCGGGACGTTATTGCTGATGGCTCTGGTGCTGGCGGGGGCGGCTTCGCTCACGTGGTGGCGCGCGCCGTCCTTATGGCTGTGGAAAACCGCGATTCTCTCCGGGGAGTTCGGGCATGGCATGATCCTCTTGCCGGGGCTCGTCGGTCTGGTCGCGTGGCGGCAAGGCGGATGCCTGCGCGGAGTCATTGTCGCGGTGTGCGCGGTCACGGTGGTCGCCTTGCTGCGACCCGTTGCCCAAGCGGCGTGGATGGCTCGTAAGCTCCCGGCAGAGCTTGAAGCGGCGTTTGGCCGGGTGGAGGTCGGACGCGCTCCGTTCACGTTGAGCGGGCTCTGGAGGCGAAAGACGGGGGCCGTGCCGGTCGAGCCTCGTGAGGTCGCGGCCGGGTTGCCGATGGATTTTTATCGGGCGCAGGGCCGCACCACGCCGGCGCCGTGTGTCGTGATGATTCACGGCGGTGGGTGGGACAACGGCGACCGCACGCAGCTCCCTGCGCTCAACCACCACCTGGCGCGGCGCGGCTACGCGGTGGCGGCGGTGAGTTACCGGCTCGCGCCGGCGACCATGTGGCCCGGGCAAGGTGACGACATCGCGACGGCCATCGATTACCTCAAGTCGCACGCGACCGATCTCGGGATCGACCCCACGCGGCTGGTGTTGATGGGCCGCTCGGCGGGTGGACAACTCGCGACGGCAGTCGCCTACGGCCGGCCCGATGCGGCGGTGCGCGGAGCGGTGTCGTTTTATGGTCCGCACGACCAAGTGTTCGGGTGGGGGTTTTCGCGAGAGGATGATATCCTCAACGCAGTCAAACTCCTCCGCCAATACCTCGGCGGCACGCCGGAGACGGCGGCGGAGGCGTATCGGACGGCCTCGGGTTACCTCATCGTGAACGCAGCCAACGCGGTGCCGACACTGATGGTGCACGGGCTTCAGGACTCGATGGTCTGGCACAAGCAAAGCGAGCGGTTGCACGCCAAGCTCGATGGCCTGGGCGTGCCGAACGCTTTTGTGTCGCTGTCGTGGGCGACGCACGCGTGCGACTTCAACCCTCGCGGTCCATCGGGCCAGTTGTCGTGGTATGCGCTGGAGTGGTTCCTCGCGGCGGTGACGAAATAATTCTGCAACCGGGCGATTGCGTTGTTGCTACCGCGTTGCGCGCGGTGGTGGGGTGGCAGTGCGTTTTTCAACCCCTTGTTTTTATGTGTAATTACCGCGTGTTGGGTGGTGTTTCGTGGATTGCTCGACTGTTGGGATCGACCGTTGTCGGGACGATTTTGGTTGGACCGGTGTTTTCGGCCGATGACGTGTCCACCGAGTTTTCAGTGCCGCCCGCATTGAGCGCCGACCTCGGTTGGCAGCCGCTGCCGGGGAAGAACTATCGGCCCTACCGGAGCGGGTCCGTTTTTGCGGTGGGCAGCGAACCGGCGAAGTGGCCGGCGGCGCTCGACCAGGCGACCGCTTGGGTTTCCTCGGCACCAGCTTTTGATCAAAATCCCTCCGAGTATCTTTTCAGAAAACTGGCTCGTATCGAGGCCCTCGCATTGGGCTCCGCTGATGCGGGGACGGCCGCCGAATTGCGGGCGGAGCGCAAGGCACTCGGCGAACGGGCGGAGCAACTTCGCGCCCACAAATCCAATGACAGATCCGACTGGCAGGCGCGCAATTCCGCGGAGCAACTCCAAGAAAATTGAACAAGAAGCTGGGTCTGTGGCTCGCGGATTCGCCTGCGGAGCGAGTTCAAGTGTTGCGCGAGGAACTCGACACGTATCGGCCCACGCCGCGCGCTGTGCTCGCCGCGCGTTACGGCGGCGAGGAACGGCTAGCTGAGCTCATAAAGCTGGGCCGCGAATATACTCAGCTGATGGCCACCTATCAGGAGGCTCAGAAGGCCATGAAGGAAACGAAAACAGCGGAGCCAGAGCGTAAGTTGGCCTTCAAGAAAGCCGCCGGTGCGCTGGGATATTTTTGTGGTTATTACGGCGAGGAGCGGGACTTGCAGATCGCGCTCCAGGATGCCGATCTCGCGGCGGAATTCGGCAAGGCTCCCAAAACAGAATACCGCAGTGTGGACATGCCCGATGTGGCGACGTGGATCGGCGAGGCCGAGACCGAGAAACTGTTGACAGAGGCGTATGCCTTGCCGGTGAAGATCGAACTCAGCCCGGGCAGCCGCACCGGCGGGCTTGCGCGACGCATGCTCCTTGCGGGCAAGCTGAAGCCAGCACGTCTGCCCTGGTCGCTTTTGAGCTGGCCGGGAGACACCGTAGATACCGGGGCTGCGCGCGAGTTGGTGGTCTTGTATGACGCGGTAAAACTTCAGTTTCCCGATCTGGCCGTGAAACAGACAGGTGATTCCGATTGGAGCCGTAACCGGAATCTCGCCTCGCTGGCCTATGCGCTGGCGGCTTCCGGTCGCATGGACGAGGCGGTGCCTCTCATCACCCAAGCGGGGCCGGACAGCTCCGGGTTGCCTTATCATGCCCACGTGACGGAAGAAGTCGCGGCAGCGGCTTGGGATTTGGTGATGCGGGCCTTTGGTGATACTCAAAACGTGCAAGGCTGGACCGCGTTGAAGGATTTGGCCGGACCGGCGAATCGCACCTCAGAACTCACCACGTTTGCGGCCAAGCAGGCCGCGGCTGCACCGAAGGGAACCGAGTCGGCCAAAGTCTGGCAAACCCGCCATGGCTGGGCGCTGATCGGCGAAGAGAAGATCGATGACGGCTTGGCGATTCTCACGCCGCCCATGGATTCGCGTCCGGCTGCCGACGAAAAACGGTGGGCGACGGAATGGGCGGAGTCGGCCACCCGGCTTTTCCTTTTGGCCAAGTCGCTGCCGCGCCCCGAGCTCGCAAAAACGTGGAGCGACAAGCTCCTCGCGGATTTCAAGAAAACCACCGGGCCTGCTTGGAAGAACAATGGCTTGTTCAACGCCTTTGCCTCTCCGCACCTCGACGCGGGTAATTTTGCACTGATTGAGGAAATCCTGCGCGCGCGACTCGCTGCTGGTGAGAAACCCGCCGTCCGCGAGGGCCTGCACGAAGAAGGCGAACGCGAGGAGCGCCCCAATCTGGAGACCACCTTGGAGCAACTTGCCGATGTGCTCGGGCGACAGGGGCGCCATGCCGAGGTGTTGGCACTGCTGGCCGAGTCTCCCCATTGGGACAAAAAGGACTTGGCCCAAGCGCTTGATGAGTCGAGTGCGCCTTGGCGTGCGTTGCCGCTGGTCACGGCGGAAGCGTTGCAAGCGGTCGGCCGAGGTGACGAGGCGATCGCGGTCATCGAAGCCGAGTTGATCAAAAACGGAGGTTATGATCCGGCTTATGCACTCTACACCCGCATCCGTGGAGCGAAGGCGACGCCGTTCTTGGAAAAGCTCGCGGCGGGCGACCATTATGAGGAGCGCCCGTTGATCTGGTTGGCGTCGTTGCAACTCGCCGCCGGCACGGTTTCCGAGGCGGAGGCGACGGTGAAGCGCGCGATCGCGATCGATCCCTCCGACGGCGAACAGCCGAAGAATGATCGCATGCGCGCCTACGCCGTGCTGCGCGAAGTCGCGTTGAAGCGGGGCGATACGGCGCAGGCGGAATTTCTGGCGGGCGTGCTCGCGGCAATCCGCCGTTCGGAAAACGCGGACGACCTCGCTTCGGCCGGCTTGGTGACGCGCGCCATCAAGGAATATCAACTCGCGCTGGAATCGTTCTCCGATGCGTATTGCATCCAGTCGCGACTGGCCCGGCAACTGGCCAAGGAGAATCGCAACGCCGAGGCGGCCGAGCACTACAAGCGCGCGTTTGAACTGATGCCCGACAGCTTTGGCCAGGTGGAAAGCCACTGTTTCGGCTGCGAGCAGGCATTTGCTGGCGAGGGCGCGCAATCCATCGCGGAGAAGGTGTTCATCGATCTGGCGAGCAAGCCGACCGTGAAGCCCCAAGTGTATTATCTGTTGGGATACTTGCGCACGGAGCAGGAGCGCTGGGAGGAGGCGGCGGATTACTTCACCAAGGCCGTCACTGCTGATCCCGGTTATCTGAATGCGTGGAAAAAGCTCGCTGGCGTGTTGCCCAATACCCTGCGTCCTCGTGCGGAGCGGGACCGCGTGGCGTTCAAGTTGCTGGCGCTCGACCCCGCGGGTCGGCATACCGACTCCGAAACTTCGATGGTGCGTGATTTGCCGGCGTTGTGGCAGGCGTATGCCGCGACGCTAACGACTGGGTTAATCGTTCCCGAAAAACTCCTGCCGCTGGGGGATAAGGCGACAAAAGCCAAAGTGCGCGACGACGATGATAATGACATGAACGATATGATGGCACGTGCGCAGGCGCATCCGCAGACGCCGTCCGGACGACTGGCAAAGCACGAGATCTTGGATGGCATCACCCGTTCCCTCGATACTCTCTACCAGTGGCGTGCGGCGTCTGAGTCTGAATGAGACCCGTTCGCCAAGACCTCCCGAGGGAGTTCTTGGCTAACCGACTGAAACGAACCACCTTGAGATCAATGGACTCTGTTGATCCCAAGGTGGTGCTTCCTCGGATTGAGGAGCTGGGGCGTGATTTGCTCCAGGTGTCGAACGGGCAACGGGTGTTGTCGGTGGTGAGGCCGCTGACGTGTTTCGCTTTGTATTTCGTCTTCGCGGCTCAGGGCTGGTGGGTGCCGGCGGTGGCATCGGTCGCCGGGTTGATGTTCATCACGTATGTTTCGACGTCGCACGATCTGGTGCATCGCACGCTTGGGCTGCCACGTGGGTTGAACGAGATCCTGCTGGCGGTGATCGAGGCGCTGGTGTTGCGGAGTGGACATGCGTTCAGGCTCACGCACCTGCACCATCATCGCCGGTTTCCGGAGCACGATGATATCGAAGGAGCGGCGGCGCACATGCCGTGGTGGCGCGCGTTGCTGGAGGGCGTGAGCTTGCAGCCGCGTTTGTTTGGGTGGGCGTGGAAACGCGCTCGCCGGGATGAACGTCGCTGGATGGTTGCGGAGGCGGTGTGGGTTGGCGGCGTGATCACGGCGAGCGTTTGGCTGTGGCCGCACACGCCGGTTTTACTCGTGTATGTCGGACTGGTTTTGACGAGCGGGTGGTTGTATCCGTTCGCGACGGTCTGGCTGCCGCACCGGGCGCACGGCGAAACGGTGTTGCAGCAAACGCATGCCGTGCGTGGGCGTTGGCTGCCCGAAGTTTTCCTGCAGCATACCTATCACTTGGAGCACCATCTTTATCCCTCGGTTTCGTCTCATCAGTGGCCGGAGCTTGCGAGGAGGTTGGATGGTTATTTGGCCGCCCAGGGCGTGAAACCGGTGCGTGTGCCCTGAGTGCCTGGCGGGGAGTGACGCTGTCACTCCCCGCCACTGCGCCGGCAAATTTACCGAATCAGCCTTGGAACGAGAAAAGCGGACGCATCGTGAGGTCGCTTACGAATTCCGGGGTCAGGCGCAGTCCGGCGTCACGTAACGCACACGCAGCGGGGTGCTCCAGTTGGATGATGCAACCGAGCGCGTGCGAGGCGCGGGAAATCCATGTGGCGCGTGTGCGTTGGATGGTTTCGTAACGACGCAGCCCTTGGACAAGCGTTGGCGCGGTGTTGATTTCACGGGCGAGAATCCAGGCATCTTCCAGCGCGAGACACGCACCTTGGCCGAGGTTGGGCGTCATCGGGTGAGCGGCATCGCCGAGCAGGGTTACGCGGGATGTTCCGGTGGCGTTCATTTGCACGCGGCGATCAAGAATCGGGTTGAGCAAAATGCTGTCGTCCGAAGTGGCGGCGATGAGTTCGGGGATGGGCGAATGCCAGTGGCCGAAGGCGGCAAGCAGCTCGTCTTTGCGGGATTTTCCGGACGGAGGATGACCGGGCTGATGATTGGCTGTGGCATACCAATAGCAGCGCCCGTCCCCGAGCGGGGAGATGCCGAAGCGTTTCCCTTCGCCCCACGATTCGCTGAGCCAGCCGCCTTCATAGCCGCGAGGAATAAAAGGCACGACGCTGCGCCAGCCGGAGTAGCCGCAATCGCGCAATGGGTCGTTGCTTTGATCCGCACGGCGCACGCACGAACGGAGCCCATCCGCGCCAATCAGGGCGGCGCCTTCGAGCGTGGCCCTGGAGTGTGCGGTTACTTGCACGCCAGTGAGGTTTTCGGAAAAGGCAGCAACCTCGAAGCCCAGCCGCAGGCACGTCGGGTTGAGCCGGGTAAGTAGGAGCTTTTGCAGTTCTGCACGATGCAGGCTCAGCGCGGGCAGGCGTTTGCCCCGGCTGGGGCGCAGCCGGTGGAGAGGGCGACCGTGCGCATTAAGAATACGCCATTCATCAATCGTCCGGCCGTGAGTCACGGCTTCATCCAGCACCCCGAGTAACTTGAGCACGTGCACGGCGTTGGGTGACAACAAGAGGCCGGCGCCGACCTCGCGGAGTTCCGCAGCCCGTTCGCAAACGATGGCGTGAATGCCGCGTTGTTGGAGAGCCAGCGCGGCGGCAAGCCCGCCGATACCTCCGCCGGCAATCAGAACCGGCGTGCGGAATTCACCTAGGGGAGGCATCGGGTCAGATTATAGGCTCGCAAGGACGAAGGCATTTGGGATGCGTTACCCTCGCTACCCCGGCAACACCACTTTTTATGTCTCTTTGGGAATACAAGCATATCACCAGCGGCCCGCATGGCTTTGCGACACCCGCTCTCTTGGAGTCCTATCTCAACCAGCTCGGCAAGGACGAGTGGGAGATCATCAGCTACCAGACTCTTCCGACCAACCCGCTCGCTTTTAATGGTATCGCTCGCCGCACCACGTTGCGCGACTGGACCCTCGAAAGCGCCGCCGCCGCCGCCGCCAAAATCGAGGCCGATAAACTTCGCGCTGAGTTCGCTGCGAAATTTCAGGGCAACACTCCGGCTGCCGGCAATGGCGGTGCGGACGTCGCCGCCGAAAAGCCGAGCTCGATCGTCTCCGAAACCGCCGCGCCCGAGGATGGGTTCCGCAAGCTGCGCGACACCGAGCGCGACGGCGATCCCGATGCCGCCGAAGAAGGCGATGACTGGGATAATTGGGACAACCTCGACGACGATCTGCCGACCTTCTTCGAGGCGATCAAACCCCACCTCCGCAAGAATCAGCGCGGCCCGGGCCAGTCGGTCGGCGTCACGTTCCTGGCCAAGCGCTGGGAGCAGAGCGAGGGCGACCTCATTGGTGCGCTCAAGGAGTGCGGCTTCGTCATTCCCGAGACCGAGGACGCGCCGCCCGAGCATATTGAATTCGAGGGCGAACTCTACTGGTTGAACCTTAACAACCGTCACGAGCTGTTCTTAAACACCCGCGAAAAGCCGCGTCCGGTATATCGCACGGTTCAAGCAAAGAAGCTCGATCCTAACGATCCCGCCGCTGCGGTTCTCGTCGAAGAGGCCGCCGCCGAACAGGCCGCCTTGGCCAAACGCGAAGCCGAGCGCCTCGCGCGTGAGGCTGAACAAGCCGCCCGTCGGGCGGAACACGAGGCACGTCGCGCCGCCGCTCAAGCCGCCTCCCAAGCCGCACGCGAAGCAGCCCAAGCTGCACGCGAAGCCGCGCAGGCCGCCCGCGCCGCCCAGGCGGCGAACGCACCCGCGCCGACAGCCGTGGCTTCTACGTCCGATGTAGGCGAGGCAACGTCCGAAGGTGCGCCTGCGCCCGTGTCCGGATCTGAATCTGCCAACGAAGGCGGTCAGGCTAAACCGGACGCTCCTGCCGTTCCGCTTCCGCAGGGCGAGGAGTTCCTCGCGGCGATTCGTCCGCAGATGCGGCGCAACCGCCGTGGTCCGGGTTACTCCGGCAGCACCGTTTATTTGGCGCGCGCGTTGAAACAGTCCGAAGCCGATCTCGTGACCGCGTTCGCGGCGCTCGGTCTGCTCGTGCCGGAAAGTGCGAACGACAAGCCCGTCAAGACGACCATCGGCGGCTATGTGTATTGGCTGAACAAAGACAGTCGCGGCGGCATCTGGATCAACGGTGACGAGGCGCGTGGCGCCACGTCGGCGAACGGAGAATTGCCTCCCGAGAGCGTAGAGAGCGCAGCGGACGCCGCCAGCACGGAGCCGAAAACGCAGGGTGGGGCGGAGGTCGAAATTTCGGCGCCGGTTGCTAATCCCGAGTCGGCGAACCTCGCACCGGCCAATGCCGAACTCGTGAACGTCGAGTCGGCTTCGACCGCTCCGGTCGCGGAACCGGTGTCGGTTGCGACCGAGGTCGTTTCTACGCCGGTGGCGGATCAGACGAGTTCGGAGCCGGGCTCGTTGGCTCCGGTGTCCGCAGAGGCACCCGCAGTGGCTGCGTCGTCGAATGCACCGCTGGCGGCGATGCGGTTGCTGCTCAATCCGAACAAGCGCGGCAGTGGCGTTTCGGCTGAGGTCAGCGCGATGGCGCGCGAGCTCGGTCAAGACCTGCAGACGTTCCTCACGGTTATTAGTGATCTTGGCTTGGCGTTGCCGGCGACCGAGGAGCACAAGCCTTCGTTCGTCGAGCACGGCGACGAGATTTTCTGGCTGAATAAAAACCCGAAGGACGGCTCCGT
>CBRAFO010000080.1:0-17475 GCA_967755175.1 uncultured Opitutaceae bacterium | reverse complement strand
CCGGTGTTATAGGCGCGGACTCGGTAGCGGACGGCCGTCGGGGTGCTCAGGCCGGTGTTCACGAAGCGAGTGGCGGTCGCGGCGAGGTCGGCGATTTCGTAGAAGCCGGCGTTGTTGACGGAGGCGTCGACTTTGAATCCCGACTGGTTGGTCGCGTTGTTCTTCCACGTGAGTTGGACATCGCCACCGGGGAGCGCGGTGGCGGCGAGGGCGGTGGGTGCAACGGGTGCGGCGGGCGGAGTCACGGTCATGGTCACGTTATCAAAACTCACGTTCGCCGGGCCTTCCTTGGCCTTGCCGCCGGCGGCGGCGGCGACCACGAGGCCGGCCAGGTAGGGCTTTCGCAGTGCGACAGTGCTCTTTCCTACCTGGAACCACGTGATGCCGTCGGGGGATTGCACGGCGGTGAACTCGTCGCCCACGCGTTGCAGTCGGAACCACATGGGGAGCCAGGTGTAGTCGTTGCCGGCTTGAGTGAGCGTCCGGCCTCCGGTGGTGGCGCGGGTGCCGAAGCGCGCCTGACGTCCGCCGGCTTCGCCGAGCGTCACAACGAGCATCTTCGCGTTGGCCTCCGGGCCTTCGCGCATCATCAGACCCGTTTTGTAGATGTCGCCTTTCCGGTTAATCAGCCGGGCGGTGAACGTGAAGTCGCCGCTGACTTTTTGGTAAACGTAGTGGCAGGTATCCGATTCGCCGCCGATTCCCGAGCCGGTGGCTGGCAGGGTGAAGGTGCTGTTCGCGACGGGCGCATAGCTGTCATCGGTGGTGGTGGCCGAGTCACCGATGTTGGCGGCAAGCCATCCCGGGGGCAGGGGACGACCGGCGGCAGGGGTGGCGCTCACCGCAGCCGACGGGGCGCTGGTCCCGGTGTTGTTGAGCGCGGAAACCTTGTAGTAATAAGTCGTGCCATTGGTGACCTCGGTGTCGGTGTAAGCGGGGGTGGTCCAGCGATTCGTCGAATGGATGCTCGTGTAAGGGCCGGTAAGCGAGGTGGCGCGCAACACTTCGTAACCGTGCGCAGAGTAAGCGCCGGAGGGTGACCACTTGAGGTCAACATGATCCATGCCGGCGATCGCTACGAGATCTTGGGGCACGGGCGGGATGGCGAGGACGGGATAAGGTGACGCCGCCTTGTCGAGGGTGAAGGTGAGCGTGCCATGGCCGAAGACATCGGTCTCCCCGGGTTCGGGCCGTTTCATCTCGACGAACTGTTTGACGTTTGGCGCCTTCAGCCCGCGTCGCACGATGTAGTGGTTGTAAACGAGCTCGAAGTGCGAGGCATCCAGACGTCCGCGGTAGTTGGTGGAAATGTAGGACTGGTTGGCGCCGCTGCTGTTCGTGTAATACGTGTAGGGGACACCTTTCCACAACGTGTATTGGGCGGTGTATTCGGCACCGGCCAGCAGCCAGTTGTCGTCCATGCCGAACAGATCCAGTCCTTGGTTCCAGGCGACTTGGCAGAACTCGGCGAGCAGACCCATGCCGCCCATGGTGTGAGCGAAGTCGCGTCCGTTTTCCTGCCATTGGCCGAGGCCGTCGGGATAGCGGAAGGGCAGGGCGTTTTTGATGCTGCCCATGCCCTTGCCGTGTTTGAAGTATTCGATGGCTTGATCGAATTTTTCCCGGTCATCGCAGAGCACGCCGATGCCCAGAATGCCGAGCATGTTGCACGCGTCCCAGTTGGCCCAATAGGAACTGTCCTTGGTGCCGTTGTGAGTCCGCAGGAAGTCATCGCATTTCGGATACCAATGCTGGACCAGCATCTTTTTGAACTTCGAAAACTCGGAGGCGGACCAGCCTGGATAAACACGCAACACCTCGCCGGCCAAAGCGAAGCTGCCGGTGGGAATGCCAGTCAAATAGTCGTTGGCGGGTCTCGCGTCCACGGTGTTGGCCCAAGCATTGGCGATGCGCACGGCGCAGTCGGCGTAGCTCTTGTCGCCGGAGATATACCAGCGCAGGGCGTTGTAATACATGGCGGTCGCGTCGTCTTGGGCGCGCTGGCGGCTGGGCATGTTGGCACCGGGGGAGGCGCGATAGGTGTTCTGCGCCTTGCGGTCGGTGATGAATTGATTCCAAGCGTCGATCCACGGGTGCTCGTTGGCAGCGACCATGGTCTTCATGCGATCGAGGTCGGCCTTGGTGTGGAGGCCGCCGGGATGGACAAACGCGCCGGTGGTGCGAACGGGCGGGAGGGTCTCTGTGCTCGTTGTGCTCGTGACCCGGGTGCCGGTGATGCCCATCGGAGCGTGGCTGGCTGTGGCGGGCGCGGAGCGGGGGGCGGCGTGCTGGATCAGGGCGTCGCGGCGATCAATCTCGGCACGGGCGCGCACGAGCAGGTCAGTCGCGTCCATCGGGATCGTGCGTTCGGTGCCCGCGTGGGACACGGTGACGTTGTCGTCTTTGATCTGGATCAGGCTCACGGAGCTGCCGGGCTGAAGGGTGACGGCGCCCACGGACTTACCTTCGGATTTCAGCGAGAAACCAACGGGAAGAGTGAGGGACACCTCTTGCGGCCAATGAGTGCGGCTCTCGTGCAGCCAGGCGAGCGGGTCAATGGCCACGGTCGGGGCGGGCGTAGGCGCGGAGGTTTCTGCCGAGGGCGCGACAGGCTCCGGGATGGTCGGGGGAGTTGCCTCGGCGGACTCGGTAGGCGATTGGGTCGACGACTCGGCCGACATGGGCTGCGGAGCATCCTCTTCGGGGGCGGGCTCTTCGTGCGGAGGCGTAGCAAGCACCACCGTCTGCTGGGGTTGGAAACGTTGCAGGAGTTGTCGTGCGAGATCGATGGGGGAGGCTTGCTGTTTCCAGCAGATGTAGCCGAGCGCACCGCCGGCAATGAGCAAGAGGAGCAACAGCACCGTGCCGAAACCGATGCCGCCTTTTTCAGCCGTGGGCGGAGGCGGCGGACGCTTGACCAAGTAGCGTCGTTTGCACGACGGGCAATCGACGACCTTGTTGATCAAGGCTTCGGAGACCTGTTGTTCGTGTCGGCAATGCGGGCAATGCACGTTCATAGCGTAGCGTCGATGGAGCGAGTGCGTGGAGTGTAAGCGAACAACGGGGGCATGCGCGGAGGCGAAAGTCGAGAGGTGAGGGAAACCGAAGCGGGAGCGGAACCATCCAACGGGAAAGTGCTAGGCGCAATCGTCGAGGATTGATGTGCGTTAACTATAACTGCTTGCTTCGTCAGCTCCCGGAGCTGAGATCCCGGCCCGCTTACGTGTTGGGTCAGGCTCGGAGGGGGCGATCAGCGAACCGTGGGGGCGAGGAGCTTAAACGTGCGTTCGACGCGCGCGGCGGTATTGACCTTGGGATCGACGGGACGACCGAATTGCCAGGCGCAAACGGTGATCTCAATGGGATATTTGGAACGGGGTGGGACGGGGGTAAAACGAAGGGTGTCGCCATCGATCTCGGCCGGGCCTTCGCGCACGTAGTAGGATACGGGCAGGCCGGCGTCGGAGGTGGCGGTCAGGCGGAGCGAAGTCGCTGTTCCGGCGGGTTGATCAGGGATCGCAGGGAACGTGAGGTGTTGGTCTGCGCCGTCACGGGTCGGGGCGACGTGGACCATCACTTGCTGCACGATGCTCTTGTGATGCGCATCGCCGGGATGAGCAGCGACAAGCCAGAGGTCGTGGTTGCGATGGTTCTCCGTGTATTCGGCGCGGCCGAAGCGGAGCCTGAAGGTGTCCGGGGTGGTTTGGACAAAGGGGCCGACAATACGGGAGAGCGTGATGGGACCGCCTTTGGTGGCGTGGGTGAGTCGCGCGTTGGCGTAAAGGCCGGTCCACAACGTGGCTTTGCTGCTCTCCTTCGGCACGGAGTTAAGGAAGGCGGTGGTGAGGTGGAAGGTGAGTCCGTCAGCCTCGGGGAGGAAGCGCGGGGTGACCGGTTCGCCGTTTCCTTTTTCAATGGGTTGGCCCCCGTCGGTCACGCTAAGGAGCTGGGGTTGTTTGCCGCGTTGGTCCGCGTAAATCGCTTCAGTGACGCGGGCCATCTCCTTGTCGAAACACCAAAAGGCGGTTTGGGGGTCACCGGTGTAGTCGGCGTAGGGTGCGGCCGGAGAGAAGCGCGGGGCGTCGGGGTGCCAGCGATCGATCCGCCAGCCCTCACGCGGATCGACGGGGCGAAGCGGGACGGGCTGGTCGAGCGGCGCTTTGAGGGGAAGGCGGGCGGCGGCGGCTTTCTCGATGAATCGTGCGAGAAATGCGACCGTGCGATCGGCGTAGTCGAAGTGGCCGCGTCCCGTGTCGGCGAGGAATGCAACCGGTGAGCGCGGGTGTGCAGCTTGAAACTCGAAGGCGGGGGCGAGGCGGTTTTCCCACCATTCGTATTCGCCCATGACCATGAGGCTGGGGATGCCGTCGATGTTACGGTCGCCCCAGTCGATACGCGGTTTACCGTTGCCGGTGAGCGTGGTGCGAGGGGCGTCGCCATGATACGAGATGAGCGCGAGCGTGCGGGCCGGATTCCACGCGGCGAAATTCCAGGTGAACGTCGCGCAGGCCGAGTGGCCGAGAGGCACGACCGGAGCGAAGCGGAGTTCGTCGTAACCAGAGCGAGTCGCGAGATCGGCGATAACGCGTTCGAAGTGTTCACCGGCGCCCTTGTTGAAGTCGAAGGTGGCGTCGAGATAAGGCACGACCCAGACCTCCGCGAATCCGAGTTTAGCGAGCGAGGCACGCATGGCCGGGTGTTCTAGGATGCCTTGCTCAACCATGTTGTGATTGGCGACGACGACACCGCGCACGCGCTGGCAATTAGCGGGAATCCACAAGTAGGCGCGCGCCTCGCCATCGGGGGCCGACCACTGCCACTCGGCGGCGTGTAATGGCGCGCCGACTACGCAGGCGATGGCACAGACGAGCGCAAAGACAGCTTGGGCGATGCGGGGAAACATGAAAACGGGGGTGGGTTAATGATGAGACCTGACGCAGAACAGGGAACCGACGCGCCCTGTTTAGGGACGCGGGCCATCAGCTGTAAACCCCGCGAGTGCGGTGCCGAGGTCTTTTTTTCGTCCCACGTGTGCCGCCTCGGCGATGCCGGAAAGTGCGCGTCGAGTGATATGTCGAACGCGAGCGTGGCAGCGCAATCCCTATGCGCGATTGCCGGTGCCGTTCACCGCCATGGCGGCCGCACGGTTAACGTCGGTGGGAGAGCACGGACATTTCGTAAGCTTTCACATCCTTGATCCAAGCGGGGCCGGCGGGGACGTTCTGGCGGCGGCAATATTCATCCCACACCGCGCCCCACGGCAGCGATTTACATTCCTCGAGCAACGCCAACCGGCCTGTGAAATCGCCGGCTGCTTCCAAGGCGCGCAGCGTGGCCGTGGGCTCCAAGAGGGCGATCAGCAGGGCTTTGAGCGTGTTGCGCGTGCCGATGACCCAGGCGGCGAGGCGGTTGATGCTCGCGTCGAAATAATCGAGCCCGATGTGAGTGCGTCCGAGGAAGTCGCCGCGCACCAGCTCGTGCATGAGTGCTTGGGTGGGATCGTCGAGCAGCACCACGTGATCACTGTCCCAGCGCACGCCGCGCGAGACGTGGAGGAGGATTTCCGGGACGAATTGGAGAACAGAGGAAACCTTGTCGGCGAGGATTTCGGTCGGGTGGAAATGGCCGGCGTCGAGACAGTAAAGTTTTTGGTTCTTGGTCGCGTAACCAAGGTAGAACTCGTGCGAACCGACCACGAAGGACTCGGAGCCGATGCCGAAGAGCTTGCTTTCGACCGCATCGAGGTTGAGGCGCGGGTCGAGTTTTTCCGCGAAGATCGTGTTAAGCGACGATTCCAGGACGGCGCGGGGCGACTTGCGGTCCACCGGGAGGTCTTTGGAGCCGTCGGGTATCCATACATTGGTAACCGTGGTCGATCCGAGCTGGCGGCCCATTTCCGCGCCAATGCGACGGCAGGCGATGCCGTGCTCGATCCAAAATTCGCGGACGCCAACGTCGGGGTGAGTGAGCGTGAGCCCGTCCTTGGCCAGAGGGTGCGAGAAATAGGTGGGGTTGAAATCGAGACCGAGGCCGCGGGCCTTGGCCCAGTCGATCCAGCTCTGAAATTGGGCGACGGTGAGGGCGTTGCGATCCACCTTCGGGCCGCCGCCGAAATCGGCGTAGCAGGCGTGGAGGTTGATCCGGTGATGTCCGGGAATGAGCGCGAGCGCCTGGTCGAGGTCGGCGCGCAGCTCGGCAAGGGTGCGGGCCTTGCCCGGGTAGTTTCCCGTCACGGCGATGCCGCCGTCGAGGCCGCCACCGACCGTTTCAAAACCGCCGACGTCGTCGCCCTGCCAGCAGTGCAGGGAAATGGGCGTGGCCGCCAGCGTGATCAGCGCGGCTTCCACATCGATACCGAGGGCGCGGTAGGTATCTTGAGCGTAAGAGTAAGCGGAATGGGTGGACATGGAGGGAAGCGGTTTGGCCAAGGTGGAAGGCTGCGGGCGGTGGTGGTGTCGCGCCGGGAGGATGCGGATGGGGCGTGCGGATCAGTGCGAGGGAGTGGCGGCCGACAGGTAGTTGCCCCAGCCCACAATGACGGTGGAGCCGATCAGCACGGCGAGGCCGATGCCGATGAGGATATGGGTGCGTTTACCCGTGCCCTTCCACTCATGCAGGACGATGCCCCAGAGTGTGCTGAAAATGATGATACTGGCCATGTGCAACGTCCAACTGGAGAACTCGTAGGCGCCCATCTTCGTCTGGCCCATGCTGTAGAAGAAAAACTGGAGATACCAGAGAGTGCCGGCGGCGGCGCAGAGCAGGTAATTACGCAGCAGAGGCGCGGGGCCGGTGTGCGTGGCCGGACGGGTGGGTGAGCCGGGCGAAGCACCGCCGTCTTGTTGTCGGACGCTCTTCTCCTCGGCGGCGGCGGAAAGCATCACGCCCTCGGCGGCGCTGACCTCGGCGATGGCGGAGCGGCGAAGGTTGAGGTATTCGTGGCTGGAGCGGTTCTTGAGGTTGAGAATGACGCACCAGACGAAATTGGTGGTGAAGCCGCCCCAGAGCACGACGACGAGCACGGGAAGATTTTGCCAAAGATCGCTGCCTCCGCTTTCGAGCAGCGCGGTCTTGGTGGCATCGGCGAGCGGTTTGCCGGCAGCGAGTCCGTAGGCAAAGCACGAACTCATGATGCCGGAGAAGGTCGCGAAGAGCATGCCTTTGGTGAAGTGAAACTCTTTGACGGTGGCTGCCTTTTGCTCAGGCGAGAGCTCCCGCTCTTTCGACATGCCGGCCAGGCCGCTCACGCCGATGCCAATGAGGCAAGCGATGACGCCGAACAAGATCATGCGGCCCGAGGGTGTGCCGATGATCTTTCCGAATTCACCGGCGAAAATCGGAGGAGCGAGCGTGCCGAACGCCGCGCAGAAACCGAGGGCCACCGCCATCCCCAGCGCGATGCCGAGGTAACGCATCGTGAGGCCGAAGGTGAGCCCGCCGATTCCCCAGAGCGCGCCGAAGAGATAAGCCCAGAAAAGGGAGTTTCGGGGCGCGGCGGCGATATGCGCCCAGACGTCGGGAACGAGCAGCATGGCGAGTGCGGCGGGAGCGATGATCCAGCTGAAAAATCCGCCGGCGAGCCAGTAAGTTTCCCACGACCATTTACGCACGCCGCGGTAGGGGATGTAAAAACTGGCCGAGGCGAGTCCGCCGAGCCAGTGGTAGAAAACGCCGATCAGGGGTTGGGACATAACGGTGTGGGGGAGCTGGAGGTTGCTCTCGATAAAACGAGAACGAGTGCAGGGGTGAAGGTCTGAGAAAACACGGGTGTGCGGGCCACGACTACCCGTTTGACCCCACAAATTGCGACAAGGCGCGGGGGGGGGACTTCGGACGGCCTGGGGGCCAGGCAGGCGGTGGCGCGAACGCCAGTCTTCGGTGGGGATAACGATGACTCGTTATCCGCGTTTAGGGGGCGCCGAACGGTAACGATCCCGATAAGCGCGGGGCGACAGGCGCGTCCTTGAGACGAAGGCGTGGCGGAGATTTTCCATGCTGCCGAAGCCGGCGAGCTCGACGATGGATTTGATCGGAAGCGTTGTCTCGCGGACGAGGCGCTCGGCGCGGGAAAAGCGGCAGCGGACAATTTCTTCGAGGACACTGCGACCGTTGGCCGAAACCATGCGACGTTCTAGCGTGCGGCGAGTGGTCCCGACGGCCGCGGCGACATCGGAGACGGACAAAACCTTGTGATTGCGAGTCCAGATGTAGTCGAGGGCACGCTCGACGAGCGGATCGTTGGTGGAGCCGCCGTCGGACCGTTTCGCTTTGGGTGGTTGGGCCGCTAATGGATGATCGATCGCAAGCCCCAAGGCTCCGAGGGCGAGCAATGAGAGATGGAGTGAGTTGACCGAGGGGTCGCGATGCACGTCATCAATCACGCGATCCAAGCTATGGGCCACGGCGATTGGGTTGAGTGGCCGCAGCACCGCGGTCTCGGGGGTAATGAGTTTTTGTTCGAGCAGCGTGTGGATGAATGTGCCGTTGAACTGCACCCATCGTTCAGACCAGCCGGTCATGGGGTCGGGACGATAACGATGCCATACGCCCGGGAAGAGCACGATGGCTTGGCCGGAAGCGAGCGCTACTTTACCTGTCTTTCGGGTCTCGAAGAGGCCTTGGCCCTGCGTGACCAAGAGCAGACCAAACTCGGGCAGCGTGCGGCCGGTGGCCCAGTTGAAATGGTAGAGCGACGGGTGTTGGTCAGGCGGATACGGCTCGCCGGCCTTGACACCGCGGCGTCCGGCACTGGTCACATAGGCGCCGCTTCGTAGCAATTCGTCCGTCACCGGCAGGTAATGATGACAGCTTTCGAAATCGGTTTGGGATGACGTGCGCACGAGGCCGGGGGGAACAAATCAGGGCCGCGCGCTGGTGTCGGGGCCGGGTAATCGTAACGGAGTGGGGTGAATCCATCCGTTGTTTTCAACTGCCAATAAAAACGTGTGTTATCGAGTCGTGAATTCGTAGCGGCCGGAGCCGACCCGCAAGATGAGGCGGCCATCTTCCCAAGAGGCGGCTTGCACGCCGGGTGCGGAGACGGCGGAGGTATTGCCTTCGCGCACTGCCTTCGCGCTCTCGGAGGGGATGACGACTTCGGCCCTGGTGTTGGCGGGAACTGTGACCGCGAGCGTTAGCTTGCCGCTCACGACCTTCCAGTCCGAGGCGAGCAGGCCGTAGGGAGTCCGGAGGCTGCACCGGGCGTTGCTCAATCCGCCGGGGCCGACGAGCGGCGCGATGCGCGACTTCTTGTAACCGGATTCCACGATTTGCAGACCGCCTAAATGCTGGAACATCCAATCGGCCACCGCACCGTAGGCGTAGTGGTTAAATGAATTCATGTCCACGGGGCCGAACTCGCCATCGGCACGAATCGTGTTCCACCGCTCCCACATGGTCGTCGCGCCCATGCTGATTTCGAAGCCCCACGAGGGATAGTCTTCGTTGAGCAGAAGCCTCATGGCGAGGTCGTCGCGGCCGATGCGGGTGAGCGCCGGCAGGAGCCACGGCGTGCCGAGGAAGCCCGTTTTCAGGTGGTAATTGTCGGCCACGAGTTTCTCCACGAACTTGCCGGCGGTTTGCTCGCGCTGTTGGGGATCGGCGATCAGGTCCATGCCGAGAGCCATGGCGTAAACCGTCTGCGTGCCGATTTGGAGGGAACCGTCGGGACGACGATACGCGGAGACGAAAGCCTCGCGAATCTTGGGAACCAACGCCGCCCATTCCGCCGCCTGCGCGGTCTCGCCCATGGCCGCCGCCATCTCGGCCATCATGCGGGTGTTCTCGGCGAAATAGGCTGTGGCGATGAGGCGATGCTCCGCGAGCCGATTCACTTTTTCTAAGTTCAGCCAATCACCGGAGAACCAGCAGCTGCGTCCCTCTTCGAGCAGGTTGCCGTCCTTCGTGGCACTGGCATGGGTGAAACGGTAAAAGCGCTGCATCGCGTCCCAGTTGCGCCGCACGATGCGGGTGTCGCCGGTGGCGTGCCAGACGGCGTAGGGCACGGTGATGAAGCAGTCGGACCAGCCCACGCCGGTGGCGTCGAATTCGCGGCGGGGCTGAGGCACGACGGCCGGGATGTTGCCATCGGCGCGCTGGCTGTCGCGCACGTCATCCATCCATTTCGAAAGGAAGGCGCGGGTATCTTGGTAACGGGAGGCGGTGGGCGCGAAGACACTGATGTCGCCCGTCCAGCCGAGTCGTTCATCACGCGCCGGCGTGTCAGTCGGGATTGAGACAAAGTTGCCGCGCTGGCCCCAGCGGATGTTGCGCACGAGTTGATCGAGCATCGGGTTCGATAGACGCAGATCGCCGGTGTTGGGCAGGTCGGAGCCGAGGACAACGCCATGGACGTCCTCGACCGCTGCTGGAGTGTCGAGCCCAGTGAGTTCGATGTAACGAAAACCGTGCTGCGTGAAGGTCGGCTGGTAGGTGACCGTTTCGTCGCGAGCAAACGTGTAAGTGTCGGTGACCTTGGCGCTGCGGAAATTATCCGTGTAGAGGCGGCCGCGCCGTTCGCCCAGCCGGTAGAGTTCTTCGGCGTAACGGATGCGGATCGTCTGGCCTTTTTTTCCGGTCAACCGGACGCGCGCAACTCCGACCATGTTTTGGCCAAGATCGTAAACATACTCGCCGGCCACGGGCACGGTGCGCGTGCGAGCGGTCAGCACCTCCGTGGCGCGCACGGGCTCGTCGGGCTGAGGAACAAGCTTGGCCAAGTCATCCGCCAACACGGTGACCGGCGTCCACTTCGATGCGTTGAAGTCAGCACGGTCCCACCCCGCTTGTTCGAGGCGCGCATCGTAGCTCTCGCCACCCTGCAAATCGCCCTGGACGAAAGGCCCGTCGGCGGAGCGCCAGCCCTCATTGGTGACGAAACTCTCGGTCGAACCATCGGCGTAGGTCACGCGAAGCTTCGCCACCAAGGCGAGCGTGTCACCGTAAACGTCGTGCCAGCCGAGCCCGACCCTGCCGCGATACCAACCGTCGCCGAGTGCCGCGCCGATCACGTTGGATCCTTCGCGTAGCAGCGGCGTCACATCGTAGGTTTGCGCTTGGATGCGGCGGGAGTAATCGGTCCAGCCGGGAGCGAGAAACTGATCACCGACCTTTTGGCCGTTAATCGAGAGCTGGTAGAGGCCGTGGGCGGAGGCATAAACCCGCGCACTCTTGACCGACTTGGTGAGTGTGACCATGCCGCGCAGCAGAGGCATAACATGATGGGCTCCGGCGGACACCACTCCGCGCGAAAGCCCGGAGTCGCCCTTGCCGGAATCGGGCGCCGTTGCAGCCGGCTGAGAAATCCAGGTCGCGCCCTTCCAGTCGTCCGCTGACAGCAGGCCCGTCTCGAACCAAGCTGGCGTGCTCCAGTCGCCCGCCACGCCAGCGCCGCCCCAAACTTTAACCTGCCAATAATAACGTGTCGCCGGCGCCAGATGGCGATTAGCGGGCAAGATGACATCGACCTGCCGATCCGAGGCCACGTGACCGGAGTCCCACACGTCGCTACCGCCCTCCGTCGTGCCGACGCGGACTTGGTAGGCGCTTTGCATCACGCCGCGTGCGTGTGCGTCCGAACCGATGGCCCACGCGAAGGAGATATCGTCGGCGGCGATGCCGAGCGGGTTGACGCGACCGTTGGTCGTCATCTGTTCGACGGAAAGCGCCCAGGCAGAGATTGGAGCGATGCAGGCGCCAAGAAAGCAGAGCGCGATGGCGAGGAAGAAGCGCAGAAGGGAATGCATGGGGTGGATCGACTTCGTATCCGGTGAATATACCGGATGTCAGCGGCGCGATGGCGCTACGGGGAGCAGAGCGGTTTGAACAATGATTTCCGCCGGTTGCAATCCGTCCGCCGTGGCGTGGAGCGTGATCGTGCCCGCGCCGGTGCCCAGTGGACGAAGGATGGCGAGGCAGCGGCCCTGAAATACCTTGCGCACCGGAGTGCGGAAACTAGCCGGCTCGTTCGGGACACCGCTGCCTTGTGCGGCGAGTTCGCCGGCTCCGCTCACCGAGAACCGCACCACGTTGTCCGCGTTGGGCACGCGTTGGCCATTGGCGTCCACCACTTCGACGGTCACGTAGGACAGATCGTTGCGGTCCGCGCGGATCGTTGTGCGGTCGGCGGTCAGGCGGATGGCCGTGGGCGCACCGGTGGTCTTGAGCGTGGTCTGCGCGACGAGCTTTCCTCCGATCAGCCCGAAGGCGCGCAGTTCGCCCGCAGCGTAGGGCACGTCGAAGTGGACGGTGAGTTTCGTGGCGGCGGACACGGGTTTTTCGCCGACAACCTTGCCGTTAAGTTCAAGACGGACGGTGTCGCAGCGCGAGTAAACCGAGACCTGGAGCGGTTTGCCTTCCTGGCCCGGCCAACTCCAGCTCTGTGCTTCATCCGGCCAGCCCCACCAGCTGAGGGTTTCGGAGAGTCCGGCGGGAATCGGCGCATGCACCATCATCTCGATGGGGCTGCGTTGCCAGACCACGTCACGATAGAACGACGGCGGTTTTTTAAAGCCACAGATGTCCAGGTCGCCGCACCAGGCGTTGAACCACGGCCAGGGCATGAACCACGGATTTTTTTGATCGCTCAAGATGCTGTGACCGACCCCGGATTCGCCGAGGTAATCCATCGCCGTCCACACGAAGTCACCGATGACGTAGGGATGTTTTTCGACGAGTGACCAGTAGTCGAAGAGGTCCTTGGGCAAGGACTCCGACGCATACATCACGCGCTCGGGATGGCGCGCGTGGTCACCTTCATATTTCTCGGGCAGGTAATTATAGCCGGCGACGTCCAAGTGCGGAAACGCGGGGTCGGAGAGTTTGTCCCAATTCTTGAAGACGTTGCCCCAATCCGTGCAGATGGCCTGGGTGATGGGACGGGTGCTGTCGTGCGAGAGCACGGTTTCGCGCAACCGCTTCCCGATGTCGCCGGCGCGGAACTGCTCGGGGATCTCGTTGCCGACCGACCACATCACGACGGACGGATGATTGCGGTCGCGCCGCACTAGCGAGGCGAGGTCGCGTGCATACCAGTCTTTGAAGAACCGGTGGTAGTCCTGCTCGTTGTGCTCCTTCGATACGTTCCATTGGTCGAAGGACTCGTCGATCACGAGCATGCCGAGCCGGTCGCACGCATCGAGGAACGCGGGCGAGGGGGGATAATGGCTGGAGCGGATCGCGTTAAACCCACTCGCCTTCAGCAGCTCGACGCGGCGCTCTTCGGCGCGATCAATCGCTGCCGAGCCGAGCGGGCCGTTGTCGTGGTGCACGCAACCGCCCTTGAGCTTGATCGACTCGCCGTTGAGGCGAAAACCGCGCTCGGCATCTACCTCAATTTTGCGAATGCCGAAAGGCGTTGAAACGACATCTACCGTTTTCCCGCCAACCACGATTTCGACTTCGGCCGAATACAGCGTCGGCGAATCGGGAGACCACAACTTTGGTGAGCGCACGGCGATGGCCTGCTCCGTCGAGCGCGTTTCGCCGACCGGCAGTTGCAGGGCGCCCTCCGCGCTTCCGATCACGTTGCCGGCGGCATCACGGATTCGCGTGCGGATGATCACGGCCGACGCCGCGCGGTCGGAGCGAGCGGAGAGGTCGGCGTGATCGGAGTTCAGCACCTCGGTGGAGATCTTCACGAGCGCCTTGTCTTTGGAAACCTCAGGCGTGGTCACGAACGCGCCCCACGTCGGCACGTGAACGGGATCGGTGAGGACGAGCCAAGTGTGGCGGTAGATGCCCGAGCCGGAATACCAGCGGGTGTTCTTGCCTTCGTTGCGCACGCGCACGGCGAGCACGTTGTCCTGACCGAGCGGATTCAGGTGCGGCGTAAGATCGTATTCGAAACTCGTGTAGCCGTGGGGATGGCTGCCGAGGAGGTGGCCGTTGATCCACACCTCGGGGTTCATGTAAACGCCGTCGAAGCGCACGGCCACTTGTTTGCCGGCTTCGTTTACGGCGAAGTGCCGGCGATACCAGCCGATGCCGCCGACGGTGTGGCCGGTGAAGTGGGCGTTTTCGCTGGCGCCCGGATCAAACGGCCCGATGCGAACGGTCTTCGTCGCTGCGGCGTAGATGCCGCCATTGGCGGTGCCGTCGAACACGCGAACGGCGAGGACATCCGAACCGTCGCCGTGCACCAGCGAGGCGGGCACGCGGTAGCGCCGCTCGACATTCCACGCGGTGACGAATTTGGGCGGAAAGGAACCGGTGCCTCCGATGCGTTGGCCGTTCAGCCAGACCTCATCCACGTCATCGATACGGCCGAGCAGGAGATCGAAATCTTTGCCTTGGCAGTCCGCCGGAACCTCCAAGTGCCGGCGGAACCAGCCGTAAACGTTATCCTTTTTGTAGGCGGAATGGTGCTCCCATGTGTCGGGAAGCGTCACCGATTGCCAATCATGGTCGTCCAACGCTCGCGCTTTCCAGTCGGCGTTGTCGCCGGGGTGGAACGTCCATTGCCCGACAACCGCCGGGAGTTCGGGGACTGACGTGTCCTTGGCCGGCAAATCCTCGATGCTCCAATCGTGCGGCACATCGAGCGTGCGCCAGGTGGAGTCGTCGAATGCCGGAGCTTCCGCGCCCGGCGCGTCGGCGCGCAGAAAGCGCCAGTCGCGGTCCAGTGATTGATCGCGCGCGCTGGCGACGGAGACAGCGGAGACGGCTGCGGTGACGTGAAATGCCAAGGCTACGCTCAGCAACAAGGGAAGGGGGCGGGCTTTAATGGGAGACGGGGGTTAACGAAATCCACCATCTCGCCGACGTAGTCACAGGCAAAATCCGGTGATGATTAATTGTAACGCAGCGCTGCTGAAAATAGCCGTCGCGATTACAAGAGGGGCGGCTGATGCCGCCGAGGACGGACACAAGCGGAGTGGCTCCTCGGTTGGTAATACGCTTTGAGTGCGCTACTCGGATTTGAGCGACGCAATGTCGATGGAGAAGCGGTATTTCACGTCGCCCTTGGCCATGCGCTCGTAGGCTTCGTTGATCTTTTGAATCGGGATGACTTCGACGTCCGCGGTGATGTTATGCTCGCCGCAGAAATCGAGCATCTCCTGAGTCTCGGCGATGCCACCGATTGCCGAACCGGAGAGGCTGCGGCGTCCCATGATCAACGCAAAGGCGGCAACCGCCAGCGGCTTCTCAGGTGCGCCAACCAGTGTCAGATTACCGTCGGTTTTGAGCATGCTCAGGTAGGCGTTGATGTCGTGATCGGCGGCGACCGCATCGAGGATGAAGTCGAACGTGCCGGCGTGTTGCGCCATCTCTTCCGGGTTCCGCGAGAGCACGACTTCGTCCGCGCCCAAGCGCTGGGCGTCCGCCTTCTTGCTAGGCGACGTGGTGAAGACAACGACGTGGGCGCCGAACGCGTGGGCGAATTTCACTGCCATGTGGCCGAGCCCACCGAGGCCGACCACGCCGACCTTTTTGCCCGGGCCCACCTTCCAGTGACGCAGGGGCGAGTAGGTCGTGATGCCGGCGCAGAGCAGCGGCGCGACTGCGGCGGGGTCGAGATTGGTCGGGACACGCAAGACGAAGTGCTCATCGACGACAATGCCCTCGGAGTAGCCGCCGTAGGTGGGCAAACCGAAGTGTTTGTCCATCGAGCCATAGGTCATGACCATGGTGGGCGAGAACTGCTCGAGGCCGGCACGGCAATGTGGGCAGGTTGGATCCGCATCGACCATGCAACCGACGGCGGCGAGGTCGCCCGGCTTGAACTTCGTGACAGCGGAGCCGACTTTGGTGACGCGGCCGACGATCTCGTGGCCCGGCACGCAGGGATAGATGGTGGGCATGAAGCTGTGCCACTCGTTGCGGGCGTAGTGAAGATCGGAGTGGCAGACGCCGCAGAAGAGGATCTCGATCTGCACGTCGCGGTCGGTGGGCTCGCGGCGCGGAATCTGGCTGGAGGCCAGCGGCGAAGTCGCGCTGGCGGCGGAGTAGGCTTTGACGGAGTAGGCGCGTGGTTTGGACATAAGAATGGGTCTTTCGATTGAATCTTTTTCTTTCTCGTTCTCGTAATCGTTCTCTTTCACTCAGCGGTCAGGAGTGACCCTACGCGACTCAGGCGAGGTAGTGTTCATCGGATACGTTTTCCATCCAGTCCACGACCTTGCCGTCGAGTGCTTCTTGGATGGCGATGTGGGTCATGGCCGTAGTCGGTGCAGCGCCGTGCCAGTGTTTCTCGCCCGGCGGAAACCAGACGACGTCGCCCGGGCGGATTTCCTCGATGGGCCCGCCGTCGCGTTGTGCACGTCCGTAACCGACGGTGACAATGAGAGTCTGCCCGAGCGGGTGCGTGTGCCACGCGGTGCGAGCGCCGGGTTCAAATGTGACACTTGCGCCGGCCACGCGCGCCGGAGCGGGGGCCTGAAACAAGGGATCGATGCGCACCGTCCCGGTGAACCAGTTGGAGGGGCCTTGGTTGGCGGGCTGTGAACCGGCTCGTTTGATGTCCATGGGAAGGGGTGGTTTTGAGTGGCGGGAGTTCCGGCTTGGAGGCGGAGCCGACGTGCGAGGGCAAACACGTCGAGGAGACCGGTGGTTTGGAGAAAGGTGCGACGGGGCACCGGCAGGATGGGTGGAGATGCGGTGAGTTCTATCTAGGGCGGGTTAAACCCCATAGGTTTGCACGGCTAATTGGCTTATGATCCGCAGCCTTACGCTTCGTTCAAATTCCCAATAAACTTATGTCCTACCAAATCAGTCCGACCACCAACGCTAAATTTATTTTCAATCTCAAGGCGGAGAATAATCAGGTGATTCTCACCAGCCAGGTTTACGAACAAAAGCAGTCCGCGCTTGTTGGCATCGAGTCGGTGCAAGCCAATGGGTCTGACCCCAAAAATTTCGAGATGAAGACGTCCGTTGCCAGCGAGCCCTACTTTGTGCTCAAGGCTCAGAACGGTTTAGTCATCGGAACGAGCCAGATGTATTCCTCCACTGCGGCCGCCGAAATCGGAATCGCCTCGGTCCAAATCAATTCGCCTTCGAAAGAAATCGCCACGGTTGAATAACCGGTCGCATCAGCCCTACGAAAACTTCGCCACCATCTTCTTGTTTTACACCCATGGCTAATATCGCACTCGCCGTCTATCTGCTCCTCATCGGTCTGAATATTTTATTTAAACTCGATGCTCCCGCGTGGCTCTTGGGCACGCTGGCCTTGGTCTCGGGCGCACTCATGTTACTGGAGCGTTTCGGCTTCGGTCTGGGCGTGAGTAAAAAATAGCCTGTCGCTCGGTCGGCTAATCTCGGTGCGACTCGTGCCCGAGAGTGGGTTCAATTACACGACATTGAGGCTGCGCGCAGGCAGTGCTGCTCCAGGTGCCGTTCGTAGTCGGCGAGCGCGCGTGGAATGTCGGAAGCCTGCTTGAAGATATCGAACGCCCCGTAGTCCGGGAGAATGTCGTAGCCGCAGAACTTGTAGTTGGACGTGATGGCGAGGAACAGGTCGGCCGTTCCCTTGCC
>CBRAFO010000079.1:0-17800 GCA_967755175.1 uncultured Opitutaceae bacterium | reverse complement strand
TCGGGCTATGCGGTGTATCGCGTGGCTTATCCGGAGGCGTTTCGCGAAGGCTCGGGCCACCTCGATTTTTGGATCGGCACGATTAACACCGGCGTGTTGCTCACGAGCAGCTTGTTCATGGCGCTGGCGGATCGTGCGGTGAAACTCGACCAGCGCTCGATGCTGCGGTGGTGCCTGCTGGCGACGTGGGCGCTGGGCGCAACCTTCCTCGCGCTGAAGGGCTACGAGTATCACCACAAATACCACGAGCACCTCGTGCCCGGGATCAACTTCCACGGCGAAGGTCCGTGGGCGCCGCAGGTGCAGTTGTTTATTTTCATCTACTTCGCCCTCACAGGACTGCACGCGTTGCACATGCTCGTGGGGCTCGAGTTGATCGCGTGGCTGGTCTGGCAAAACCACCGCGCGCGCCTATCGGCCGCTGATCACGCGCCGGTCGAGATGACCGGACTCTACTGGCACTTCGTAGACTGCGTGTGGGTGTTTCTTTACCCGCTGCTCTACCTGATTCCGCACCACTGATTTTTCCGGCCCCGACCACCGTCATGACAACGCACGCCCCCACCGCCGTCAGCACGTTGATCTGGGTGTTTGTCACGCTGCTGGTGCTGCTCGTGTTCACGGCACTGGCGACACTGCTGCCGCCCGGGCCTTGGGCGTTGCCGCTCGCGATGATGATCGCCGCGGCCAAGACCGCGTTGATCTTTTGGTATTTCATGCAACTGCGCTGGCAGGACGGCATGGTGCGGGTCTTCGCCGCGGCGGGCTTCGTGTGGCTGGCCATCGCCGGCGTGCTGACCTTTGCCGATTACCTGACACGCGGCTGAACCCCACAAAAAAGCCGCACCCGGTCGGGTGCGGCTTCGTAAAAGGGAGACTTACTTGCCGAGGACCCAGCTGAAGATCAACGGAGCCACGATGGTCGCATCGCTTTCGACGATGAACTTCGGGGTCTTCTGACCGAGCTTGCCCCAGGTGATCTTCTCGTTCGGCACGGCGCCGGAGTAGCTGCCGTAGGAGGTGGTCGAGTCGCTGATCTGCGAGAAGTAACCCCAGAGCGGCACGCTGGTGCGGCCGAGATCTTGATGCAGCATCGGCACGACGCAGATCGGGAAGTCGCCGGCGATACCGCCGCCGATTTGGAAGAAGCCGATCGAGCCTTCGCCGTTTTTGAGGAGCTTGGCGCTCTTCGTATACCACTCGGCGAGCCAGGTCATGTATTCGATGCCGGTGCGCACGGTGTGGACGTTCTTGATCTCGCCGGTGATGACGCGGCCGGCAAACATGTTGCCCAGCGTGGCGTCTTCCCAACCGGGGACGATGATCGGGAGATTCTTCTCGCAGGCGGCGAGCATCCAGGAGTTCGCCGGGTCGATCTGATACATCTTCTTCAGCTTACCGGAGCGAAGAATTTTATACATGAACTCGTGCGGGAAGAAGCGTTCGCCGGCCTTGTCGGCGGCGAGCCATTCCTCAGCGACGGCAGCCTCGATGCGACGCATGGCCTCGCCTTCGGGGATGCACGTGTCGGTCACGCGGTTCATGTGGCGGTCGAGCAACGACTGTTCGTCGGCGGCGGTGAGATCGCGATAGCCAGGGACGCGCTCGTAGTAATCGTGAGCGACGAGATTGAAGATGTCTTCTTCGAGATTAGCGCCGGTGCAGACGATGGCGTGGACCTTGTCGGCGCGGATCATCTCGGCGAGCGTGAGGCCGAGCTCGGCGGTGGACATGGCACCGGCGAGGGTGACGAGCATCTTGCCGCCGGCCTTGAGGTGGTCCTCGTAGCCCTTGGCGGAATCGAGCAACGCGGCGGCGTTAAAGTGACGGTAGTTGTGCGCGATGAACTGGGAGATCGGGCCCTTCTTGGCCGCGAGCTTGGCGTTGATGTCCTCAGGACGCTTCTGGAGTTTGGCTTTCTTCATAAAAATGTAGCGCAGACTTACAGCGGCCCGGAAAACCAACGCCACAAAAAACCTCCCGCGCACGTGACGTTCACGAAAAAACCCGGCTCAAAAGAGCCGGGTCGTTCGGGGTCGCGTGCGACCAGCGTCCGATTAAACGGCGACGGGCAGCGCCGGGGCTTTCGGGAAGTCCACCACGGTCTGCGCGACGTGGTTGGTGTAGTTGGTGAGAATATTGAGCGCGACGTGAGCGACGACTTCGATGATCTCGGCATCGCTCGCACCAGCGGAGCGCACGTTGGCCAGCATCTCGTCGGCGACCAAGCCGCGGGACTCCACCACCGCAGCGGCGAACTTGAGAAGCGCGTCAGTCTTCGGGTCTTCGGCGCGGGCGAGGCGCGCGGCGATGATCGACTCGGGGGACAGGCCCGCGCCTTTGCCGAGCAGGCTGTGGGCGGCGAGGCAGTAGTCGCACGTGTTGGCCTCGCCGATGGTGAGCGCGAGTTGTTCGCGGACCTTCGCGGGGAGCACTCCCTTGGCGAGCGTGCCGCTGAAGCCCAGGTAGGCTTCGAGGGCGGCGGGCGACTGGCCGAGGGTGCGCATGAGATTGGGAACGACGCCGAGCTTGGATTTAACGGCGGAGAACAGTTCGGCGGTCTTGCCGGTGGCTTGGGTGGGATCGAGGGCGGTGATGCGGGACATAGTGATACGAAGTTTGCTGATTTGGTTTTTTAATTTGTCCGGAACGTCCGGACAGAAAGCGGGATTGTTGTAGCCGGGGTCGCTGACCCCGGTCCGGGTAAGCGCCCCAAGACACCGGGGTCGGCGACCCCGGCTACAACTCGTCTTCACGCGGACGCACGCGCCCAGCGGAACTTGCGCTCGGACTCGGTGATCTTGAGGTCGTTGATGCTGGCGAAGCGGCGGCGCATGAGTCCGAACTCGTCGAACTCCCAGTTTTCGTTGCCGTAGGCGCGCCACCACTGACCGGAGGCGTCGTGGAATTCGTATTCGAAGCGCACCGCGATGCGGTTGCCCTGAAACGCCCACAGCTCCTTGCGTAAGCGGTAGTCGAGTTCGCGCTCCCACTTGCCGCGCAAGAACGCGACCACCTCGGCGCGGCCGTTCACGAAATCCGTGCGGTTGCGCCACTCGGTGTCCTCGGTGTAGGCGAGCGAAACGCGCTCAGGATCGCGGCTGTTCCAGGCATCTTCGGCCGCCTGGATCTTTTGTCGGGCGGTTTCTTCGGTGAAGGGAGGAAGTGGAGGACGTGTGTTCATGGTGGGTGGTTGGAGAGAAAAGTGTGTTCAGCTGTGCGCGTTGAGTTGCGCCTCGAGTTCGGCAATGCGGCGGTGCAAGGGAGCGACGGCCGCCGCCACTTCCTCCGCCGTGAAGCGCGGCGTGATGTATTTCGGGCAGTTCCAATCGAAGCCCGTCACGCGGATCTTGAAAACCCGCTCTACCGTCCGGGCGGAGGTGCCCGTCGGCGTGAGCGCGGCAGCCAGAACGGGATCCGCCTGCGCGGCGATGATCTCGGCGTGGCCGATGATCTTCAGTCGCTCGCGATGCGGATAATCCATCAGGAACAACGCCACGCGATCATTCGCTTTGACGTGACCGGCCGTCAGCAACTGGCGGTTTCCCGAAAAATCGGCAAACGCCAGCGTGTGCGCATCGAGCACCTTCAAAAACCCGGCCGGACCGCCCCGATGTTGGATGTAGGGCCAGCCATCCGGGTTGACCGAGGCGATGTAGAAACTGTCACGCTGACCGATGAACTCCGCCTCGCCCTCGCCCAGTTCGTCCGAAACCGCTGTCGCCGGAACCCGCTGCGAACGCCCGTAACTGGCTTCCTGCTGACCGAGCACCGGCTCGGTTAAGAATGTGTTGAGAAATTGATGAGCCATGGTCCTGCGTGGTTGATTCGCCAAATAGACAGAGCTGTCTATTTCGTCGCAAGCATAAAATATACAGACCTGTCTATTTTCTTGTCCCAACAGAACGATTCCGCACCGTAAAAGTATGTCCGTCACCGAATCCTCCTCGCCCAAACGCGATCACCTTATGGCCACCGCGTGGCGCCTTTTTTATCGCGACGGTTACCGGGCGGTCGGCATCGACACGATTTTGGCCGAAGCCGGCGTGGCCAAGATGACTCTCTATAACCACTTCTCTTCCAAGGAGGAGCTCATCATCGCGGTGCTCGAAAAACGCGACTGCGAGTTCCGGGCGTCCATCATGGCCAAAGTCGAGTCCGCCGAGGCGTCGCCCGAGCAGCGCCTGCTCGCCGTCTTCGATTGGCTCGAAGGCTGGTTTGGCAGCGAAGATTTCCGCGGCTGCGCCTTTATCCGCGCGCTCAGTGAATATCCCGAGCCCACGCATCCCATTCATCAAGCGGCGTGGCGGCACAAGGAAGCCGTGCTCGTCGCGCTCACCGAGCTTTGCACCGCGGCCGGTGCAAAAAATCCCGCCGAACTGGCCAACACGCTGAGCCTTCTCATCGACGGCGCGATTGTCGCCGCGCATGCCACGCGCAGCACCACGCCCGCTGTGGCGGCACGCGCAACCGCCGCGTCGTTGCTCAAACTCGCCAGCGCCTAGAACTGTATCGCATACGCCGTATCAGGATGCGGCGTTGACCAACGGGGGACGCCTCGTTTGGGTGTCCGGTTTTATGTTAACGATTGCAGACGTCTCCAAGTCCTACGGCACACGCGAACTCTTCTCCGACGTCTCGCTGTTTATCGCCCGCACTGATCGCCTGGGCCTGATCGGCCCCAACGGCGCGGGCAAATCCACCCTCTTCGGCCTCATCCTCGGTGAGGAAAAACCGGATACCGGCACCATCGAATGGGAACGCGGCGCCGACTTCGGCTACCTGCCGCAGGAAAGTGCGCCCGCCGGCGACGAGACCATTCTGCACATCGCCACGAGCGGAAAAAAGCTCGAGCCCACCGATGACGATTACGACATCGACTACACGCTCGAACCCCGCGCCCGCAAAATCCTCGACGGCCTCGGCTTCAAACCCGACGACGCCGACAAGCTCGCGAAAACCTTCTCCGGCGGCTGGGTCATGCGCGCCCACCTCGCCCGCCTCCTCGTGGCCGAGCCCGCGTTGCTCCTCCTCGACGAGCCGACGAACCATCTCGATTTGGAAGCGCTGCTCTGGTTCCAGGACTACCTCACGCGTTATCCGGGCGGCCTCGTGGTCATCTCGCACGACCGTGCTTTCTTGAACGCACTCTGCACCGGCATGCTCGAACTGCGCGCTGGCACGCTCCATTACTACCACGGCAACTACGACAATTTCCTCGTCGAAAAAGAAGCCCGCAAAGCGCAACAAGCCGCCGCTTTCAAAACCCAGCAGCGCGAGATTGCCCACCTTCAAGTGTTCGTTGATCGCTTCGGCGCCAAGGCTTCCATGGCTTCCCGCGCGAAGTCCAAAGAGAAACAAATCGAACGCCTCAAGGAGGCCGCCGTCGAGGAGCCCACCGAGGAACTGCGCAAAATGAACTTCAAGTTCCCGCAGCCTCCGCGCTCCGGCCTGAAGGTCATCGAGCTCGAACACGTCCAGCAGGCCTACGGCGACCACGTCATCTACAAGGATCTCAATTTCACCGCCGAACGCGGCCAGGGCATCGTCCTGATCGGCCCCAACGGCGCGGGCAAATCCACGCTCCTCAAAATCCTCGCCGGCGTCATCCCGATCAACGGCGGCACGCGCGAACTGGGCAGCAACGTGGTGCCCGGTTACTTCGCCCAGAACCGTCTCGATAACTTGAACCCCGACGCGACGGTGTTCGAAAACGTGATGGAGCTGCGCACCAACGAAAACCAGCTCTCCGAGCAACAGGCCCGCGCCATCCTCGGTGCGTTCCTCTTCCGCAAAGACGACGTGCACAAGCCCGTCTCGGTCCTCTCCGGTGGCGAAAAAACACGTCTCGCCCTCGCCCGCATCCTCGTGAAGCCGCCGAATCTCCTCCTCATGGACGAGCCGACGACGCACTTGGACATCCAGTCGATCGACGCACTCGTCATGGCGCTCAGGGGCTACGAAGGCACGTTGATCTTCATCTCGCACGACGTGCATTTCATCAAGGCCCTCGCGAAGAACGTGCTTCACGTTCACAGCGGACGCCTCACGTCTTACGCCGGCGATTACGATTATTACCTCGAGAAATCCAAGCTGAGCGACGCCCGCGCCGCGATCACCGCCGGTTTCACCGACGCCCGCCCCACGCAAACCGCCGCGCCGAAGAAAGCCGCCGCCCCCGTCGCCTCCGGCCCGGTAAAAGCGAAGCCCAGCGCCAACGAAATTCGCAAATTCCGCGAACACGTCGGCGTGTTGGAAAAGAAAGTCGTCGAGCTCGAAGCCAAACAGGCCGAGATCACCGCGTCGTTGGAAGCGCCGGAAACCTACGCCGACAAAGGTCGTTTCCAGCACCTCAACCGCGAGTTGAGCGCGACCGTGGACCTCGTGACCGCCGCGACCGCCGAGTGGGAAAAAGCCGCTTCGCAGCTCGCTGAGATGGAGCGGGCCTGAGCCGGAGAACGCCGGAAAAACCGGCGGCTCCGTCAGTAGTCCTGAACGATACGTAAGTCACATCGCGGATGGGCGGGAATCGCCTTCCGCGATGCATCGCCCCCAAAACCGGATTCGCTACCGCGTGCGCAGGCGTCGCGTCTGGCCGGTGGTGAAGCCGCAGTCCGCAGCTATGCGAAAAGCCCGTGCGTGTAGCAGGCTGATCGGACTCGCGCACGGCCTAGGTGCACGGGTGCCACGAGAGCCCCGACAACCAACCATGTGACATTTAGGCGATTAAACACATTTGGATGGCGTTCCTTGTGCTACCCTTGTGCTACTTGCATTCGAGCTACTTCTCAGAGCCATCATAACTCGTTACGCCCCACTATGCCCCTGCAGAGAGTGTTTCTTATCGATGACCACGACATCGTCCTCACCATGGTGAGGCAGTTGATGCATGACATCGGTATTGAGATCGCCGGCGAGGCTCACAGCGGAGCCGAAGCGATTCCACTGATTTTGGAAACGTCACCCGATCTGGTTATTATGGACTTATCCATGCCCCATAAAAACGGGTTTGAGATCGTGGAAGACCTCCGGACAAAAGGCGTCAGTTGCCGGTTTCTGGCCTTCACCGGGACAACCGGCACGCACGCGATTGAGCGGATGCATCAAATGCGTTTCGACGGAATCGTCAGCAAATTGTCCCGCATTAGTGAGTTGGTTGAAGGCGTAAAAACCGTTCTGACGGGCCGGAGCTATTGTTGCCCTCTACTTAAGTCTGCGCGCACAAAGCACCTGCATAATGCGGCCAGCCCGGCGAATCTGCTCACCCGACGCGAAGTGGAAGTCCTCACGCTGATCGGCGAAGCGAAAACCGACCAGGAAATCGCGCAAAGCCTGAGTATCGCCCCTTCCACGGTGCAGGGAGTTCGCGGGGATCTTCTATATAAACTCGGCCTCCAGAGCACTCCCCAGCTCGTATGCTTTTCCCGCGAGAAGGGTTATACCGAGTTTGCCTCACGGCGGTCCCTGCAGTCGAAATCCGAGAGCAGGTCGTAAGCGATAGGACCGCGGTTAGAGCAGCGCGGCGGTTTGGATGGTCCGCGCAGAAATTGCGCACATCGCCGACTTTCCCTACCCTTTTCGGGGTTTTTGCACGAGAAACCATGAGACGTAGAGGTTTTGCATCACACTCGTCAAGGTCTCAAAGCCATTAAATTTAAGCTGTTTGCGAGATAGCCAGTTCGTGAAGGCATAAAGATACCTCGGAGCGCCAGTCTTTGGTAAATCCAGAACTCAAGGTATCTTATGCGCGATAAATTCTTCCGTATGCTTAGCGGGCTGCCGTTTTCGGCGGTCTTGGTTTCATCTTCGGTCCTAACTTCGGTTTCGGTTGCGGCCACGCCCGCCCCGAAGGAGTTGGATCTGTCCTTCCCCACTACGTTCAGTTCCGACTTACCGTATGACGTGAACATCAACGGTCTGCGCTCCTTGAGCGACACACCTGATCAGGCCAAGGCGCCGTTCACCATCCCCGACGCCAACATCCCGCCCGCCCAACGGTTGTTTGATATTTTCTCTTGGCAGACGTTTATCGCCCTCAACTGGCCCGCACTTCCCAGCGGCCAGCCCAATAACAAACTCACCCTCGCCGATTCCAAGACCCCGCGCGTCTGGGAATACTACGTCGATGCCGGCTTGGTTTACCGCAAAGATGGCGCGCCGCCCCTCAGCTGGAAAGACGCCGTCACCGCCAGCCAGGAAAAGACCTTCTGGATGAGCGGCATGGGCGTTGGCACTCCCGAGACTGCGGCCCAAAAGAAGGCCCACGACGGCGGTTATCACATCCCGTTGCTCGGCGGCTCCAGCGGCAGCCTCCAGGCCTTCACCGGCCCCATGATCGACCAGCAGGGCAAATGGGTGCGCTACCAAGCCGCCATGAATGACATCGAGTTCGACTACCTCGTCGAAAACAAGCTCTACAACCTCGAAGGTCAGGTCGCCTACACGGCCAAGAACCAGATCAATTTCCCCTCCAACAAGGGCACCGCCAAGCACGGCGCGATGGAGATCAAGATGTCGTGGAAGCAGATGAGCGATCAGGACGATCCCTCCCGCTTCCTCGTCCGCAAGGCCCGGGTCGTTCCGCTCACCGGCGAGCCCTACACGGCTGACTTCGGCCTCGTCGGCATGCACATCACCGCGAAGACCGAGTCCTCGCCGACGTGGATCTGGGCCACCTTCGAGCAGGTGGACAACACCAACTCCAACGACCTCGAAAAGGACAGCAAGGGTCGCGCGATCACGCCCACGTTCTTCAACACCGCGAACCCGACGATCCCCGTCAACACGCTCGCGCCGAAGAACGCCGACCCCGTTGCCCAATACAACCCTGCCACCGGCAAGAACGACGGCCCCGAGGTTTACACCTCTTGGGATGAGTCGCTCACGACCAACCCGACCCAAGCCACGATGGTTCTGCCCGTGCCCAAGGCCACTGCCGCTCTGAACGCCCAGGTCCGCGCCGCGCTCAAGCAGCTCGGCTCCGTGTTCCAATACTACGAACTCATCGGCACCCAATGGCCCGCCGCCCCATTCTCCCCCGGCTTCACCAACGGCGTCGCCAATCAGGCCAATGGCGAACTACTGCCCTCCTCGTTCGAGAGCATCGTCTTCAAGATCCCCGGCAAGATCGTCCCCGTGTTCCTCGTGAACACCACGATGGAAACCTTCTTCCAAAACGGTAACCAACCCGCCGGTCCCGTCGCCGACGACTACCGCCTGCCCGCCGGCCTCCTCGCCGATCCGAACACGGTCTTCGCCACCGAGAGCTGCGCCGGTTGCCACTTCTCCGCCGGTGCCGCCGTCGCGTTCAAGAAAGATCCCTACGGCCGCTACGTCACCCAGACCATCGATGGCGTGAAATACCGCGTGCCGATCTACGGTCAGAACGCCCTGCGTGGCCTCACGGGAGACGCCGACTTCTCCTGGCTCATGCAGCTCCGCGCCCAGTCTGCGCCTTACACCGGCACCGAGCCCACCGTGGACGTATCCACGCTGCTTATACCCAATAACCAGAAGATCTGCCCGGCCTCCAAGTAAGCCCCCTGATTCGTTCTCGTTCCTCGTTCTCTTACTCGTTCTCACCCCACGAGCAGACGCCATCCCGCGCGCGCCGCGCCCTTCCCCAGCCGGCGCGCGCATCCCCTTCCTCGCCCTCTCTTCGCGCACCACCTCCCGCTTCACACACCTCGTCTCCCGTCCCACATGAGCAGCACCGCCTTCCCGTTCGTTTACACGAATCAATTCACACCCAACAACTCCGGCTGGAGCACTGTTGGTAACATCGCCTCCTGGTCGCCCGATTCCACCGGTCGCCGTTTCACTTTCGTCTTCGGTCAGAACAACGCCTACTCCCTCTACATCGAGGTGCTCGGGCCGACCGCTTACCGCCTCCGCTTCACGCCCGTCGCCGGCGCGACCTACACCACCGAGACCTCCACTGCCGTCGTTGACCGCGACCTCGGCCTTGTCGGCCTGAAGGTCACCACTAGCCAGCCCAACGCGCAGACGCTGCAGATCAACACCGGTGCGATCACCATTCAGGTCGGCCTCTCGCCATTCTACGTGCAGGTTTACCGCAGTGGTCAGCTGATCCACCAAGACGCCCCCGGTCAGGGCGTGCTCTACATCCCCGGCCAGCAGGTCATCGCCATCATGAAGACCGCGCCCGCCGGCGCGACCTACTATGGCCTCGGCGAAAAAGCCGGCGCCACCCTGCAGAAGAACCAATACACCTACACGTTCTTCAACTTCGACAACTACACCTACAACGGTCCTTCCGAAGGCACCCCCGGCCCGCTCAACCCCACCGAGCCGCTCTACTGCTCCATCCCCGTTCTCGTCGAAAACGATCCCACGCCCTCGGGCGCCTATGCCGGCTCGCCTTTCGCCACCGGCCTCTTCCTCGACAACTGCGGACAGACTTTCGCCAACGTCTCGGCGAACGACTACTCCGACATGGACGGGAAGTATTACCTCGGCGGCCTCTACAACGAGCTCGACACCTACTTCTTCGCCGGCGTCGGCATCGCCGACATCCTCGCGCAATACACCACGCTCACCGGCCGCTCTCCCATGCCGCCGCGCTACGCCTTCGGCTTCCACCAAGGCGCCTACGGATACTTCAGCCGCTACAAGCTCGCCGCTGCCGCGAACTCCTACCGCGCCGCCCTCATCCCCTGCGACGGCCTTCACATCGACGTCGATTTCCAGGACAACTACCGGACCTTCACGCACAGCGAGATGAAGTTCCCCAACACGAAGGAGCTCTTCGACGACCTGCACCTCATCGGGTTCAAGATGTCCACCAACATCACCCCGGTCATCACGGACAACGTGCTCAACCAAGAAGGTGTGAAGGCGCCCTACGCCGCTCGCGATGCCCTCATCGCCGCCAACGCCCTTATCTTCAACACCCGCTACGACTCCGGCGAGGACCCCGCGCTCTACCCCGGTGGCGTCAACTACGGCATCAACTACGGCAACAACCCCTACCCGTATCCTCCGCTCCAACCCAACTCCCAGGGCCAGACGCCGTTGACCGCCAACGGCAACTACCCCGACTTCGGCCTGACCAAAGCCCGCCAAATCTGGGGCCAGCAATACACCGACCTGATCAACAACGTCGGCCTCGACATGATCTGGCAGGACATGACCTGCCCCGCCATCAACTCCAACCTGCCGCCCGACCAGCAGTATTTTAAGACCTTCCCGCAAAACCTGATGATGGCTCAGGAGGAGACTGATCCGGTCACCGGTGCCGTCGTCGCGACCAACTACCTGCCCAACGCCCAGCTCCACAATAGCTACGTCAACAACCTGCTCCACGCCACCTGGGACGGCATCAACCAGATCGCCCCGCAGCGCCGCAACTTCATCATCGCCCGCGGCGGCTACGCCGGCATGCAGCGCTACGCCGCCCTCTGGACCGGCGACTCCGCCTCCAGCTGGGACTTCCTCAACATCAACATCCCCGAGGTCCTCAACCTCGGCCTCTCCGGCGTCCCCATCAGCGGCTGCGACATCGGCGGCTTCGCCACCGGCTCCGGCACCACCAGCGCGTCCGGCATCGTCGGAGGCACGATCGTGGGCGGCGTCACCAACTACGAGCTGTTCACCCGCTGGATGCAGGTCGGCTCCTTCCTCCCGTGGTATCGCAACCACTACGACGGTTACAACAAGCAGTTCCAGGAGGCCTACGCCTACGCCGAACCCGTTCCCACCAACTGCCGCACCTACGTCGAGCTGCGCTACTGCATGCTCCAGGTTTACTACGACGCCATGTATCAGTGGACCCAGACCGGCCTGCCCATCTGCCGTCCGCTCTTCCTCAACGATCCGCAGGACCCGGGCGTGTATGGAAACAACAACTACTACATCAACTCCCAGTTCTTCGTCGGCGGCGACTTCCTGGTCGCCCCGATCTTGTTCCAAGCCGAGACCGCCAGCCCGCCCATCTCCCCGACACGTGATCTCTACCTCCCGGCCGGCAGCAACTGGTATGCCTTCCAAAACAACGAAGCTCCGCTCCTCGGCGCGGTCCAAGGCGGCACGGTAATCTCCTACACCGCCGGCCTCGACCTCGTTCCCATCTACGTGCGCGCCGGCGCGATCCTGCCGTTCCAGAATCTGGAGCAATGGGTTGGCGAACTTCCGGAAAATCCGCTCACCATCAACTGCTACCCTGGTCCCGACCGCTGGACCGATGCGCAGGCTTATAAACTCTACCAAGACGACGGCATCACCCAGAACGCCGAAAAGAACGGTGAGTTCCGCCTCTCCCGCATCTACCAGCAGACGCTCACCAACAACGGCACCACCCGCCAGATCCGCATTGCACGCGTCACCGACAACTACACGCCACCGTCGCCGTTCAACTACATCGGCATCCTCGGCAGCATCAGCTCCGCCAACCAAGTCACCCGCGACAACACCGCCCTCCCCAACGTCGGCGACTCCGCCTCGCTCCAAGCCTCGACCGTCGATGCCTGGTATTGGAACCAGTCCCTGAACATCGTGTTCGTTAAGATCTACGACAACCGCTCCGACACCCTCGTGAGCGCCTCCTACTAAGCACCCACCCGAGGAATCACCTATGCAACTTCGCCAAAACAAGGGCTCCCGCCCCCAGATCACCTTCACGTCCGATTTCCACGAGCTCGTCCAAGGCGACCTCGTTCCCGGCCCCTGCCTCCTCCGCTACGACCCGCTCCGCCTCGTCCAACTCGGCGACGCCGCCCACGAAAACCACCACATCCGCGCCTACGTGCGGTTCCACCCCGTCGGTGTTGAATGGCAAGGCGTGATGGAGCTGCCCGCCGGCCTCCCGCTCGCCGACCTCGCCGACCCCACCGGCGAAGGCATCATGCTCACCTCGACCTTCACCATTCCTGAAGGCTGCGATGAACTTGAGGTCTGGTTCTCCTGCACCCACGACGATGGCGAAACCCACTGGGATTCCGACTTCGGCAAAAACCACTGGCTCCGCTTCGGTCTCGCCGACCTCGCCATCAAGACCGCCAAGGTGAAGGCCCCGAAGAAAAAGGCCGCCGCCCAAGACGCACTCGACTTCGAGTTCGCCACCAAGGCCAAGGTCGAGGACGTGAAGGTCCGTTGGCGCATCACATCGAACCCGGCGTTCCCCCGCCAGGTCACGCCGCTCGTCGTCGCGAACGAAACTCCCGCCGGCAAGACGTGGACGTCTCCCGAAGGCGGCATCCCCATCCCCAAGGGTGCCACCATCGCGTTCGACATCGTTTACCGTGTCGATGGCCATACCTACACCGACGACAACCAGGGCCGCTGGTATATCGCCGACTGATTCACGCGCGGCGTGAGGCAACCTTCGCCTCACGCCGCTTTTTTTCGCCGGCGCACGCCCACGAGCGCGCCGGCCTTTTTTGGTTTCCAACCGCTGCCAATCGCCACGCCATGCCCGTCTATTCCGCCAGCTTTCAGTTCATCGCCAAAACCGGCTACGCCTACACGCTCTCGTCGTGCAACCCGCTCCGGCCCGTCAGCTTCATGGTCGGCGACCAGCCCTATGACACCACCCGTCAACGCGTCGAAGGCTTCGTCGGTCCCGGTTATCCACTCGCCTGCGTGAACGTCTTCTCCGAAGACCCCTCGCCCACCGCGTGGGACCAAAATCCCATCAAGCTGGAGATCTCCAGCATCGTTTCCCCCACCGGAAAATCCATGGGCAACAGCGCCGTTTTCTACGGCTATTTCTCCGGTGCCTTCGCCAGCGGCCTCGGCTTCTACCTCAACGCCGCCCAGAGCAAGAGCTACTACCAGCCCGGCTCCGCCGGCATCTATTCCTCCATCAACCATGCCTTCCCCGCGATCCTCCTCTTCTAAGTCCGCGCCCAAACGTTCGACCACTCCGGTCCCGCCCGTCGCCTCTCCCGTCCCCACGCAACCCTCCGCCGCTCCCCTCATGTCTGTCGCCGTCGCCAGCTTCCAACTCAACGTCATCTCCGGCTCCTACACCTTCGCCATTTCATCCTGCAATCCGCAGCAACCGGTGAGCTTTCAGATCGGCGATCAGGCCTACGATCCCAAGCGCCTCAACGAAGGCGGCAACCTCGGTGGACGTTTCCCTTCGCTGACCACGATCAACGTGTTTCCCGCGGTGCCGGTGCCCACGACCTACAACCAAAACCCGATCAAACTCGTCGTGTCCGCCGTCACGTCCGACCAAGGCGAGTTCACGGGCAACACTGCGGTGTTTTACGGCTACTTCCTCCAGCCCAACGCCGGCGGTCTCGGCTTCTATCTGAACGCCGAGCAAAGCCAGCGGAACTTCCAATACGGCACTTCCGGCATCGTCTCGTCCATCGGCAGCGGCTTCACGCCCTACATCTCCGTCGGCTAAACACCCAACCCTCGCCCGTCGCCATGCAATCGAAACGCACCGCACTGATCCTGATCATCGTCTTGGTCGCCGCCATTGGCCTGGTCGCCATCAAGCAGGTCATCCCCACCGGCCTCACGTTGAAAGACTTCGATCCGCAGGCGACGGCCGGCATCCTCGCCTGGTTGTTCATTGTCGCCCTCTTCGTCGAGCGTGCCGTCGAGGTGCTGGTGATGGTCCTCCGCGACGGCGAGGCCGACCAACTGAAGACCGACGTCGATGCCGAGCAGGCTAAAATCGACGAGCTCAAAAAGACCACCGCCCAAGCGCCGGACACCTCCGCCGGCCTCACGCAGGCGCAGAAGGCACTCACGGCCTACCGCGCCGTCACCAAACAGATCGCATTGAGCCTCGGCCTGCTGCTCGGCGTGCTCGTCAGCCTCGCCGGAGTGCGCGCCCTGAGCGCCGTCGTCGCCGCGCCCAGCAACCACTGGCTCTACATCGCCATGGACGTCTTCATCACCGGCGCGGTCCTCGCCGGCGGCAGTGAAGGAATCCACCAGATGGCCAACGTGATCACCAACTTCCTCCAAGCCACCGCGAACAAGGTCCAACCCTCCACCTGATCCCGACCGCCGCAGGTCTGCGCCCTCCATCATGAAGCTGCTCATCCCCCTCACCTCCCTGGCCTTCCTGACGACCGCCTTCGTCTGCATAAGCAAAACGCAGGAACCTTCCGCTCCATCCCCGTCCGCGTCCGCCGCGACGGGCTCCGCTTCATTGACCGCCAACGTCACCGAGTTCCCCCTCGCCTGGCCCACCGGCACTTCGGGCTCCACTCACGAGCTGACCTACAACCACCACGCCCCCGCCGGTGCCATTCCGGTATTCTGGGTCACCGGCCAAACCCACAACGCGCTCGCCCGCGTCACGCTCGACGGACAACCCACCTTCTTCGTCATGCCCACCGGCAGCGGTCCGCACGGCATCCAGTTCGACTCCGCCGGCAATCTCTGGGTAACCCTCGAATTCTCCGGGCAAGTTGTGCAGATCGACCAAGCCACCGGCGCGATCCTCAAAACGATCGACGTTAGTCTTCACGCCGCCGGTGCGCCTTCGCCGATCAACACCCACCCGCACGGGCTCGGCGTCGCGCCCGACGGCGTCACCCTTTGGTTTACCGGCAAGGCCACCGGCACCGTCGGCCGCATCGACCCCGACGGCAGCGTCCACCATTTCGCCCTGCCCACCGTGGGCTCGGTTCCGATCTACATCGTCGCCGGTCCCGACAAAGCCATGTGGTGCACCGAACTCGTCGGCAACCAGATCGCCCGCATCGCCGCCGACGGCACCGTCACCGAGTATCCCATTCCCACTTACAACAGCCGCCCCATCGGCGTCACGCCCGGCCCCGATGGACACTCGATGTGGTTCAGCGAAGAAGCCGGCAATAAGATCGGCCGCGTCGATACCGTTAGCGGCGCCCTCACCGAGTTCCCCGTGCCCATGCTGCACGCCAACACCATCCTCGCCTCGCTCGCCTTCGACACCGCCGGCAACGTCTGGACCCAGGCCTACGTTAATCCCAACAACGCCTACCCCGCCGGCACCGACGCCATCGTGAAACTCGACGCCGCCATCTCCACCGCGCCGGCCAGCGGACCGTCCACCGCCCAGGTCGGCGACCTCTCCGCCGTGCCGATCACCTTCTACGAAGTGCCCACCGAAGACACGGTCATGCACCGCATCACCCAAGGCCCCGACGGCGCCATCTGGTTCACCGAGCTAGCCGCCGACCAACTTGGCCGACTCGAATTTCTCTCCCCCTCCGAAACCTCCAAACGCCCTCACCTGCTCCTCAAAAAAGCCCCCGCACCCAACGCTCCGCGCAAAATCAGCCCCAAGCCCGAGGTCTGCGGTTAAGCCCCCGAATCAACCGTCCTCGCTTTCGTTACCCCCTCCATGCCGTCAAAAGCCATCCCCCCTGCGTCGCCCCACCCCGATTCCGCCTGGCACCGTTTTCACGAAGCCGTGCTCGGTGACGACACGCTGCTCTCGCATCTGCTCGCCACGCCCAACGCCACCGCGTTTCGCGAGACCGTCTTAGCCCTCGCCACTAAGCACGGCCTCGTTCTCAGTCCCGAGGAACTCGACGCGGCTATCGAGGGCGTGCGCCACGCTTGGCTGGTCCGCCAAGTCATGCCGTAACCCGATTCGTCGCACCCTGCTTGCCCCATGCTCCCGCTCATCCGCACACGCCGTCTCCACGCTCGCCTCCTCGTCACCCTCCTGGCGTTTCTTTGCCCCGCGTTCGCCTTCGCCCAAGCCGCGCCCGTCGCACTCGCGGCTCCGCAGGTCGAATCCATCACGGGACACCTCGAACTGGGTTATCATGTCCGCGTCGCCTTGTCGGGGCTCACCGCATGGGCCGAGGCCGGCCACGACGCCACCCGTCTAGTCCCCTACATCAATGGGCGCGCCATCAAGGGCAACTACCCCGACGAGGTCCACGCCTCGAATGGGCACGTGCACTTCACGCTAAAAATCACTCCCGCCAACCGCGACGTCTGGACCGACCTTCTCGGCACCCCCGAATCCCTGGTCAAACCGGTCACGTTCAGCGTCGGCATGGAAGGCGCCACGCCCTTCGAGACGGCCCTCACCGGCGGGCACAGCCCAGGTCTCACGATCATCTCTCCGCCCTACGGATGGATCTCCCTGATCGTCGTCGTATCCCTGTTCGGCATCTTCATGTGGCTCGCCCTCCGCACCGATATCATCCGCGATTCCGGTCCCGCCCCCACCGGTCCGGGACAACGTAAATCCTACAATCTCGGCCGCACGCAAATGGCCTTCTGGTTCTTCCTCACCTTTGCCGCCTACATCGTCATCTGGCTCATCACCGATGCCATCGATACCATTACCCCGTCCCTCCTTGGACTGATGGGCATCAGTGCCGCCACCGCGCTGAGCGAAGTCCTGATCGACTCCAACAAAGACACCACCGCGACGAACCGCCTCAGCGCCTCCGCCTCCGAAAAACAAGCGCTCGAAACCGGCGTCGCCGAGATGCAGGACCAACTCGCCACCCTCACCGCCAAAACAACCCCCACTGCCGACGACGCCGCTGCGCGCGACAACCTCAATCGCCAGCTCCTCGATCAACGCACCCGCCTCAACTTGCTGACCCAACAAGTCCGCACCCTCTCCCCTGCAGCCACCGGTGCCAACGTATCCAAAGGGTTCCTTCAGGACATCCTTTCAGATGGGAGCGGTTACAGCTTCCACCGCTTTCAAATCTTCGGGTGGACCCTCGCACTCGGCGGCGTGTTCATCTCGAACGTTTTCAATCAACTCACGATGCCCGAGTTTAGCGCCACGCTCCTCGGCCTGATGGGCATGAGCTCCGGCACCTACATCGGCTTCAAATTCCCCGAGCAGCGCTGA
>CBRAFO010000078.1:0-18023 GCA_967755175.1 uncultured Opitutaceae bacterium | reverse complement strand
GAAGGTGCCGCCTTTGCTGGTGAGGTGAATGTCGCCGACCGCGGAATCAGAGAACGCGGCGGGGTTGACCGCACGGCCGGAGAGTTGCGTGGTGAGGTCGAACTTGCCTTCGACAGGCGAGGGTTTTCCGGGAGAAAGCGCGCGCAGGATCGGCGCGGGTTCCACGTCGGTGAGAGCCACGTCGGCCTTGAGCGCGTAGGGCTGGGCGTTGGCGGCGTCGAAGGTAAGCCCGCCGCCAGCCTTGAGATTGCCGCCGGTTTTGAGCGCGGCAGCGAGGTTTTCCAGGGTGATCGCGGAAGGCGTGATCGCGACCACACCGCCGACATCGGTTACTTGGATGTCCTTCGAATAGACGAGGGTTTTGAAGGCGAGCTTGAGTTCGCCGGTCACGCCGGCCCAGAGCGGCGCGGTGGGCACGGGAGCCGGAGCGGTCGGCACAGGCGGAGCGGGGGGCGTCTCGGGCGTGGCCGGCACGGACGCTTTGGGAGAAATTCCAGAGAACGCCATCAGGTCGGGGAGGTTGAGGGTCTCGCCCGTGAGCTGCGCCTTGATGTTGGTTTCCTTTGCGGCCGGAGTGACCACTGCGTTGAAGGTGAGATCAGAGCGGCGACCAACCTGCGTGATCACGATGGGAGCGTTGATATCGATGCGGCCGGCGGCGTTGATATCGGCCCGCGCCTGCACTGCGACGGAGGGCAATGTTTTCGAATCGGCCGTGACGAGGCCGGCGAGGAGCAGCGTGACGTTGACCTGCTTGGCCGCGGCGGAAGTGGCGGTGAAATCACCGCGGACCGAGCCCTGCTTGAGCGCGAGCGATTTGGCGGCGACGGGTTGCGCGGCCAAGGCGGACAGGTCGGCTTCGTAGGTGCCCGAGGCGGTGAGCGGCTGCTGGGCATCGGCCGGCTGAGCGGCCTTGGCGGTGAGCGCGAAGAGGATCGCGCCGGCGCTGCGGCCAGAGAAGTCAGTGACTTCGGCGGTCCAGCCTTTCGGCGTGTAGTCCGCCTGCGCAGCGAGCGAAAGATCAACGGCGTTCACCAGCGGCTGACCGGCCTTCGCGACGGAGACATGGGTTAGCGTGATGGGCGCAACGGGACGCAACGCAAAGCCACCGTCACGCGCCGAGGCGGCGAACGTGCCGCGGACATCTTCGCCGGTGAGCACGAGGTCGCCGAGGAAGGGCTTGGCCCAAGCCAAGGGAAGTCCGTCGAGGGTGATGCGCAGGAGTTCGGCGGCGGGATCAGCGGCGGTGAGCGCGCCGGTGGAGACGTTGAACTCGACCGCTTGCAGCGCGGTGACGCTGGCAACGGGTTGCGCGCCGGTCACACGAGCATCGAGCTTCGTGAGGCGAACGATGTCGTTTTGCTTGGCCACATCGAAACCGGCGGTGAACGCGAGACGTCCGAGAGCGGCGAACTCCGGCTTAACCACCGACAACTTGTCGAGAGATGCATCGAGTGAACCGGTGGCCTTGATCTGCGAAAACGTGCGATCCGCCTCGAAGGTGCCCTGCCCTTTGGCGACGAGATCGGGCAGCGGACGACCGAGCGCAAGCGGGGCGGCGTCGGCGGAAGTCAGGTCGAGCGTCCACGAGCCGGCGAGCGGTGCGGCGCCCTGAGGCAGCTTGACGTCGGCGTGCAAGATCTCGTGTGAACCTGAAGTCACCTTCGCTGTGTAGGCTTCGCCTTGGGCGTCACGTGCGGCGTTCAGCGCCAGATCGAGCTTGGCGCTTTGCGACAGCTGCGGGCCCGTGGCCGATGCGGTGGCGGCGAAACCGAAGCGCTCGAAAGTGCGCGGAGTATCCATGCGAGCGGTGATGGTGCCGCGCACAGCGAGCACCGAGGAGTCGGGCGACTTGAGATCGGCGTTGAGCATAAACTTGCCGTCGCTGCCGGCAGAGAGGCCGCCACCCGTGATGGCGACTTGGGCACGGCGACCTGCGGGCAAGATGACTTCGCCGGCGAGATCGACGCCGTCCACCACCAGATCAACCGGCAGATGGATCTGCTTCAGGATGCCATCGAAAGCGGTCTTGGCGGATGTCGCGGGCTTTGCGGCGGCGGGAGTCGCCCCGGGCACGGCCGGAGCGGTGAGATCGAGGACCCAGCCTTTGGCGACGAGGCGCTTGACCTGGACTTTACCACCGGCGGCGTCGAGCACGCCGACTTCGACGTCAGCAGAGGGCAACGTGAGCAGGAGGCCGGATTGGACGACGCGGACGTCCTCAAGGTGGGTCCGATGAAGGCCGGCGTTTACCCGGCCGATGGAGACGGTGAGGTCGGGCGTGGCGGGCGCGAACTTGTGGGCGGCCCAGGTTTGCACGCCGGGCGTGAGCGCGAGCCCGACAACGATCACCAACAAGAGCACGACGGCGGCAAGGCCGATGAGAAGAAGGCGGAGAGGTTTCATCCTGATTTAGAAAGGGAACTGTTTTGACCACAGATTCCGTAAATGGACACGGACAAATCCGAAGATTTTATGCGTTCGCCGTTCCACTCCAAGGACATGGCCGCGCACAAAAAAACGGCGGAGGGCGCCTGGAGAGCGCCATCCGCCGTTTCGATCCGACGTGGACTTACTTTGCCTCGGGATCGGCGAGGTAAACGTCGGGTTCGCCGAGGGCGCGGCGGAGGCTGGCGAGCGCGACGTTGTAACTGTAGTTGGCCTGGAGCTGGTTGTCGCGGGCTTGAGTGAGCGCAACCTGGGACTGCAATACGTCGAGCTGGGTGGCGCTGCCGGCGCCATAACGGGCATTGGCGAGGCGAACGGATTCCTGGGCTTGATCCACGACCTTCGTCGCGGCTTCGGCCAGCTCACCCGCTTCTTGCAACGAGGAGAGCGCGCTGCGGACTTCGACCTCGACGGCGAGCGTCTGCTCATTGAGGAGCAGGCTGGATTGGCGGGCCTGGGAACGGGCTTGGGCTACACGGCCAGCGGTGGCGCGTCCGTCAAAAATCGCCCACGTGGATTCCACGCCTGCGGTCCAGCCATCACGCGAGTCGTTGAAGTGATTCGAAGCGCTGTCCTTGAAGAGGCCGTAGCTGCCAACGAGGTCAACCGAGGGACGGTAACCGGCCTTGGCGATGTCGATGTTGCGCTCCTGGGCCTGAGCGAGCTTCGCATAACGGAGGAGCTCGGGGCGGTTGAGGCGCGCGACGTCGAGGGAGGCCTGCAGATCGTAGGACGCCGGAACGAAATCCAGCGTGCCTACGAACTCAGGGATACGCCGGACGTTTTCCTTGGAGGTGTTGATGTAGCCGAGTGACTGGCGGAGCTGATCGATGGAGGTGCGGTAGCTGTTGCGCGCACGGATGAGCTGGGGCTTGGCGTTGGCGAGTTCGACCTCGGCGCGGAGCACGTCGAAGTTGGACACGCTGCCGGCTTCGAAGCGGTTGCGGGCGTTCTGCAGCTGCTCCTCAAGGAGCTTCACGTTTTGCTCCTGCACCTTGATCTGCTCGCGGGCGAGGAGGACGTTGTAGAAACGGGTCCGCACTTCGAGGATCGCGCTGTTGATCACCGAACGCAGATCGAGCAAGGCGGCTTCGCGCAGGACCTTTTGGGCGTCCAACGCGGCCTTCACGCCACCGCCCGCGTAGAGCGCTTGGCGGGCTTGGAGGGCGATGGTCCAGTCTTGGTAGTTAGCCGGGGTCGCTTGGGAGAGCTCCTTGTCGTTGCGGGAGTAGTCGGCGACGGCGGTGAGATGGGGCAAGGCGCGGGCCTTCACCTCGACGATGAGGCCTTCCTGTTCCTTGATACGTTCGCGAGCCTGGCGGATGGCGAAGTTATTCTCGACCGCGTAGGCCACCGCGTGGGGCAGATCCAACCGAGGAGGGACATCGGGCACCGGAGCGGGCGACGTGGTCGCCGGCGCGGGCGGTTGGGCGAAAACCGCCACCGGCGTAGTCAACAGAGCGAGCGAAAGGCCGAGCACTGATTTCATAAGAGTGAAGAAGACGGATGATTGTTTAATGCGCAACTTGCGTTAACGGAACGTCGGCGGACTCGTCCTCCAGCTTCACGACGTCACGGTTGTGATCCTTGGCAATGAGCACGTAGAGCGAGGGCACCACGAAGAGCGTGAAGACCGTTCCGATCGCCATGCCACCCACCAGCACCAAGCCGATGGAATTACGGGCGGCCGCACCGGCTCCGCTCACGAGAGTCAGCGGGAAGTGACCGCAGACCGTCGCGAAGCTCGTCATCAGAATCGGGCGCAGGCGGGTGAGCGCAGCTGCGCGGACCGCATCGAACTTCGAATGGCCGGCGAGTTGAAGCGAGTTGGCGAACTCCACGATGAGAATGCCGTTTTTCGCGATCAGGCCCACCAGCGTTACCAAGCCGACTTGGGCGTAGATGTTGAGCGTGGTTGTCCAACCATTGGTCCAGTAAGGGATGTTGGGATTGGGCATCTTCAGGAAGGTGAAGATGAGCGCGCCGAACATCGCCAGCGGCACCGAGCCGAGGAGGATGATGAAGGGATCGCGGAACGAGTTAAACTGCGCCGCGAGCACCAGGAAGATCAGCACCGAGGCGAGGGCAAACGTCGCGAGAAACGCGCTGTTGCCACCTTCCTTGCGCAGCTGCCGTGACTCGCCGGTGTAGTCCACCGTGTAGCCCTGCGGGAGCACTTCGCCGGCGGCGTTTTCCAAGAAGGTGAGCGCCTCGTCGAGCGAGCGGATGGTCACGCCGGAGATCTTGACTGCGTTGAGTTGCTGGAAGCGGTTGAGCGAGCGCGGCTGCACGGTATGGCGAACGGTCGCCACGGTGCTCAACGGAACGAGTTTACCAGCGGGGCCGGTCACATAGATGTCCTTCAACTGATCGGGGTTGAGCCGGTCCACGCGCTTGATCTGCGGGATGACCTTGTAGCTGCGACCGTCGATGTTGAAGCGGTTAACGAAGTTACCGCCCACCGCCGCCGAGATGTCCTGGCCGATCTGCTGGAGGTTGAGCCCGAGCGCGGCAACCTTGTCGCGATCAATATCGAACTCCGCCTGCGGCTGGTCGTATTTCACGTCGATCAACGGCGGGAATGCGAACAAGCCGCTGGCCATGGCCTTCGCTTGAATTTTTTGAGCGAACTCAAGCACCTGCTCGGCGTTCGCGGTCGAGGCGATCACGAACTCAACGGGGAACTGACCGCCGCTCGGCAGAGCCGGGCGACTGACCATGAAGGTATTCACACCAGGAATCTGCGAGACCTTGGCTTGGACGGCAGGCGTGATCTGAGCTGCGGTGCGTTTACGTTCGCTCCACGGTTTGAAGACCAGACCACTGACGGCGAAGGTCGGCTGGGTCAGCTGGAAGCTGAAACCGAACTCGGGCACGTCCTTGTAGACATCGAAAACCTGCTTGGTGGAATGGACGGTCTGCTCGATGGTCGAGTTGGCCGGGGTATCGACGATGCCGATGATGTAGCCTTGGTCCTCAGCCGGCGCGAGTTCGCGCGGCGACATCATGAACAACGGAATCGTGAGCAGCGTGAGCACGATCCACACGGTGTAAACGTAGGGACGCGCGTTCATCGTGCGGTCGAGCAAACGCGTGTAGCGGGCCTTCACCCATTCGAAGCCATGGGTGATCTTGCCGGCAAACCCGCGCTCGCTTTCGTCACGACGCAACAACCGCGAGGACATCATCGGCGAAAGCGTCAGCGCGACCACGCCCGAGATGACCACCGCACCGGCGAGGGTGAAGGCGAACTCTTTGAAAAACGCGCCTGTAAGACCGCCGGACAATCCGATCGGCGCATACACGGCGGCGAGCGTGATCGTCATGGCGATGATCGGTCCAACCAGCTCTCGCGCCGCCGTCAGGGCGGCTTGGATGGGCGCAAGCCCCTCCGCCAGATGTCGCTCTACGTTCTCCACCACGACGATGGCGTCGTCTACCACCAAACCCACTGAAAGCACGATAGCTAGGAGGGTAAGCAGGTTAATCGAGAAGCCGAAGGCCTGCATGAGGAAAACCGCACCGATCAAGGAGACCGGGATGGCGATGACCGGCACGATCACCGAGCGGAATGAACCGAGGAACAGGAAGATCACGATCACCACGATCAGGAGCGTCTCGCCGAGCGTGTGGTAAACCTCATGAATCGCGTCCTCGATGTAGAGCGTGGAGTCATAGGCGACGCCTGCCTTCATCCCGACGGGCAGGTCCTTTTGCAAGGCGGCCATCTCGGCGCGGATGCCTTTGATCACGTCCAGCGAATTGGCGTTGGGCAACACCCAGACGCCCACGAACACCGACGGTGCGCCGGAGAAACGCACGTCCACGTCGTAGTTCTCGGCGCCGAGCACCACATCGGCCACGTCGGAAAGACGCACGATGGCACCGTTCTCTTCGCGGATAACCAGTTTCTTAAACTCGTCCACCGAGCGTAGGTCGGTGTTGGCCGTGAGGTTCACGGAGATCAGCGCGCCCTTGGTCTGACCCACGGCGGCGAGGTAGTTGTTATTGGCGAGAGATTGGCGAATCATCGCCGGGCTGATGTTGAGCGCGGCGAGCCGGTCAGGCTTGAGCCACACACGCATCGCGAAGGTGCGGCCGCCGAGGATGTCGGCGCGTTGCACACCTGGAACGGCGGTCAAGCGCGGCTGCACGACACGCACGAGGTAGTCGGTCACCTCGTTTTGCGCGAGCACGTCGGAAGTGAAACGCAGGTAGGCGGAAGCCAGTTGGGAATCGGCGGTCTCGATGGTGAGCACCGGCACCTCGGACTCGACCGGCAAATCGCCACGCACTTGGTCAACCTTGGTGCTGATCTCCGCGAGCGCCTTGTTACCGTCGTAGTTGAGCTTGAGGTGGGCCTTGATCGTCGAAAGCCCCTGAGCGCTCGTGGACTCGATGTAGTCGATACCGTCGGCCGAGGCGACTACGCGCTCGACCGGCGTGGTGATAAAGCCGCGCACGAGGTCGGCGTTAGCCCCGATGTAGGCCGTGGTGATGGTGATCACCGCGTTCTCGTTGCGCGGATACTGGCGGACGTTGAGGCTCTTGTAGGCCTGAATGCCGGCGATGATAATCACCAGGTTCACCACGATCGCGAGGACCGGGCGCCGGATGAAAATATCCGTAAAGGCTGAGTTGATGGATTTCATGGTCTGGTCGCGTCGTGAACCGCTCAGGTATCGGAGGGCGTGGGCGCTAGTTTGGCCTCGGGAGCGAGGTCGTTGTGCAGCGTGACCGCGGCGCCGTTGCGCAGCTTGAACGCGCCGTTGCTGACAACGTCTTCACCCTCCGCGAGTCCCTGGGTAACCTCGACGAAATCGCCGCGGGTTTCTCCGAGGCGCACGAACTTTTGAACGACCACCAACCCGTCGCCGTTCTCTGCCTTTTGGGTGACGAAAACGGAATCACCGTAGGGAGCGTAGAGCACCGCAGTGGCAGGAATCACGATCACGTTGCGGGCCGTGGATTGGATGACGCGGGTGTTTACATACATACCCGAACGCAGAGCGCCGTCCGGATTGGCGAGCGTGGCGCGGACCTTGATGTTACGCGTGGCTGCATCGACGGCGGACGAGATCGCCGTGACCGCGCCGGGGAACACTTTCTTCGAGTCGGTATCCGATGACACCTCGACGCCGAGGCCTTCCTTCAAGTCGGCGAGACGCTGCTGCGGCAGGGAGAAATCAACGTAAACCGGATCGACCGATTGGAGCGAAACGATGGCCTCACCGTTGGCCACGAACTGGCCAAGGTTGACCGTGCGCAAGCCGAGACGACCCGTGAAAGGCGCACGGATGATCTTCTTGGCGATGGCCGCTTGGACGTTGGCGATCTGCGCCTCGGCCTGCTTCGCCTGAGCCTCGACGGTGTCGAGGTCGGACTGCGAGATGGTCTGATTGGCGCGGAGTTCGCGCGAACGCTGGAGGTTAACCCGGGCGAGTTGCGCGGCGGCTTCGGCTGAGGCGAGCTGCGCCTTCTCCGCCGAGGAGTCCAACTCGACCAGCAAGTCGCCCGCCTTCACCGTCGAACCCGACTCGAAGGAAATGCCCACAACCTTGCCGGGCGCCTCGGTGGTGACGGTCACGCCTTGCACGGAAACCACATCGCCGACGGCGGTGTAAACCGGCAGCCAGGACTTACGCTCCACCTTGGCCGTGGTCACGGAGGAAGGCGGCGGAACCATCGATTTGCCCGCGGCGATCAGCGTTCCGATCTGCAGAACCTTAGTGCCGCCGAGCAGACCGAGAACGAGCAAGAGCCCCGCGCTGGTGAGGATGAGTTTTTTGAACATGATAGGTCGTGTTGAGTGAAAGTTGTGGAGAGTTAGGCCGCCGGGGCATTTGTGCCCGAGGTGCCGCCGGCCGCGCCCAAGGAAGCGGCCTGCATGGAAACTTTGGTGAGCAAGCGGGAAAGGGTCTGCTGCTCGTTTTCGGAAAGGTTGCCCATCAACTGAGTGATGAGTCGGAAATGCGCAGGGAGGAAATCGTGCATGAACTCCTGCCCCTTCGGAGTCAGGTGAACGGACATCTGCCGACGGTCGGTAGGGTCGGGCTGGCGGCTCACGAAGCCGTCGCGTTCCAACGTGTCGAGCAGGCCGGTGATGGTGGCGCGCGATACCGAGGCATGATCGGCAAGCCCGGCGGGCGTAGTCGGCCGGGGGCAACCACCCTGCTTCTCCAACAACAGCATCATCACGAGGAAGCGGCCCTGCGTGATGTTGTGAGCCGCGAAGTGGGCGTTCATCACCCGCATGACCTCCTCACTTGCGCGAATGAGGTGCATGAATGCCTCGCACGCCGCCGGCTTGAGGTCGGGAAATTGCTTGGACGCCTCGACGAGGCATTCATAGCGAGGGAGTTCTTTAAGGACCAGACGTTGCACGGCAGTTGTTAAATGGGCTCAGAAACGAATCAATAAGGAGGCTGATAGTTAGCCGCCTTACCAAAAAAGCAACTCGCGCCCCGAGAAATTCTAAAAAATTCCGCGCGGCGCCTGATTCGGCGACCTCAGTGCAGCTCAGCTCAGGGTAGCAGCTGCGGAGTCGTGGTCGGACCTGCACAACGCGGCCCGTGCTCCGTCCAGATCAGCGGGTCGATGCACATGCGCCGCGCCGTGCGTCCCTCGTCCCACGCATGGTAAACGAGCATCCCAGTGCGCCCGTCAGGCGCGAGGGTGTAGGAATTGTGCCCCGGTCCGAGCAGGCCGCCCGGACGTTGGCGCAGCACCAAGGGTTCGCGCCCCTCCGCATGCACCCACGGCCCCTCCGGATGATCGGCCACCGCGTAGCTCACGCCGTAGTCGTGCGTCTGCCAGTTGCCGCCCGAATAGAAGCAATAATACCGTCCCTCGTGCGCCACCACGCAGGCGCCCTCGACCGTGTGCCACGCCTTCCATTGCCGTCCGTAAAGCGCGCGATCCCGCTCGTAGATCTGCCAATCGGCGTTGGCGCGCAGCACCTCTTGCGACGGGCCCGCCGCCCGCAACATATCCGGCGTGAGCCGCACCATTGCCAGCCCCGTGCCCGTGCGTTCCTCGAAAAAATCCTTCGCAAAAAACAAATACCACTGCCCGTCCCGCGGATCACGAAACGGATGCGCATCGATGCAAAAGCCCTCGGCCTCCGGCATCACGAGTCCCTGCTCGTAAAAGGGTCCGGCCGGATGGTCCGCCACCGCCACGCGCAACCGGTGCAACTCATCCCGGCCTGCCGGCGCGGCTGAATAATATAGGTAAAACTTCCCTTCGTGCTCCGCCACCTCGGGGGCCCAAAACAACCGGGCATCCCCGGGCGGCATCGTCAGCGCGGCACCGGCCGGCTCCCACGAAACCAAGTCGCGTGAACGCAAAATCTTGAACGCCCCCACTCCGCCCCTCCCATCCGGCTCCAGCCCTTCGCCCGTGCCGTATGCAAAATACTCGCCACGCCAGCGCAGCACGAAGGGATCTGCAAAATAACCGGGCCAGACAGGGTTTTGATAGGTCAAGGACATGGGAAAAGGTGAAGCGCAGTCAGCCTATCTGCAAAGACACCCGAGACCTCAAATCAGTTCGCCTTAAAGCCCAACGCGGCGAGTTCGCTCAGATGGAACGGGGCGCTCGACAGCGCATCCTGCAACGCGGTCAAGGCCTCCGGTAGAGTGGAGGCACTGAGCGAAGACACCGCATCGTCGTTGTCGTGGAGCTGGATCGTCCACGTGGACGCCGCACCCGCGTGCATGACCTCGTCGAGCGAGCCGTAGAGATAATTACCAGGGAGGCCGGGATGCGGTCCGGTGCCCGGCACGAGAAATACACTGTGCACCGGGTCATGAATTTCCGGCGCCTCGCCGGGACCGTGGTGTTTGCGATGCGAGATCGCGCGGCCGATCACCTTCAACCGGTGAGTCTCGGCTTTGGCACGAAGCGTCGCGGGGAGAGACTGCACATAGCGGTCATAGATGCTGGCATTGGACTCCAGCGCGGACAGGTCGATCTTACCGGCGACGAGGGCGTCGAGATTATTGGCGTGAAAAAGGGGCTGTTTCGCCAGTGAGCGCACGGTCACGTGGCAATCCTTATGATCGGCCGAGGCATAGACCTGGTGCGTGGCGTAAAGCCGGCGCAGAGAGTCCTGATAGGTAGGGGTGTGAGGCACCGCTCCGATGGGGCTTTGCTCGATTTTATCGAGGACCGTCTGATCAAGCTGCGCGTGGGGGTCGTGCGACATAGGTCACGATACGTATTTACCAAAAGCGTCAAACACGAGGAGCAACTCGACGTGATTGTCCGGCGCTGGTTTTAGTTTTCCGATTTTATGCGCCGGTAAGCCAGACTACTGGCCACCCTGCGTTCACGCGCGATCCAGCACTTCACGGATCAACTTCAGCATCGCCTCCGCACTATATGGTTTCTCCAGAAAATCGCTTACGCCCCTGATCTTTTCCTGATCAATCGCTAGCCCGCTGGCCGCAATGATTCGCGCCGTCGGATTGATTCCGAGCAAGGCCCGGATCGTCGAGATGCCATCGCAGTTCGGCATCATCATATCCGTGATAACCACCCCGATCCGGTCCGAATTCCGCACATAAAGCGCGATGCCTTCGATCCCATCACCGGCCACCAGCACGTGGTAGCCAAATGATTCCAACATCTGCTGCGCGATATCGCGGATCGAGCGTTCATCATCGATCAGCAACACCGTTTCCCCCTTGCCGCGCTGATTATCGATCATCATGGGCGCGCGCGAATCGGAACGTAACGAGGGATCCACCGGGAAATAGATCCTGAACGTCGTGCCAACTCCCACCTCGCTCGCGACATTCACAAACCCGCGATATTTCTGAATGATCGCATGAACGGAGGCCAGGCCCAAGCCCGTCCCCTTGCCCTCCCCTTTGGTCGTGAAGAAGGCTTCAAAGATGCGGTCGCGAACTTCCGGAGTCATTCCCGTGCCCGTGTCCGTCACGACGAGTTCCACATACGAACCGGCCGGCATCGCGGCATCGATACCGGAAGGCGGTGCGTCAATGGACCGGTTCCTCGCCTCAAAACTGAGCGTGCCACCAAGCGGCATGGCGTCGCGGGCATTGACCGCCAGATTCAGCAATACCTGGTGAAACTGCGAAGCGTCGCCCATCACCGGCCACAGGCTTGAAGCCGCGTTGAACTCAATCGTGATGTTACTCGGAAACGTCTCCTTCACGATGCTTTCCAATTCCTGAAAAAGGTGACGGAAACTGACCGCGATAGACTCGCCATCCGCACCGCGCGAAAAAGTCAGGACCTGTCGCACCAAGTCGGCCCCGCGCTGCGCGCTCGCGCGGACTATCTCCAGCATGCGGTGGGTGTATTCCTTGCCGCACGAGTCCTGCTTCAGAATGTCGATGGACATCAAAATGGGCGCGAGGATGTTGTTTAAATCGTGGGCGATGCCCCCGGCGAGAACGCCGATGCTCTCCATACGCTGCGAACGCAGGAGGCGGGCTTCAAAGTTCCGCCGCTCGGTGAGATCACGGACGCCGCCCACCATACGGACGGCCTTGCCCGCGGCATCACGCACAATCTGCGCACGATCCTCCACCACGGCGTAGCTGCCGTCGCGCCGCAGCACACGGTATTCATCAGTCCACGTCTGATCGGAACCGTCGATCGCCGCTTGCAGACTGCACTCGATGCGATGGCGGTCATCCTCATGGATGAGCCGCTCCCATATGGTCTGCAATTCATCCGCCTCCGACGCAGCCAGCCCAAAGGTATTTTCGAACCCATCACTCCGCCAGATGATGTCGGAACGCAGATTCCAATCCCAGATCACGTCGCCGATTGTTTTCGCGACGAGTTTGAAGCGCTCTTGACTGGCGAGCAGGGAAGCTTCGGCCGCTTTTTGCTCGGTGATGTCCTGAATCGTGCCGATCACCTGCGCGGGCCGGCCGGCGTCATCGAGGATGAGCTCGGAGCGTTGTTGGACGTGCCTGATCTCGCCATCGGGACGAATGATGCGGTGATCAAAAGCGATCCGTTTCAGTGACGGGGAAAGGGTCTGCTGGCACTGGTGAACCGATTGGAGGTCGTCAGGATGAATCCGTGCGGAAAAGGTCTCGGCGACCAGCGCGGGCGTTCCGGGTGGAACGCCGAGGATCTCATACACTTCGTCCGAACAATGAAGGTAGACGTGGTGAATGTCGCTTTCCCAATCGCCGATTGTCGCGATGCGTTGGGAGGCTTCCAGTCGGGTGCGCAACAAATCGGCTTCGCTGAGGGGTGAATTCATAGCGGGCGACCATGGAAATCGAGAGCAGACCAGCTCTAAAATCGAAGGCGCAAATCACCCATGGTCGAATCGCTATAGAGCGTCGATACCGGACACCACTAGTCCGTGATTTTCTTTTTCACCGGCAGCTGATGGCCATGCTGCACGCGAGGGGTTTTGCCTTGGTTCAGCTGGTCGAGCACGGCGGCGAGTTTGCGGCGCTTTTCGTCCGTCTCCGCGAACAGGTCGAGCTGCCGCCCGCCGTCCTCCACTCCGGAGAAACGCACGCTCACCAAACGCAGTGGGCGCGATTTCGACCACGCCTGTTTTAAGAGCACCGGCACCAGCGGATAAAACGGCTGCTCCAAGTCACTCGCTTCCGGCAGACTTTTGCCGGCGGTCTCCTGCGTGAAGTCTCCGTAGCGCACCTTCAGCGTCATCGTGCGGACCCGTTTCCCATCGGCGCGGATAGCCGGCATGAGGGCGTCGATCATGCCTTTGGCGGTGCGCTCGATTTCGGCGAAATCACCGACGTCCGTGGCAAATGTTTCCTGCTGCGAATAGCTTTTTGCGTCCTCGTGTTCCGTCTCGACCGGACGGTCATCCTCACCGCGGGCCAACGCGAGAAACCCCGCCCAGTCACGACCGAGAATGGATTCGAGTTCACGTTCGGTTTTCGTGAAGAGATCGCGGATTTTCCAGATGCCGCGGGTCTGGAGTGCGGTCTCGGTCTTCTCGCCCACGCCGGGCAGTTTCCCAATATCGAGCGGTTCTAGAAACGCCGCCTCGGCTCCGGGCAACACGACCACGAAGCCTCGCGGCTTACGGAGCTTGGAGGCGATTTGTGCCACGAGTTTGTTGGTCGCGATGCCCATCGACACGGGAATCTGCAATTCGTCCCAGATGCGCTTCTGCAATCCGCGCACGACGCGTTCGATGTCCTCGGCTGACTTCAGACCGCACGGACTCAGATCGAGGTAACCCTCGTCGATGGAGTTGCGCTGCACGTAAGGCGTAAGCGTTTCGCAGAGGTCGAACATCTGGTGCGACACCGTGCTGTAGCTGCCCTTGTGCGGCAGAAGGATGAGATCGGGGCAGACCTTGAACGCGCGAGCAGTCGGCATGGGCGTATAAACACCACAGGCCCGGGCCTCATAGCTGGCCGAGGCAATGATGCCGCGCTCACGTCCGCCGACGGCCACCTTTTTTCCGCGATACTGCGGCTGCAAAGCCAGCTCGACCGACACGAAAAACGCATCGGCATCGAGGTGAACAATCGTGGGCAGCGCAGACATGGGCGGGGTTGATCGTGTGCGGAATGTATATCGGAATGTAGGAGCCTGCTTGCAGGCGATTCGGGAGATTAACGCAGGCGAAAGGTTCTCATCGCCTGCAAGCAGGCTCCTACATTCCGGACCACGCCTTGAAACCGCCTTTGAGGCTGCGCAACGCAGTAAACCCGTGCGTCCCGCGCAGTGGCGCCAACGCCTTCAAGCTACGCACGCCGCCCGCGCAATAAACCACCGTCTCGCGCTTCGGATCGAGCGAAGCGAGCACGGCCTGCGCGGACTCGCTTCCCAGAGTGCCGAGCGGCGCATGCACCGAAGGTTGGATCGCACCGAGCGCGCGCTCCCAGTCTTCGCGCACATCGATGAGTTGCACTGCGAGGTTTGCCTTGAGCTCTGCGACCGTGAGTTCGTCGCCCGTGGGCTTGGTGGCAACCGCGCAAGTCTCGCCGTAGCCGGCGGGTGGTAGCGCAGTGATCGCACGGCTCACAGGGTCGGCGGTGAAGCGCAGCGTGCGCGAAGTCATCGTGAGCGAGTTCCAGAGCAGGAGACGTCCCGAAAGCGGCTCGCCAATGCCGGTGAGGACTTTGATTGTCTCGGTCGCTTGCACGGTGCCGATGAGGCCGGGCAACACGCCGAGCACGCCGGCTTCGGAACAATTCGGCACGGTGCCGGGCGCGGGCGGCTCGGGAAACAGACAGCGGTAAGTCGGGCCGCTGCGGAAATTGAACACGCTCGCCTGCCCTTCGAAACCTTGGATTGCCCCGTAGATCAGCGGACGATCCGCGAGCACGCAGGCGTCGTTGACCAGATAACGCGTGGCGAAGTTATCGGAGCCGTCCACCACGACGTCGTGAGCGCGGATGAGTTCGAGCGCGTTGTCACGCGTGAGGCGGGCAACCACCGCCGTGATCTTGATGCACGGATTAAGCGCACCCAGGCGACGCGCGGCGACCTCGGCCTTCGGCTGACCAGCGTCGTCGGTCGTGAAGAGAATCTGACGTTGCAGGTTGGAGATATCGACCGTGTCCGCGTCGATGATCGTGAGATGTCCCACGCCGGCGGCGGCGAGATAAAGGAGGATCGGACAACCAAGGCCGCCCGCGCCGATCACGAGGACGCGACTGCGTTGAAGTGCAGCCTGTGCCTCGGGACCGAAGCCGGAGAGCGACAGGTGGCGCTGGTAACGGGCGAGTTCGTCGGGGGTAAAGGACATCGGAGTATTAACCGCGAAGAACGCAAAGGATCACGAAGAGGCTGCCGTGCCGGAGATTGCTTCGCGACCTTCGCGTTCTTCGTGGTTCACGCTGGATTGGCCGTCATAGGTGGCGTCCCAGTCTTTCCAGACGGGTTCATATCCCTGTGACTTCAAGTAGGTGGAGACTTCGGCAGGGGTGCGTTCGTCGCTGATCTGGAACTGCTCCAGTGACTCCGGTTCGCTGGCGTAACCGCCGGGGTTCGTCTTCGAACCAGCGCTCATCGACGTGAACCCGAGTTTATAGGCGTGGTTGCGGAAATGCGGACTCTCGCGGGTCGAGAGCGAGAGCTCGACCTCTTGGCTGAAGAGGCGGAACGCACACGCCGCCTGGATGAGGTCGCGCTCGTTGAAGGGCGTGACGGCGATGTCGCTGCCCTCGTGCGGACGCAGGCGGGGGAACGCGATGCTGTAACGCGTGCGCCAATATTTTTTCTCCATGTAGTGGAGATGCAGGCCAACAAACCACGACTCGGCGCGCCAGTCGGAGAGTCCGTAGAGCGCACCGAGGCCGATCTTCTTCACGCCCGCTTGGCCGAGGCGGTCAGGCGTGCCTAGACGGTAAGCCATGTCGGCTTTCGGACCTTTCAGATGATGCTTCGGGTAAACGGTAGGGTCGTAGGTCTCTTGGTAAACGAGCACGGCGCTGAGTCCGTCGGCGGTCAGCGCGGCGTATTCGTCGGCATCGAGCGGCTGCACTTCCATCGACAGGTTGGAGAAATGCGGACGCAGCAGGCGAAGGGCGTTCTGGAAATAGGCGAGTCCGTAACGCGAGGATTCGCCCGTCACGAGGAGGACGTGATCGAAGCCGAACTGTTCAAGCGCGTTGGCCTCCGCGAGAATTTCGGCGTCGTCTAGGGCTTTGCGCGGGATGCGGTTTTGCGCGCTGAAACCGCAGTAGCTGCACACATTGGCGCAGACGTTGGTGAGATACATCGGCGCGTAGAGCTGCATGGTGCGGCCAAAACGCTCGACGGTGAGGCGATGGCTCAGCGAGGCCATCTCTTCGAGGAACGGCGCGGCGGCGGGCGAGAGCAACGCGGCGAGGTCGTCGAGGTTGAGCCCGCGACCGGCCTTGGCGAGGGCGCGACGGACGTCGTCCGGTGTGCGCGTGACGATCGACGCGGCAACGGCGGCGAAGTCGTGTTGTTTCCAAGTATCGACGAAGGTGGTCATGGAAAAGTAGCGAGTAGTGAGTAGCGGGTAGCGAGTAGATCGGGAGGCGGCGGTTTCGTATGCTCGCTACTCACTACCCGCTACTCGCTACTGACAGGAACGCCGTGAGCGGCGAAGTCGCATGCGCCTCGGCTTTGGTCGAGCGAGACGCCAAACCGGCTTCGTATCCGAGGCGGCCAGCGCCGACGGCCAAGCGGAAGGCATGGCCCATCGCCACCGGATCGGCGGCGGCGGCGATCGCGGTGTTAACGAGGACGGCGTCCGCGCCCATTTCGAGGGCGGCGGCGGCGTGCGATGGCGTGCCGAGGCCGGCATCCACCACCACGGGGACGCGGGCTTGAGCGATGATAATTTCGAGGAAGGCTCGTGTCTCGAGTCCGAGGTTGCTGCCGATGGGCGCACCGAGGGGCATGACGGCGGCGGCACCGGCTTCTTCGAGTTGCTTACAGAGCACCGGGTCGGCGTGGCAGTAGGGCAGCACGATGAAGCCGCGCTTCACGAGTTCACGAGTGGCGAGGAGCGTCTCGACCGCGTCGGGCATGAGGTATTTCGGATCGGGGTGGATCTCCAGTTTCAGCCAGTTGGTGCCGAGCGCCTCACGGGCGAGTTCGGCGGCGAGAATGGCCTCCTTGGCATCACGCACGCCCGAGGTGTTGGGCAGGAGGCGATAACGCTCAGGATCGAGGTGGTTGATGATGTCGTCGTGCGTTCCGTCGGTCCGCACGCGGCGGAGTGCGACGGTGACGAGTTCGGCGCCGGACGCATCCAGGCTCTCGGCCATGACAGCACCCGAGCTGTATTTGCCGGTGCCGAGGAAGAGGCGCGAGCGGAGCGGAACGCCGGCGATGACGAGGGGTTGGGATTTCATACAGAGGATAGGCGCTGATTACAGAGAGGCGGCCCACGCCTGGGTGAACGCGGCGTGGTTGGCGGAGACTTGGTTATTGAGATAAAGAGAGGAAGACACGGCGACACCGGCAAGATGCGCACGGCGCAGGGCTGGCAGGTCCGCCGGTTGAACACCGCCGATCGCCCAAGCGGGCAATCCGTCGAGTAGCGGGAGGAGTTCGGCGATACCCTCAAACCCGAGCACGGGCGCGAGCTTTTGCTTGGTGGTCGTAAAGCGCAGCGGGCCGATGCCGACGTAATCGAGCACGTGGGCGAACGCGGCGCGGCGGGCGTCGGCGGCGTTGTTGACCGTGCCTCCGAGGAGTTTTTCCGGGCCGAGACGGGCGCGTGCGGCGATCCAGTCTTCGTCGAGTTTGCCGAGGTGAACACCATCGGCGTCGGATGCGAGGGCGATCTCAACGTTGTCGTTGATCGTGCAGAGCGCCCCACCCTCGTGGCAGATGGCGACAACCTCGCGGGCGGTGGCGAGCCACGTTTCAGGCGTGGCGTTTTTCATGCGCAACTGAACCCAGCCCGCACCCGCGGCGACGAGGGCGCGCGCCTGATCGGCATGCGAGAGCGCGAGGCTGTCTTGGGTGAGGGCCATGACCGGCGGGAAGTGATCGGGGTCGAGAGGCATGTTCAGTCGTGGGAGCGAGCTTGCTCGCGATGGTCGAGGGAGTCGCGAGCAAGCTCGCTCCCACAAGATCTCTGTAGCGTGGAAAAAGCGGCGACGGGA
>CBRAFO010000077.1:0-18216 GCA_967755175.1 uncultured Opitutaceae bacterium | reverse complement strand
TCATCATCATCACGCACAACAAGCGCACGGTCTCGGCCGCGCAGGCGATCTACGGTGTGACGATGGAAGAGCGCGGTGTCTCGAAGACCGTTTCGATGAAGTTCAACGCGAACAAGGGCGACCTTGAGACGCATCAGGAGAACATCGCCGAGTCAGTTCGCGGAGCGAAAACCACGCTCGGGGCCTGATCGGCGCTGTTTCGCATGGCTTTTCCCAAACTCAGGCTCTCCTGGACCGGCTCGCGCATCGAAGCGGACTGGCACCTGGGACTGTTTGGGGTTTATACGCGAGGCTCCCACGGTGGCCGTTTGCGCGGGGTGGTTATCAGCGTCCGCGGTTTGCTGGCGTGGATGGCCGGGTTGGCGGTCATCGCTTATTTCACCGGCGCGCTGGCGCTCCTCCTCTGGTTTGGCCGGCATCCTTATAATAAGATCACCTACGCCGACCTGATTTTGCCCACGCGGTGGAGTCACGTCCAAAAGCTGCGTGGTCAGGCGTTGGTGGCCGAGGGCTTGGATGACATCAAGGCACGCCGGTGGAGTTCGGGTATTGCCAAGCTGCGCGTCGGCCTCATTCGCGACCCCAGTCAAATCGAAGGACGCCAGACGCTCGCAGACCTGTTCATTGCGATGAACGCCCGTAAACTGGCGGTCGAGATTTACGACGGAGGGCTGGTTACCCGGTATCCGGGACGCGATTACGTCGAGGCGATGATCAAGTCGGCAGCGCAAAGCGAAAACTACGCTTGGTCGCTGCGCACCTGTGATCGCGCACTCGCCCTGATTGCGAACAATCCCGCGCTGGCGGCGGATCGCAAGTGGCTCATTCAGCAGAAACTCGCGGCATTGCTGGGAATGGATCGGGTTGACGAGGCGCTGACGCTCGCGGAGTCCGAAGGTGAAGCCGGCAATGCTGTCATCAGCGAATTTCGCGTGCTCGCCTTGCTCAAGGCAGGCAAGTCCGCCGAAGCGTTGGCGTTTTTAAATGCTTGGGCTGATCGCCTGGGCTCTCGCGCGGATGCCCAGGTTCTTCGCCTGCAAGTGCGCGCCTTTCGCGAAGCGGGCGACTACGCCGGCATGGATCGCGCGTTGGAGCAGCTGCGCACGCTGTCGCCCACCGATCCGCGGGTCTATATCTACGGAATCGTGCAGCACCTGCTGGGAGGGCGCCGATCGGATGCGGACGCGGCGTTTGATGCGTTCGTGCTTCGATTTGGCAGCACGCCTCAATATCTGCAGATATTGGCGTCGCCGCTGGCCGAGATAAACGACGCGCCGATGCTTGAGCGCCTCGTTGCCTATGCGCAGCAGCAGGGGTTCCAACTGGATGTTTTTCACCACTACCTCGTAGAGGCACTGGTGGGGAAGGGTGACTGGCGGCGGGCGGCGGCTGTGCTTGCGACCAGTGAAACTGACCCGAAGGCGACTCCCGGAGCCGCTTCCTCCGCTTGGCGTGATATCATGCAGGCGCAAATCCACGCGGCGCTCGATCCATCGGAAGGCGTGCAATCGACCCTCGTTGGTTTGGTGCGTGGGCATCAGTTCACGGTGACTTTCTATAAGGGGTTGATCGCTCATATGCGCAAAGCAGGGCGCGCAACGACAGCCCGTGAAATTATCACCTTTGCCCAGGGTGTTTACCCTCAAAATACCACGATCGAAGCCGCACGTAAGGAATTGGACGAGGAACTCGCCATTGCCCAGGCCGCCAAACCGGTGGTGACGATCACCCGCCCGATGGCGTCCGTTACCATCTTGGCGACGCCCGCCCGGGTGGAGCTCAACGAGGCCGACTTCCTGAGCCGACTCGAGGAGTTGACCAAGGCCGGCGACTACGAAGGTGCCTTAAAACATCTGCGTGATGCCCGCTTTGCCCGACCGCTTTGGCTCGAAGCGCGTGAAGCGGAGTTTTCTCGTGACGAAGTGCGTATCTTTGGACGGCAAGGCGACCTCGTGGCACTGCGCTCCGCCGCCCGTCGTTATAACAATGGTGACCGCCTCCGCTCAGCCCAACTCATGGAGATCGCCCGTGAGTTAAACACTGCGGGCAGCAAGGAAGCGGCGGTTCTTCTGATCCGAGAGTTGCTGGCCAAGAGCCCCGATTATACCGCCGCTCAACGCTTGCTGGCGGAGTGGGCGCCTAAGCCTGTGGCCAAGGCGCCCTGACATCTCAGGCGACGTCACGAAGTTTTTCATGCGCATTGACTGTCACGTTCACGTTGTCGGCACCGGGACCGGCGGCACGGGTTGTTGGTATCGGCCGCGCGGGCTCACGCGCATCGGAGCGCCTTTCCTTGTGCGCGCGGTGGGACTCACGATGCGTGATCTGCACGGGCCGGACTTCGACCGCGTTTATGCGGAACGGCTGCTCGCTTACGTGCGCGGGTCGTCACGTATCGACCGCGCGATGTTGCTCGCGCACGAGCTGCCGTATCGCGACGACGGCACGCCACTGCCCGAACAGGCTTCGTTCTATGTTTCCAACGCCCACGTGCTCCGTCTTGCGAACGAGCATCCCGAGTTCTTGGCAGCGGTCTCGATTCATCCTTCGCGACGCGACGCGTTTGATGAGCTGGAGAACTGCCTCGCGGGCGGCGCGGCGGCCTTAAAGTGCCTGCCCAACGTGCAGGGCATCGACTGGAACGACCATCGGCATACGCGCTTTCTTGAACGCATGGCAGAGGCGGGTTTGCCGCTCCTCGCGCACACTGGCAGCGAGCGGACTATGCCGGTGATGGACGCGAAGCTGGCCTCGCCCCGCGTGCTGACGCGCCCGCTGGAAATCGGTGTCACCTGCATCGCGGCGCATTGCGGGACCGGCATGATGTTGCTCGACCCCGATTACCTCGACGTGTTCGCCGAAATGGTGGCGCGTTTTCCCAATCTCTACGGGGACAACAGCGCCTTGGCCGCGCTCAACTTTCGCCTGCGTCCGTCGGCCTTGCGCCGGCTCACCAGCGGACCGCTGGCGGAGCGTATTCTGCACGGCAGTGATCTGCCGGTGCCATCGAGTGGATTGCTGCCTTGGGCGGGCGGGATGCTGTCGTGGCGCGACTATCGTGCTGCGGCGGCAATCGCCAATCCGCTCGAACGTGACGCCCAGCTGAAGCAGGCGTTGGGCTTCAGTGAAGAGACGTTCACGCGAGCGGCGACGGTGTTGAGGATTCCGTAAGATGTAGGAGCCTGCTTGCAGGCGATGGTTTGAGGTGGCACGGGCATCTTGCCCGTGGGATCGGAGGTCGAACCATGGGCAAGAGGCCCGTGCCACGCCCGAAATCGCCTGCAAGCAGGCTCCTACATTCGAGCCTGCGGAATGCGGATACGTTTTGGGTTCAATACGGTCCGCGGATGTTCTTCGCGACGGCGCGCGTGTAGAACTCCGCGAGCTTCTCGTGCACGGCCGAATCCAATGGCGGCAGGGTCGTGGCCGAGACGTTGCTGAGAACTTGCTGGGGATTGCGGGCACCGGGGATGACGGTGCTCACCGCCTCGAAATCGAGGCACCAACGCAGCGCCCAAGCCGCCATGGAAACGCCTTCGGGCACGAGCTGTTTAAGCTCATCGGCCAGCTCCACGCCCAGCTCGTAGGGCAGACCGGCGAACGTCTCACCCACGTTGAAGTGCTGGCCATCGCGATTGAAGAGGCGGTGGTCGTTCTCCGGGAAACTCGTCTGCTTGGTCATCTTGCCGGAGAGCAATCCGCTCGCCAGAGGCAGGCGCACGATGATGCCGACTTTGCGAGCCAGTGCGGCGGCGAAGAGGGTGTGAATCGGCTTTTGGCGGAAGATATTAAAAATGATCTGGAGCGTGCTGACACCGCCGTGCTCCACGCAAAACAGTGCTTCGTCCATCGACTCGACGCTCGCACCGTAGGCCTTGAGTTTGCCCTCCTGCTTGAGCTCTTCGAGCCAACCGAGCATCTCGCCGCGTTTGAGGACTTCGGTCGGGATGCAGTGGAGCTGGGTCAGATCGAGGGCATCCACGCCGAGTCGCTGCAACGAGTCTTCCGTGAACTGACGCACTTGATCGCGGGTGAACCCGTGCGGCCAGTTGCGACGCCCGAGCTTGGTTGCGACGAAGACCTTTTCGCGTGCGGCGGGAGTCTCGCGCAAAAACGTTCCGATGAGTGACTCACTCCGGCCGTCGCCGTAAACGTCCGCCGTATCAAAAAAGGTCACGCCCGCATCATAGGCGGAGCGCAGGGTTTCGAGGGCGACCGCGTCGGTGACGTTGCCCCAACCGGCGCCAAGCTGCCACGTGCCGAGGCCGATTTCACTGACCATGCGTCCGGTGTTTCCGAGGGGGCGGGTTTTCATTCCAGCACGCTGCCGGCCGGTTTTTTCGAAGCAAGCCCGGCGGCCTTCATGTGGATGTTTAAGGCGGAGATACGGTTGAGACACCGTTAAGGCACGGGCGCGGAGGGTTGGAGCGACTCGTGGTGTTTTGCCCTTGCGCATGCCGGTGTCCGTTTCCAGAACCGGCCTCTTTTCTTCATGCAGACCAAGACGCTCTCCCTCGATTTGATTGATGTTTACGGCGGCACCCAGGCGCGGGTGAAAACCAGCGACGAAGCGATTGAGAGTTACGCCGAGGAAATGGCGAACGGGGCAATCTTCCCGCCGATCTCCGTCTATTACGACGGAGCCACCTATTGGCTCGCCGATGGGTTTCACCGTTATTTGGCGGCGAAGCGACTCCAGCAGCCTTCGATTCTCGCGGAGGTGCAACCGGGCGGTCGCAGCGACGCGCTCAAGCACGCGCTCGGCGCAAATGTGACGAACGGCGTTTACCGCAACAATGCCGACAAACGTAACGCGGTGGAGATCGCGCTCGAAGAGTGGCCGGATCGCGCCAATCCGGTGATCGCCGAGATCTGCAAAGTGTCGTCCGAACTCGTGCGCACGCGCCGGTCGGAACTCACCAAGTCGGGCAAGATCGCCAAGACGGAGCGGGTAACGGGACGCGATGGGAAGGAATACCCGGCGCAGATGGAGCATGAGCCGCGCGGCAAGGAAGAGGCGCGTTCAAGCGACGGTGCCGAAGGCGGCGGTGGCGGCGGCGGGCGTCCGCAAGGCAAAGGCGACCGCGGTGATGCGCCGGGTGGAAGCAACATGGAGCTTGAGCGTGAAGCGCGAGAGATGATCCGTCGCGGTGAGATCAACCCATTTGAGTTGAAGAGCATCATGTCGGCGAATGCGCACGATTACGCGGCGACGGTGGTCAACCTGTTGACCACGATGAAACCTGAGCTACCGCAACGCCGCGAAGGCCTGCTGCGCATCAAACGTTGGGTGGAAAAAGCGCTGGCCGGCGAAGTCGATGTGAGCGCAGCGGCCGACGGTGCGGTTGGGCACTGAGCAGCGGAGTCCTCCGGTCTGTCCGAATGTAGGAGCCTGCTTGCAGGCGATTTCCGAGCGTGGGAGCGAGCTTGCTCGCGAGGGTCAAACATCGCGAGCGAGCTCGCTCCCACATCAAACCATCGCCTGCAAGCAGGCTCCTACATTCTTTACTCTCAATCCGCCTTAGGCCGTTGCGCCGATCACTTCGGCCAGCGCAGCACGGAGGCGGTCCATGGAAAAGGGCTTCGACAGGGCATATTTGAAGCCGTGGTTCGCATAATCTCGAAAGGTCTGCGCCTGGTCGTAGCCGGTCATTAATACCCCGCGAACGTCTGGGTCGTCTGCGAGCATGCGTTGGATCGTTTCTGCGCCACCCATGCCACCACGCACCGTGAGGTCGAGTAGCACCGCGGCGAATGGCGTTCCGTTTGCGAGCGCGCGTTGGTAGAGCGAGACCGCCTCCTCGCCGTCTCTCGCGGTCTCTACGGCGTAACCCAGGAAGAGGAGCGTCTGTGACACCATTTCGAGCAACGACGCCTCGTCATCCATCACCAAGATGCGTTGGCCTGACGCGGCCCGTTTCGGAACGGGGGCGGTGCTGCCGACGGAGACGTGCAGCGCCGCAGGGACAGCGGGCAGGTGACAACACACCGTCGTTCCTTGCCCCGGGACGGAATCGACCGTCATCGAGCCACCATGCTTTTTGATTATCGTGCGGCAAATGGTGAGCCCCAGTCCCATGCCTTTTTCGTGTCCACGTTTCTTGGTCGAAAAATAGGGGTCGAAGACTTTGGGCAGCACGTCTTCGGCGATGCCGGCGCCCTCGTCGGTCACGCTGATGCGGAGGTAGTCACCCGCGGGAAGTTCGTCTCCCGGCGAGCCGCCACTCACGCGCTGGTTTTCGGCGCTCAGACGAACGGTGCCGCCGTTGGGCATGGACTCACACGCATTGAGGACCAGATTGCGCACGACTTGGCTGATCTGCGCTTCATCCACGCTCGCCGGGTGCAGATCGGATGAAATCAGGGTTTCGCCGCGGATGGCTGAACCGCTGAGTGCGATGTCCATCGCTTCCTGTAGGAGTGATTGCAGGCCGATCACCTTGCGATCGTCCACGCCTCCTTCGGTGAACGTGAGGAGCTTTTGAGTGAGGGACTGCGCCGAATGAACGATGCTCAGGCTTTGAGCCAGGAACTGCTTTTGTCGTTCATTCGTGGCACCGGAAAAACGGATCAGTTCGAGGCTCAGTTGGAGGCTGGCCAGAAGGTTGTTGAAATCATGGGCAATGCCGCCGGCGAGGACGCCGGTGGACTCCAGCTTGCTCAGAATCAGGCGATCATGGTCCCGCCGCTTCTGCTCGGTGATGTCGCGGGCGACGGCGAACACGGTGGATGCGTTTGGCTCGATGGATGACTGCCACGAAAGCCACCGGAAGGAGCCGTCCTTGCACAGGTAACGATTTTCGAAATCGCGCAACGGGATGCCACGTGCGAGAGCGGCGCGAGCCAAGAGTGTGCGCTCGCGGTCGTCCGGGTGCATGAAGTCGGCGACCGGACGTGAGAGCAGTTCTTCGCGCGACCAGCCCAAGGCGCGGGTCCAGGACGGGTTGACCTGTTTGAAATAGCCGTCGAGCCCGGCGATGCAGAGGAGATCGAGCGAAAGATGGAACAGCCGGTCGCGTTCAGCCTCAGCCGGGGAGAGGTGCACCGGGGTTGGATGGGTTTGGCGAGGTGATGCGTCCATGAAATCCAGATGAGGGCGTCCGCGGGAGCGAACGTTGTCACAAGCTGAAAAAACGGGGCCGTGATTCGGGTGGCAATCGTTTAGCTGCTACCGAGGTGTGTCGCCGTAGAGACTGTGGGTGCGAATCTTCTCGGCGAGTTCCCACGAGCGCTTGATCTGCGTGGCCTCCTGCTTGGCGCTGGTGATGAAGTGGAGCAGGGAACGCTGGCGACCGACGGGAAACGTAGCCCAGCGTTCGCGAGCAGCCGGGTCTTGTTCGAGGACGAGGGCGAAGGCATCCGGCATTTCCAACTCACCCGGCTCTGGATCCGGGACGAGCGAAACGGTGGCGGTCGAGCCGCGCTTCAAGCCGCATTGTTTGAGTAGATCTTGGCCAACGATCAGATAGCTCCCGCCGTCGGCATGGTTCTGGAGAGCGCGTTTGCAGATATGCCCGTTGATCGTGGCGATGAGCCGGCGCACACCAGCCGTCTTGAGTTTTTCGGCGATGTCATCGGGCACCGGAAGCGCGTGGTAACGCATGCCGGTTTCCAGCCGGACGACGGTGGTCGTGAAGCGAGCGCCGGACAGGTTGGTTTTATGAGCCATCCTCGGATCTGGGCGGCGGTTAAAGCCAGCGTTGGATCAAGCCCGAGACCACTTCATCACAGGCTTGGGTGGCGGCATCTCCGGCGACATTGGTGGCAGCAATGGCCGCGAAATCTCGCGCCGGCGCGAGCCACATGACCACATACCACATCGTATTGGAACCGGCGTGATTGAGTGCGCTGCCACGGGCCCAAGGACGGGGGACACTGAACCAGCCGCACGCATAATCATCGCCTGCAAGCGGTGTGTGCAGGTGGTGAAAAGCAGGCGGGGGCAGCACTCCTAGTGTTTTACCTTCATCAAGGTGTAGCCGGGCGTAGGCAGCGAGATCGCCGAGCGAACAATGCACGGTTCCGGCCGGACCGATGGCGGGAGGATTGTCTTGTTGAACCGGAACGCAGAGGTCGCCTTTGCGCACATGGCCCCAAGGTTCGGTCAGCTGGCCTAGTTTATCGGGAATACCAAAGCCAGCCGACTTCATGCCAAGGGGGACAAACAGGCGTTGGCGAATCAGCTCTTCCCAAGGGCGCTTGGCGATTGTTTCCAAAATGTGGCCCGCGATGGCATAGCCTTGGTTGGAGTAAACAAATTGGTTTCCCGGTGCGTAGGCGGGTGGTGCTGAGAGCAGCGAAGAAACAAATTCCGCACGTTGAGTCATCGGCGTTCCGGTTTTCTTCCAAGCCTGACTCCACGGGGCGGCAGGTGCATCGGTCGGCAGGCCGCCCTTGTGGCGCAGTAGTTGATCCAATGTGACACCAGCGAAGCCGGGGTGAAGGTTGCGCAACTGGGGCAGCGCTTGGGCAAGGGTGGTATCCCAAGTGAGTTTGCCGTCCTCGACGAACATCGCGACCAGCGTTGCCGTCATGCTCTTCGTGCAGGAGCCAATATGAAACCGGTCTTCGGTAGTGACTGCGACTGACGAGCCTTCTTTGCGCACACCTACAGCCGATAACTCGCAGACCTTGCCATTTAACGTGGCGATAGATGCGAGCGCCGGGAGGCGGTATTTTTGGCGCACTGTTTCCAACTCCACCGAAATGTTCAGGGATTTTGAAACAACTTCGCTTCGCGCCCAAGAATTGAGCGCGAAGGGGCTGGCGAGAAGAAGGCGAGTAAAGGCGCGACGATTCATGTTCAGTGAAACGCCTGCTTCATTCTAACCTCACCCGACCCAAGTCCGCGCGTTCTCGAAGAGGCGCATCCAGGGGCTGTTGTCGTTCGCGGCCCAGGCTTTCGGCGCCCAGCTGTGCTGCACGGTGCGGAAGACGCGTTCGGGGTGCGGCATCATGATCGTCACGCGGCCGGTGGTGGTCGTGAGCGCGGTCATGCCGTGCGGGCTGCCGTTCGGGTTGAGCGGGTAGTGCTGCGTGACTTGGTGCTTGTTGTCCACGTAGCGTGCCGACACGAGGCCGGACGCGCTGAAGGCTGCGGAGGCGTCGGTAGAGGTGAACTCGGCGAAGCCTTCGCCATGCGCGATCGCGATGGGGAGGACGGATCCTTCCATGCCGGCGAACAGGATGCTCGGGCTCTTCTCGATTTTGAGCGAGGCGACGCGGGCTTCGAAGCGTTCAGATTTGTTCTGCACGAAGCGCGGCCAACCTTCGGCGCCGGGGATGATGCTGTGGAGGTTGCTCATCATCTGGCAGCCGTTGCACACGCCGAGGGCAAACGAGTCCGTGCGGGCGAAGAAGGCGCTGAACTCGTCGCGGGCGCGGGGATTGAAGAGCGCACTCTTGGCCCAGCCTTCGCCGGCACCGAGCACATCGCCGTAGCTGAAGCCGCCGCAGGCCGCGAGGCCGCGAAAATCCTTCAGCGAAATACGGCCCGAGAGGATGTCAGTCATATGGACGTCGATCGCCTTGAAGCCGGCGCGGGTGAAGGCGGCGGCCATCTCGACTTCGCCGTTCACGCCTTGTTCGCGCAAGATCGCCATGGGCGGACGAGCCTTGCCGGTGATGGCGGGCGCTGTGGTGTAATCGAACGTGACCTTCGGGGTGATGCCGGGGTTGGTGCGATCAACGCGGAGAGCGTGCTCTTGCTCGGCGCAGGCGGGGTTATCACGCAGGCCGGCAATGCGACGGGTGACGTCGCTCCACACGGCGCGCAGGGCGACAAGGTTCTCGTTGAGGATTTCCTGGCCCGCACGTTTGACGCGGAGGGCGCGGTGCGGATTGAGCGTGCCGATGCGGCTGATGCAGGTCTTGAGTCCGTTGGAACGGAGAACGCTCGAAACGTAGTCCATGTCGTCGGCGCGCACTTGGATAACGGCACCGAGTTCTTCGCTGAAGAGCGCGGAGAACGCGCTGTGGCTGGCGGGCACTTCGAGGTCCACACCCGTGTTACCGGCGAAGGCCATCTCGGTGATCGTGACGAGCAAACCGCCGTCGCTGCGGTCGTGGTAGGCGAGGATCTTTTCTTCGCGGCCGAGTTGCTGGATGGCGTTCCAGAAGCCCTTTAGGTGATAGGGATTGTCCACGTCGGGAGTGGCTTCGCCGGTTTGCGAAACGACTTGGGCGAGGATGCTGCCGCCGAGGCGGTTTTGTCCGCGACCGAGATCGATGAGGAGGAGTTCGGTGTCACCGGCGTCGGTGATGAGCTGCGGGGTGAGCGACAGGCGGATGTCGGCGACCGGGGCGAAGGCCGAGATGATGAGCGACGTGGGAGCGGTGACGCGCTTCTGGTCGCCGGTGCCAGCGTCTTTCCAGACGGTGCTCATGCTCATCGAGTCCTTGCCGACTGGAATCGTGATGCCGAGGGCGGGACAGAGTTCCATACCGACGGCTTTGACGGCGGCGTAGAGATCGGCACCGTCGCCGGGGAGGGCGGGGGCGGCCATCCAATTGGCGGAGAGATTAACTTTGCCGAGGTCGCCGACTTGGGCGGCGGCGAGGTTGGTCAACGCTTCGCCGACGGCGAGGCGGGCGGAGGCGGCGGCATTGTTGACGGCGACGGGCGTGCGTTCGCCCATCGACATGGCTTCGCCGGTGTAAACGTCGAAGGCGGCGGCGGTGACGGCGCAATCAGCCACGGGGACCTGCCACGGGCCGACCATCTGATCGCGGTGGATCAGGCCGGTGATGGTGCGGTCGCCGATGGAGATAAGGAACGTCTTGTCGGCGACGGTCGGGTGGACGAGCACGCGGCGGACGGCTTCGGCGAGCGTGAGGTCACCGAGGTCGAGGGCGTGTTGCGGGCGGGCCAGGGTGTTCGCGACGCGGTGCATGCGCGGCGGTTTGCCGAGGAGCACGTCGAGCGGCAGGTCGATGGGCGTGTTCTTGAAATACGGATCTTCGAGGACGAGTTTCTTCTCCTCGGTGGCGGTGCCGACGATGGCGAAGGGGCAGCGTTCGCGTTCGCAGAGCGCCTTGAAGGTCTCGATGCGCGAGGGAGGAACGGCCATCACGTAACGCTCCTGGGACTCGTTGCACCAGATCTCGTGCGGAGCCATGCCGGGCTCGTCGTTGGGGACTTTGCGCAGGTCGAATTTGCCGCCGCGTCCGCCGTCGTTGACGAGTTCGGGGAGGGCGTTGGAGATACCGCCGGCACCGACATCGTGGATGAAGGAAATGGGGTTCTCGGCGCCGAGCGCCCAGCAGCGGTCGATCACTTCCTGGCAACGACGTTCCATCTCGGCGTTTTCGCGTTGGACGGAGGCGAAATCGAGGTCTTCGTTGCCGGAGCCGCTGGCCATCGAGGAGGCTGCGCCGCCGCCGAGACCGATCAACATGGCGGGTCCGCCGAGGACGATGAGGTGGTCGCCGGGGAGAATATCACCTTTTTGAATGTGGCCTTCCTGGATGTTGCCCAAGCCGCCCGCGAGCATGATGGGCTTATGGTAGCCGCGAAGCTCGCTGGTGCCGTCGGCGGTGGGGACGGACTGCTCGTAGGTGCGGAAGTAGCCGTTGATGTTGGGGCGGCCGAATTCGTTGTTGAAGGCGGCGGCGCCGAGGGGGCCGTCGATCATGATGTCGAGGGCGGAGACGATGCGGGCGGGTTTGCCGTGGTCGGCTTCCCAAGGCTGAACGGCACCGGGTAGTTTTAAGTTCGATACGGTGAAGCCGCAGAGGCCGGCCTTGGGCTTGGAGCCGCGTCCGGTGGCGCCTTCGTCGCGGATTTCGCCGCCGGAGCCGGTGGCGGCGCCCGCAAACGGGGAGATGGCGGTGGGGTGGTTGTGCGTCTCGACCTTGCAGAGGATGTGGATGGGCTCCTCGTGGGCGGCGTATTCGCCGGTCTTGGGGTTGACGTAGAAACGGCCACCGACGGTGCCGGCGAGGACGGCGGCGTTGTCCTTGTAGGCGGAGAGAATGCCTTCGCTGTGGAGGTTATAGGTGTTCTTGATCATCTGGAACAGCGACTTGTCTTGCGGCTGTCCGTCGATGTCCCAGGTGGCGTTGAAAATCTTGTGGCGGCAGTGCTCGGAGTTGGCCTGCGCGAACATCATGAGCTCGATGTCGTTCGGGTCGCGTTTGAGGCCGGTGAAGGCCTTCACGAGGTAGTCGATTTCGTCGTCGGCGAGAGCGAGGCCGAGGGACGTGTTGGCGGCAACGAGGGCGGCGCGACCTTGGGAGAGGACGGGCACGCTCGTCATAGCGCGAGGCGTCTCGTGGCTGAAGAGCGTGGCGCAGGTGTCGAGGTCAGCGAAGACGACCTGGGTCATGCGGTCGTGGAGCTTGGCCAGGAGGAGCTTCGTGTCGTCGGACGAGAGCGCGTTTCCGCCGAGGTCGATGGTGTAGGCGATGACGCGCTCGATGCGTTTGATGGACGTGAGACCGCAGATGTGAGCGATGTCGGTGGCCTTGGAGGACCACGGCGAAATCGTGCCGGGACGGGGGGCGACGACTTGAACGAGGCCGGTGACGGCGGCGGAGGCGCGGCGCGGGCCGTAGGTGAGGAGCTTCACCAAGACCTCGTGTTCGGCGGCGGTGAGTTCGCCGGTGAGTTCCGCGACATGGACGAACTCGGCGGACACGGCGGCGACGGGCAGGCCGGCGGAGACGAGGTCGTTGAGCAGTTTGTTGAGACGGAATTCGGAGAGGGCGGAGGAGCCGCGGAGGGTCAACATGGTCGAAAAAATGAGCCTCATCTCAACAGGGCGCAAAGGGGGTTGGCGATAGGGAAAATGGGGATCTTCTGGGCGTAAAAACCCGGCGTCGAGTAACCTAATAGGTTACTCGATGCCGGATGGATTCTCGGGTTGAGATTGAAAGCGGAAGCGGCAGGGTGGGCGGGAATGACGCCCTTGGATTTCCGGAATACCAACACCTTGTGGTGCAGCGTGCTCGTGGAGACGCTGGTGAGGCGCGGGGTGACGCATGCGGTCGTTTCGCCGGGATCACGTTCGACTCCGTTGACCATGGCGTTGGTGCGCCATCCGGGAGTCGAGGCCGTGCCGGTGTTGGACGAGCGTTCGGCGGCTTTTTTTGCGCTTGGGTTGGCTAAACAGACGCGTCGGCCGGTGCTGTTGGTTTGCACGAGCGGCACGGCGGGGGCGAATTACTTTCCGGCGGTCGTCGAGGCGCACGAGAGCGCGGTTCCGTTGATCGTGATCACGGCGGATCGGCCGCCGGAGATGCGGGATTGTGCGTCGGGGCAAACTATCGATCAGCAGAAGATATTCGGTGGCTTCGTGGAGTTTTATCACGAGTTAGCGGTGCCGGGGGCGACGTTGCCGCTCTTGCGCTATCTGCGACAGACGGTTGCGCATGCGGTTGAGCGAGCGGCGACGGGCGGAGTGGTGCATTTGAATGCGCCGTTTCGCGATCCGTTGGTGCCGATCGAGGATGGGACCACGAAGGGATTGGAGGCGTGCGATTGGGAGGCGTTTTTCTCGGGGCCACAGTCTGTGGTCGGCGACGGATTGGTTCGGCCCTCCGCGCTTTTGGGAGACGTGACCGGAAAACGCGGGTTGGTGATCGCGGGCAACGGTTGGTCACACGAAGCGATTGATCGCCTGTTTGCGGACTCAGGCTGGCCGGTGCTGGCCGACGCGCTTTCACCCGCGCGGTTGCGGTCTGTCGGCGGCGCCAGGGTTGTCGCGGCTTATGATGCGATTTTGCGTGATGCGCGGGCGGCGGCGGCTTTGAGGCCGGAATGTGTGGTGGTCTTGGGTGAGTTGCCCACGAGCAAGGTGCTGCGCGCTTGGCTGACGGTGATCGACGTCGAGACGATTTACATCACGGGGCGGACGGGTAATCGCGACAGCTTGCATGGGCGGACGCGCATGCGGGTGGTGCGCCCGGATGCGGAGGGTGTGGAGCGATTGCCGTTTGCGGTCGCACCGGCGGAACGTGCGTGGTCGGAGGCATGGGCGCGTGCGGAAGCGGCGGCTCAATCCGTATTGGCGCGGGTAGTGAATGAGCCTGGGTTCGAGGGCGGGTTCACGCGGACGGTCGCGGAAACTCTCTCGACGGATCAAGTGCTTTTCGTCGCGAGCAGCATGCCGGTGCGCGATCTGGAATACTTGGCTCCGGTGCGGAGCGATGGCCCGTGCGTGCTGGCCAACCGCGGCGCGAACGGAATCGATGGGACTCTCTCGACGGCGCTGGGTGTGGCGCATGCGGGCGCGCCGACCGTGTTGCTCACGGGCGATCTTTCGTTGTTGCACGACACTAACGGATTTTTGGTGACGGCGAAGCTCAAGGGCTCGCTCACCATCGTGCTCATCAATAATTGCGGAGGCGGTATTTTCGGGCACCTGCCAGTGGCGAAATTCAATCCGCCCTTCGAGGAGTATTGGGCGACGCCGCAACGGGTGGATTTCGCGAAGCTGTGCGCGGCCTACGACGTGCCTCATGAGCTTGTGGCAACGCCCGCGCAACTCGCGGAGCGTCTCCGTGCTCAGGTCGGTGTTTCCGGCGCGCGCGTGATCGAGGTGCGCACCGACCGCAATAGTGACGTGGCCACGCGCCAGCGGCTCTTCGCCGCAGCGGCGCAGGCGGCTGGCGATGTGGTCGGCTGAGCCGCAGCGAGGCCTGTGGCGAGCGCGAGCAGGGTGGCAGTGAGTCCGCAGATGAGCAGCGGGTTCATGCCGGTAAGCGTTTTGTTCGGCGTCGCGTGAACGAGCAGTCCCGCACAGATCGCCCCGAGTCCAGAGCCCGTGCAGTGTGCGATGTAGGTGTGGGTGTTGTGCGCGGTCGTGTCATCGGGCCGCAGGCGCGGCGTGACCAATCCGGCGAGTGCGAGGTGCCGCGCAGCGTTGATCGCGAGAAAGCATCCGATGAGTCCAAGCGCCAGCGTCGCGGGAAACGCGCTTCGGACGGTGAGTAAACTTAACACGCTGAACGCGGCGGCGGTCAGCGTGACGGCATACACGGCTCGCGGAGCCAGGCTTTGGTTGAGCCGTGACATCGCTACCGGCACGAGCAGCCCGAGCAACGCGCCGATTAGCAGGGCCGCCGGAATGTGCAGCTCGGTGTGGCCGGCGTTGAAGACGAGAAAACCCGAGAGAACCGTAAGGTAAGATCCACTCACAAACGCCAATGCGCTAGTGGCGATCAAGGCTGCGGGCACCGCTTCGTTGAGCGATGGACGTTGTGTGGCGAAAGCGGACGTGGACGTGGAGGTTGGTGAGCCGTGGCGGCTGGAGCCGATTGCGATTAACGCGATCGACACGAAGCCAATTCCCATCGGCATACATGCCGCGCGCCAGTCGAACAACGTGGCCGCGAGTATGCAGGCGGGCATCCCGAATGCGACGATGCGTCCGGCGAACTTGGCTGCGGCTGGAGACGAGCCGACTGGCAAGGCTCGGTGCACTGCTGTGATGCTCACGCCGGCGGCAAGGCCGGCCACGGCGCGGGCCACGAAAAATGTGAAGTAGCCCGTGGAGAGAATCGCGGGCAACACCCCGATAAGCCCCAGGATCGCGAGCGTGCGGGGTTCGACCGGCAGGCGGGTCGCGCGTCGGGCGATCAGCGCTGCGATCATTGCGGAGACCGGAAAGGCGGCGACCGACGCGGCGATCCCGGCCACCCCCGGATGCCACAGCCTAGCCTGTTGCGGCCCCAGCGGAAACACGACCATCAGCGCGAGTCCATGCAAGCCGAGCAGCCACGCGAAGGATCGATCGCGTGAAAGCGGTTTGAATGGGTTGAGAAGACGCGTGGTCACACCGTCACCCGTGCAGGAAGCAAGCCACGCTACCGTGCGAGTTATTCAATAACACCAACAACGCGCTTCATGCCTACAGCTGCACGGGCAGGCCGATCTCGATGATCTGTGTCGGCATGATCTGGTAATAATCCTTCACCGGACGCGCATTACGGCTGAGGAACGCGTAGAGGTTTTTCTGCCATTCGAACATGCGCGCCGTGCCGCCGGTGATGATCATTTCACGGTTGAAATAATAGGTCGTGCCTTGCGGGTTAATCGGCACGCCTTGGGCCTTGATGCGATCAACGAGCTTGTTGACCGAGGGAGATTCCATGTAGCCGTAGCGGCCAACGGCGCGCCAGATACCTTCGCCCATGGATTCGAGAGTCATGCGTTCTTCATCGTCCACTGCGGGGACTTCGACCGTGCCGATGGTAAGCAAGACCACGGTTTGCTGAAGGCACTTGTTGGCCTTGAGGTGATGGAGCAGGGCGAGGGGAGTTCCTTTGGGGGTGGCCACCATGAACACGGCGCTGCCGGGCACGCGCACGATGTTTTTGCTCTTGGCCACCTGCGAAAGCTCCAGCTCGTTGATCGCGCCGCCATAGACCTTTTCTTGGATCTCGTTTCGTCCGCTTCTCCACGTGTGCATAATGGCGAGCACCACGGCGGCCATGCTGAGGGGGAGCCAGCCGCCGTCCGAAATCTTATGAAGATTGGACCCGAAGAAGATCAGGTCGAAGATCATAAAAATCACGCACAGGGTGATCGCCATGCCCAGCGGCCATTTCCAGTGCAGCTGGGTAACGCGGAAAAACGCGTAGGAAGTCACGGCCATCGTGCCGGTCACGGCGATACCGTAGGCCGATGCGAGATGTGAGCTGGAGCCGAAGCCGATGACGATTGCGATCGAGCCGACCGCGAGGAAGAAATTCATCAGGGGCACGTAAATCTGCCCCTCTTGTTCGGCGTTCGTATGAAGGATCTTCAGTCGGGGGAAGTAGCCGAGCTGGATGGCCTGCCGCGTCAGCGAAAACGTTCCAGAGATGAGTGCCTGGCTGGCGATGATTGCCGCTAATATGGAGAGAACCACCAGCCCGACGCGTAATGGTCCGTCCGGCGCGAGCGCAAAGAAGGGATTCGTGCCGTCATTCGGATGCGCGATCGCATAGGCACCTTGGCCGAAATAGTTCAGGAGCAATCCCGGGAAAACCACGAAATACCATGCTCGCACGATGGCGGGACGACCGAAATGGCCCATGTCGGCATAGAGAGCTTCGGCACCCGTGATGGTGAGCACGATGCCGCCGAGCAAGGCGGTCGCTTGCCCGGGGTGATTCCAGAGAAGATTGAAGCCATGCACCGGATTAAGGGCGTGGAAAACCTCCATGGCGTCGAAAAGATGCATCATTCCGAGTGCGCCCAAGGTCACGAACCAGACCAACATGATCGGACCGAATAGGCGTCCGATGGCATCGGTGCCTTTGCGCTGAACCAAAAATAACCCAGCCAAAATCACGACCGCAGTGGGCACGACGTATCGCTCAAAGCCCGGATTGAACGTGATAAAACCCTCGGCCGCACCCAAGACGGAGATCGCCGGCGTGATGACGCCGTCGCCAAAGAGCAATGCCGCGCCGGCCAGAATCAACAAGGTGCGCAAACCCAAGCCGCGACGAATGCCTTCGCCGGTTTCCGGACCTCCTTTGTGCGACAACGCGAGCAGGGCGAAGATGCCGCCTTCCCCTCGGTTGTCGGCCCGCATGACGAAAGCGATGTATTTGAAACACACCACGAGGAACAAGGACCAGAACATCAGAGACAGGATGCCGAGAACGCCTTCGGCTTTGTCCACGTCGGGCAGATAGTGGAGACACTCCCGCATCGTGTAGAGCGGGCTGGTCCCGATGTCGCCAAACACAATGCCCAGTGCCCCAAGGCAGAGCCCAAGCTTTACCGGTGTCTTTACGGAGGAGGAGTCAGCGTGAGCGCCGTTCATTGAATATCGATCCTCACGAAGCAATCTGCGCAATCCAACCCCTTTTTAATCATCGCAGTAAATTGCTTTGCCGGATCGCAGGCGCGTTGACGCCGACCGGCCCATGCACACCGTCTGACGCCATGAGTCTACCCGCCTGGAAGGTCGCCAAGACCTACACCGACATCCTCTACCACAAAGCCGACGGTATCGCGAAAATCACGATTAACCGTCCCGAAAAGCGCAACGCGTTCCGTCCCGAGACGGTGATGGAAATGCACGATGCGCTCATCGACGCGCGCGAAGATCTTTCGGTGGGCGTGGTCCTCCTTACTGGCGCCGGCCCGCATACGGACGGCAAATACGCCTTCTGCGCCGGCGGAGACCAAAGCGTGCGCGGCCACGCCGGCTACATTGGCGGGGACGGCGTCCCACGTCTGAACATCCTCGATGTGCAAAAGCTCATCCGCTCGATGCC
>CBRAFO010000076.1:0-18258 GCA_967755175.1 uncultured Opitutaceae bacterium | reverse complement strand
TCCGCCCGTCCCCTGCCCGACCGTCGAATACCGGGGTATTTTCCTGAGCCGAACGGAAGGAAAGCCCCGATAGCCGGCCCTAGAGTTAACCGGCAGTTTATTAGCAACAAAACCCATCTCCCCATGAACACGCGCGCTTACGTCTCTGACCGCCAAGTCATCCAGTCAGTCTGCGTGCGTTCCATCCCGGCACCCGTGGTTTTCGTGGTCACTGAAGATCCGCGGATCAGCACGGTGGTGAAAGACTTCCTCCTCCAGACTGACGGCCACGTATCCATCATCTGGTTAACGTCGGTCGCCAGCGCCTGCCAGCGACTCTCTTGGGGCAAGGCGATGATGGTGGTTCTGGATAACACCCCGCATTCGGCTGCGACGACGGCCGATGACTTGAAGGCGCTGCGATCCGCTTCGCCCGACACCCGTGTGCTGGTCCTCGCCGGGGATTTGGCCGGGCGCCATTGATAAAACAACCGCCCAGCCCGACTGCCTCTCTGCCTCTCGCGCGTGCGGCCTCCGTGGCCGCACGCGCGCGGCATCAATCACTATCAGCGAACGATCAGGCTCTCGCCCGTCATCTCGGACGGCTTGGGCAAGCCCATCAGGTCCAAAATCGTCGGAGCGATGTCCGCCAATCGACCACCCGAACGCGTCTTGGTGCCGGCCTTGGTCAACCCTTCGCCGACCACGAACACCTCGACGAGGTTGAGCGTGTGCGCGGTATGCGGGCCCTTGAGTTCGGCGTCCCACATCTGCTCGGCGTTGCCGTGATCGGCGCAGACGAGGGCTTTGCCGCCCACCTGCTTGAGGGCAGCGAGCAACTCGCCGACGCCAGCGTCGGTCGCCTCACATGCCTTGATCGTGGCGGGCAGCGAACCGGTATGACCAACCATGTCAGGGTTGGCGTAGTTGACCGCGATGAAGCCGTATTTACCGGACAGAATCGCCTCTTTCGAAAAGGCGGTCACCTCGGCCGCGCTCATCTCGGGCTGCATGTCGTAGGTGGGAACCTTGGGGCTGGACGGGCAGGCGTTGACCTGGCCGGGGAACGGATCTTTGCGATAGTTATTAAAGAAGAACGTCACGTGCGGGTTCTTCTCGGTCTCGGCGCAGCGGAACTGGGGTATTCCGGCGTTGGATACGACCTCGCCGAGGATGTTCTTCAACTTCTCGGGCTTGGGCGAGATGACCTTCACCGGCAGGCCGGCTTCGTATTCGGTCATGGTCGCGTAGTAGAGATCGAGCTTCGGACCACGGTCGAAACCATCGAATTGATCGAGGACGAAGGCCTTGGTGATCTCGCGCGGACGGTCGCCGCGATAGTTGTAGAACACGACAGCGTCACCGTTTTGGAAGGTCGCGAGCGGCTTGCCGGCGGCGTCCACGATGGCGGTCGCGGGGACAAACTCATCGCCCTTCTGCGTCTCGCTGAGCGGCTTGTCGTAGTAGTTTTGAATGGCGGCTTCGGCGGAAGGCGCGGTGGCGGCAAACGCGCGGCCGGTGAGGGCATCGTAGGCCTTCTGCACGCGCTCCCAGCGGTTGTCGCGATCCATCGCCCAGAAGCGGCCGGTGATCGAGGCGATGCGACCGTAGCCGAGCTCCTTGATCTTCGCCTCGACTTGGCGCACGTAGCCGAGACCGCCGGAGGGAGGCGTGTCGCGCCCGTCGGTGAACCCGTGGATGAACACGCGATCAGCCGGGATGCCGTCGAGCTTCGCTTGCACGAGCAGGCCGTAGAGGTGCTCCAGCATGCCATGGACGCCACCGTCGGAGACGATGCCCATGAGGTGGAGCTTGGCGGTCGGGGACGCCTTGATGCGGGCAACCACCCCGTGCCACGTGGCGTTGTTGGCCAGCTGCTTTTCGGAGAAGAGCTTGTTCAGGCGAACGAGTTCTTGGTCCACGATGCGACCGGCGCCGATGTTTTCGTGGCCCACCTCGGAGTTGCCCATCTGGCCATCGGGCAGACCGACATCCAGCCCGCTGGCGGACACGTAAGCGACCGGAGCGGTGGCTTGGAGCGCATCGTCGGTCGGCTTCTTGGACAGGGCCACGGCGTTGGTGGACGCCTGCTCGGGGTGCGGATTGCAGCCCCAGCCGTCGCGGATGATGAGGAGGACAGGTTTGCGCGGAGTGCTCATAGTTCGAAGCCTTCACGCATGAAGGCAGTTTCAGCCGGATAAAAGGCTAAACTCACCGCGCTTTTTGCCCAAGCCACCCTTAATTTTGCACCGGGTTGCGCCGATCTTGGCAGTGGGCATGCTAAACAATCTTCCTCGATGAACCTCATAATTCGAGATCAGTTGATCAATCCCCCGACGTGGTTCGCGTCGTTCCGGGACCTCACCCTTTACTGCCACATTTTCCTTCACGACCACATCGTGATCGAGTCGGACGACCCCGATCCGTATTACCACTGGATCAAACCCCGGGGAGGCATGGATTTCGTGGAGGATTTCGTCCGCCCCGGCAGCGAAGACGGGTTGCACTTGGACATTGAGTATAACTATCCGCGCACCGTGATCACCGACCGTATCGCCCCGGAAAACGTGCATCGGTTGATCGCGCTCATCAGCGGACTGCGCAGGGACTCCAAAGCGTGAGCCTCGGTTGACATTGGCCTAAAAAATCCGACCAATCCGGCCGCATGTCCAAGCGCGCCGTCCTCCTCGTCAATCTCGGTTCACCTGACTCCACGTCCGTCCCCGACGTGCGTCGTTATCTCAACGAGTTCCTCGGTGACGAACGCGTGATCGACAAGCCCCGCTCGAAGCTGCTCCGCACCATTCTGGTCAACGGCCTCATCACCCCGTTTCGCTCGCCCAAGTCAGCCAAGGCGTATCAGGAAATCTGGACCGCTGAAGGTTCTCCGCTCGTCGTGACGTCGATCAGCGTCCGCGAAAAACTCGTTGCGGAACTCGGCGCCGAAGCACCCGTGTATTTGGCGATGCGCTACGGCAACCCATCCATCGCTTCCGTGCTCACGCAAATGGCCGCCGACAGCGTGACGGATATCCTGCTCTTCCCTCAATATCCCCACTACGCGATGTCGTCGTGGGAAACCGTCGTCGTTAAAGTCCGCGAAGAAGCCGCGCGCCTCGGCGATCCGTTCCGCATGGATACGGTGCAGCCGTTCTACGAAGACGCCGACTACATCGAGGCGCTTTATCAAGTGTCCGCCCCTTATCTCGCGCAACCGCACGACATGCTCTTGGTGAGTTATCACAGCATTCCGCAGCGCCACCTGCGCGAGGCCGATTCGTCCCACGCGCACTGCATGGTGGTGAACGATTGCTGCAACACGTGCAGTCCCGCGCACGCAACTTGTTACAAAGCGCAGGTCATCAAGACCACCCAGGCCTTCGTCAAACGCGCCGGCATCTCCGCCGACAAACACACCGTGTCGTTCCAGTCGCGGCTCGCCGGCGAGCCGTGGATCACGCCTTACACCGACCACGAGTTGGAACGCCTGCCGAAAGACGGGAAAAAGCGCCTGCTCGTGATGACGCCGGCCTTCGTCACCGACTGCCTGGAGACGCTCGAAGAGATCGCGGTCGAAGGTAAAGAGTCGTTCCTTCATGCCGGCGGCGATTGGTTCCAGCATATCCCTTGCTTGAACGACCAGCCGCCCTACATCGATTTCCTCGCCGGCCGGGTTCGCGCTTGGCTCGGCGGTCGCAAGCCGGTCGAAGTTCAGGCCGGGCAACGCGCACAGACGCTCGCGCCTGCTGAATAAGATTGTCGCGGGTTCACGTCCCGCAACAATTCACGCCACTCTTTGGTCACCCCTGCCATTGTCGAAAATCGCAGAGTGAATTCTTCCGCCACCCATCCGTCCTTTTCTGAAACCGCCCTCTTGGTGCTCGATGCCACCGGGACCATACGTGCGGCGAATGATGCCGCCGGTCGCCTTTGGCAAACCGCGCCCGACGACCTGAACGGACAACTCGTGGTCAGCCTCTTCGCCTTCGAGGTGACATCTAACGACCCCGGCTGGCGGGAGTCCCAGTGGGAAGTCTTGGTCGCCACCTCGCTCGGCCGCTCACTCAAGCTGCAAGCCCAACCGTTCGAGCCCGTGCCAGCGGTCGATGTGCGCATCGAGTTGCAAGCCGCCCACGGTGCCGAAACCGCCTACTTCGCCCGCGTTCACCTCGACCTTTCCTCCGCCGCACCAGCCGCAAGCTCCGCGACGACCGACCTGATTGCGCCAAATGCGCCGAAAGACGACGGCCTCACCCTCCTCGTTGCCCGCAGCGCCTTGGGCTTTTTCGATCTCAATCTCGCCAGCGGTCGCGTCGTCACCTCCCCCGCTTGGAAAAAAATGCTCGGCTACGCAGCCGATGAACTGCCCGACACGCACGAGGCGTGGCGCGGCTTGATTCACCCAGATGACACCGCCGCCCTGCCCGACCGTGCAGGCAAACCACCGCTCACCGGTAGCCGCGATTTCTCCGTCGAAATCCGCCTGCGCCACCGCCTCGGGCATTACGTCTGGGTGCACTCCTCGGGCGTCCAACTCTTTGGTTCCGATCGCACGCTTCAACGTGTGCTCGGCGTCAACCTCGACATCACCGAGCGCAAGGAAGCCGAAGAGCTGGGCTTCGCCAGCGAAGAGCGCCTCGAACGCCTTGCCGACTCCGGCCGCCTCGCGGCGTTCGATCTCGATTTCGTCACGGCGCAATCTTGGTTCTCCGGCGCGTTGCACGAACTTATCGGCACCGACGACGCGGAACCCTCCCTCGATACCCTTCTCTCCGCTCTCCCCGCAAACGTCGCCGACCAAGGGCTCGTCGCGTTTTTGTCGGCCACCGCTCCAGGCGACGAGTTTTTCACCCAAGCGCTCACGATCCGCGCCGCCGATGGACGCGAACTGCCCGCCGTCATCGGCGCGCACCGGCAATGGTCCCGAAAACGCGAACTTCACCGCGCGGTGGGATTCATCCTGCCTCTTCCACCCGGAACAGGCGGCGGCCCCGTGTCGTCCGCACTTTTCCCGGGCGTGCTCGACGCCCTAGGTGAAGCAGTGATCGTCACCGACGCCCGTGCACAGATAGTTTATCTCAACGGAAAAGCCTCACGCCTCACCGGCTGGAGCCTGGCCGAAGCCCGCAATTTAAAACTCGGTGACGTGTTCAAGCTCGTGCGCCGCGCAGACGGACGCTCCGACGAAAGCGCGGTGGACCTCGTGCTCGCGGCCGAAGAGCAGCCGCGTCTCTACGCCGAACACGCCCTCGTTTCCAATGCCGCCGAGGCGAAACCAGCCGCGATCATCTGGACAACCCGCCAAGTCCGCGCGCCTGAAGAAGGCGGCCCGGCTGGCATCGTCGTGGTGTTCCGCGATCCACAAGAGATGACCCTTACGCCCGAGGAGATCGTCCGCGCCAACCGTTTCGATTCCCTCGGCCAGCTCGCCGGTGGCATCGCCCACGATTTCAACAACCTCCTCACGACCATCCTCGGAGGCATTTCCACCGCCAAGGACAACCGCGACTACACCAAGCTCGAAGACGCCGAGAGCGCCTGTCTCGCCGCCAAGTCGCTCACGCGTCAGCTCCTCACCTTCGCCAAAGGCGGCGCCTCCGCCGCCCAACAGGTCATCGCCACCGGCGACATGCTTCGCGACGCCGTGCGCATCGCGGCCGCCGGCACGACCGCCGTGGTCTCGATCAAAGCCCCGGAAGATGTAGCTCCGATTCAAGTCGACCGCGGGCAAATCATTCAGGTCTTCCAGAACCTCATCATCAATGCGCTCCAAGCCATGCCCGACGTCAGCAAGGGCCGCGTGGAGCTGCGCGCCAGCAACGTAAGACTCGCCGAAAACGACGTCCCTCCGCTCCCGGCCGGCGACTACGTGCAGATCGAAGTTCAAGACAACGGCAGCGGCATCCCGCCCCATCATATCGAGAAGATCTTCGAGCCGTTCTACACCACGAAGAAAACCGGCACCGGCCTTGGCCTCGCGACGGTGCTTTCAATCGTGCGCCAACACGGCGGCCAGATTGGCGTCGATTCCACGGTGGGCGCAGGCACGACCTTCACCTTATTTTTCCCGAAGGCCGACCGTCCCGTCGAAGCGGCGGTGCGCACCGCGCCCGCGCTGCGCTTTGGCACCGGTCGCATCCTGTTCCTCGACGACGATCCGAAGATCTGTGAGCTCACGGCGGGCATGCTCACGAGCCTCGATTACACGCACGACATCGTGCGCACGGGCGAAGATGCGATCACGTTCTACCGCCGCTATCTCAACGTCGGTCGCCCGTATGACGCCGTCATTCTCGACCTCAACATCATCGGAGGCATGGGCGGCGAAGCCTGTTTCAAACAGCTCCGTGACCTGCATCCCGAAGTGCGCGCCATCGTTAACAGCGGCTACGACAGCGAAGACATGGCCCGTCGCTACATGGATATGGGCTTCGTCGGCTACCTCACCAAGCCCTACCGTGTCAGTGATCTCGGCCGCGTCATCAAAGCCGCCCTTGGCAAGAGCTAAGCCCGGCTAACCACCGGATTGGTCTTCGCCCCCCGCCCGTCGCCCGCCGCACACCCGCAGCCGCTTACTCACGCCATGTAAAGGCGTGGCACAGGGCCACGCCGGCTGCATCTGCCTCGTCGCTCGCCAGAACGCTGCCGTGTCCGAGCATCGCCATCACGGTGCGCGCCACCTGCTCCTTGCTGGCCCGACCCGCACCCGTCACAGCCTGCTTCACACGCAACGGCGCGTATTCAAAAATCTCCAATCCGCCCAGTGCCGCCGCCGAGATGGCAGCCCCGCGCGCCGCCCCGAGGATCTGGGCCGTCTGGAAGTTTTGCACAAAGATCGTCTGCTCCAGCGCCACGTGGCGCACCGTGTAGTCGGACAGGTATGACGCCACCGCCCGGTGGATTTCACCCAGCGCATACGACATCGACCGGCTCGCGGGGATCTTCACCGTGCGGCACTTCAACAGCAGCGGCTGCCGTGATTGCGAAAACTCGATCAGCGCAAGACCCGTCCCGCGCAATGAAGGATCAATCCCGAGAACCGTGCCGGCAAACGGCGTCCGTTGCAGCGAAAACGACGCCTGCATCCCGGCGCCCGCGCCTGCCCCCGCGGCGCGCGACGGCAACGCCTTCGGTGCGGGCATAGGCCCGCCCGCCAGTTTTGCCGCCCACATCTGCCTCACGTTCATCCGCGCCATATAAATCGTTCTCGTTCTCTTAATCGTTCTCTTTCTCCAGATCGAAAAACGAAGCCCATACCGCCCTGACGAACGAGAAAGATAAAGAGGAAAGAGAAAGAACCTGCGCCCCCGGCGCCCAGCTAGAAGAGCAACCTTACGCCCGCCGCCGCACTCAGGCCAAGCGCGAGGTTTTCAAACAGCGTTTGATTAATTTTCGGCAGCAATTTCCGCCCGAGCATCGCCCCGAGAAACACCGCCGGTGCCAGCATCAGGTTGAAACCAAAGCTGCCCGTGGTGATCAGCCCGAGATTCACCATGAACGGCACTTTGAAGACATTGAGCAGCAGGAAAAAGACCGCGCCCGTGCCCACGTATTCCATTTTCGGTAGCCGCATCGCCAGCAGATAAATCGCCATGAGCGGACCCGCCGCGTTGGCCACCAGTGTCGTGAATCCCGCCAACACGCCTACGGTCGGTGCAAACCAGGCGCCCAGCTCTTCGACTTCGCCTGGTTTCATGCGCGAACGCCGCCACAGTTGCACCACAACCATCACGACGATGATCCCGCCGATCAGCACGCGCGCCTGCCGGTCATCGATCCGCCCCATCGCACAATAGCCGATCACCACGCCGGCGGCGGTCCATGGCAGCAAACGCCACACGTGCGCCCACTGCGCATGCGCACGATACGACCACACCGCGACCACGTCGCCGAAGATCAGCAACGGCAGCACGAACCCACTCGCCTGCTTCGCCGGAATCACGTTCGCGAACATCACCACGAACAACATGCCGAGTCCGGCAATCCCGGTCTTGGAAACACCCACCAGCACGGCACCGAGCACCGCCAGCGCCAGCTGCCAAGGCTCGATCGTCATGAGGGCGAAAGTGGGAGCGAGCTTGCTCGCGATTCCGACACCTCCGTCGCAAACGTCCCGCTCGTCACGCGAAACACCTCCCACGCGCCCAGCTCTGCATCCGGCAGCGTCGTGCCCGTGGCGATCACTTGGCGAGCCTCGCCCAGCGTCGCCCAAAAGCGACGGCGGCGCTGCGGGTCGAGTTCGCCCAGAACGTCATCCGCGAGCAGCAGCGGTTCCACGCCTGACCGAGCGCGAAAGAAACTCACCTGCGCCAGTTGCAACGCCAGCACCAGGCTGCGCTGCTGCCCTTCCGAGCCGAAGTCCTTCGCCGCGCGTCCTTCCAACGTGAACAACAAGTCGTCGCGATGAAGCCCGGCCAGGGTCGTGCGAAACTGCTGGTCGCGCGCTCGTCCGCGCTCGAACACGCCCAGCCATCCGTGCGCGTTCTCCGCCGTGACATCGGGCGCGTAACGCAACCCCGCACGCTCCGCCGAGTCGGCAATCTGTGCGTAGGCCGACGCCACGTGCTCGGCGAGTTCGGCCACGCCGGCCTCGCGCTTCACCTGCAACTCCGCCGCCGATGCCGCCAACGGTCGCTCAAACGCGCCCAGCTCGCTCGCACCACCACCGCGTTTCAACAACGCGTTCCGCTCGGCCAGCGCCTTGTGGTAGCCCTGCAACGCACGCAGGTAGCCCGTGTCCATCGCCGCCAGCGTGAAGTCCAACCAGCGCCGCCGCAGCCCTGGCGCACCGCGCACGAGTTGTTGGTCCTGAGATGAAAACACCACCGTCGGAAAACGCCCGAGGTAGTCGCCCAATCGAGTGACCTTCTCGCCGTCGCACCACACTTCCTTTCCGCCCGGGCGCAGCTTGATCACGAGCTTGGTCACTCCAAATTTCTCATGCTCAAACTCGCACGCCAACGCCGCCTCCGCCTGCCCTTGCGCGATCAGCACGCGCGTATCCGCCGTGCGAAACGACCGCAACGCGCTCACGAATCCGGCGGCCTCGAGCAGATTGGTTTTCCCCTGCCCGTTCGCGCCGACGAAAAACTGCTGGCGTCCACCGAACGTGAGTTCGGCAAAGGCGATGTTTCGAAAGTGCTGCAGCGTGATCCGGCGAAGGCGCATGAAAGGCGGCATTAGGCAGACAACCCGCCGACACCGGAATCAAATTCCGAAAAACTCCGGAACACACCCGGAGGAACACTCCCGGAAGCGCCCTGACCAAGCTCCGAAACATCGGGCGGCAGTTTGCCATCGTGCGCATCCTGATTCCACTCAAGGCACTTACTCAAATGCAGCTGAACCTCGCTCTCCTCTCCGCATCCCTCGCCGTTGCGCTCGCATTCACCGGTTGCTCCAAAAAAGCCGAGGCCAATCACGCCCCCGCCCCCGTGGAGGTAGGCGTCATCACTGTTTCAGCCAAGCCCGTCGCGCTTACCCAAGAATTGCCCGGTCGCACCTCCGCTTTCCGGATCGCCGAAGTTCGCGCCCGCGTCAGCGGCATCGTCCAGAAACGTCATTTCACCGAAGGCGGAGACGTTAAGGAAGGCCAACTCCTCTACACGATCGACCCCGCGCCTTATCAAGCCGCGCTCGACAGCGCCAAGGCCGCCCTCGCCCGCGCCGAAGCCAATGCCACCGTCACGCGACTTCAGGCGGAACGCTCCCAAAAGCTCATCGAGGCCCGCGCCATCAGCCAGCAGGAATACGATAGCGTCGCCGCCGCCCACCTCGCCGCCGAGGCCGACGTCTCCGCCGCGAAGGCCTCCGTGCAATCTGCCGCTATCAACCTGAGCTATACCGAAGTCACCGCCCCCGTCTCCGGCCGCATCGGTCTCTCGCAGGTCACCGAGGGAGCCTACGTGCAACAAGGTGCCGCCACCCTTCTCGCGACCGTGCAGCAGCTTGATCCGCTCTATGTTGATCTCGCCCAGTCGAGCACCGAGGTCCTGCGCCTTCGTCGCGCCCTCGCCGAGGGCAAACTCCAGCGCGCCAACGAAGACAGCGCCAAGGTTACCCTGCTCTTCGAGGACGGCCGCACCTACGCCGAGACCGGAACGCTCCAGTTCTCCGATGTCACCGTGGACCCGTCCACCAGCTCCATTACGCTGCGCGCGCTTTTCCCAAATCCCCGCAATGATTTGCTGCCCGGGATGTTTGTCCGCGCCCGCTTGGACGAAGGCAGCGCTCCCGATGCGATCCTCGTTCCCCAACTCGCGGTGACTCACAACGCCAAGGGCGACGCCACCGCGTTCGTCGTCGGTGCCGACAACAAGGCCGAACTTCGCGTGCTCAAAGCAGATCGGGCCGTCGGCAACCAATGGCTCGTTACTGATGGGCTCAAAACCGGCGACCAAGTCATCGTGCAAAACCTCCAGCGCATCCGGCCCGGCGCCGTGGTGAAACCGGTTTCCGCCGCGAACAGCCCCGCTCCCGCAGTCGCCGCCTCCCGCTAAATCGCCATGGCCCGCTTTTTTATCGACCGTCCCATTTTCGCGTGGGTGATCGCCATCGTCATCATGGTGGCCGGAGTGCTCTCGATTCTCGGCCTGCCGATCTCGCAATACCCGAGCATCGCCCCGCCCGCCATTACGATCAACGCGGTCTATCCCGGCGCCTCGGCCAAAACCCTCGAAGACACCGTCACCCAGGTCATCGAGCAAAAGCTCAACGGCCTCGATAACCTCCGCTACATGGAGTCCACCAGCGACTCCGCCGGCAACGTCGCGATCACCCTCACCTTCAACGGTGGCACCAATCCCGACACCGCCCAAGTGCAGGTGCAGAACAAGCTCGCCCTCGCCATGCCCCTCCTCCCGCAGGAGGTCCAGCAGCAGGGCGTGCGCGTGAGCAAATCCGTGCGCAACTTCCTCCTCGTGGTCGGGTTCGTCTCCGAGGACGGCTCGCTGTCCGCCGCCGATCTTGGCGACTTCGTGGTCAGCTCCATCCAAGAGCCGCTCAGCCGCGTGCCCGGCGTCGGCGACATCCAGGTATTCGGGACGCAATACGCCATGCGCATCTGGCTCGATCCCGGAAAGCTCAACAACTTCAAGCTCACCACGGACGAAGTCGCCACCGCGATCCGCGCTCAAAACGCGCAGGTCTCCGCCGGCCAGCTCGGCGGCCTGCCCGCCGTCGATGGCCAGCTTCTCAACGCCACCATCATCGCACAGACCCGCCTCGAAACCCCCGACCAATTCGCACGCATCCTCCTGCGCGTTAACCCCGATGGCTCGCGCGTGCTCTTGAAGGACGTCGCCCGCATCGAGCTCGGCAGCGAAAACTATTCCACCAACGCGCGGTTCAGCGCACAGCCCGCCGCCGGCATGGCCATCCGTCCCGCGACGGGTGCCAACGCCCTCGACACCGTCAACGCCCTCCGCGCCAAGGTCGCCGAACTCCAGCCGTTTTTCCCTCCCGGCGTGAAAGTCATTTTCCCGCTCGATACGACTCCCTTCGTCCGGCTCTCCGTCGAGGAGGTCGTCAAGACGCTCCTCGAAGCCATCGCCCTGGTGTTTTTGGTGATGTATCTTTTCCTGCAAAACTTCCGCGCCACGTTGATTCCGACCATCGCCGTGCCGGTCGTGCTGCTCGGCACCTTTGCCATCATGGCGGCGGCCGGCTTTTCCATTAACACGCTCACCCTCTTCGGTGTCGTGCTCGCGATCGGCCTCCTCGTGGACGACGCCATCGTGGTGGTTGAAAACGTCGAGCGCATCATGTCCGAGGAAGGCATCTCGCCGCTCGAAGCGACGCGCAAATCCATGGATCAGATTACCGGTGCGCTCGTCGGCATCGGACTCGTGCTCTCGGCGGTGTTCGTGCCCATGGCGTTTTTCAGCGGCTCGACCGGTGTCATCTACCGCCAGTTCTCCATCACCATCGTCTCGGCCATGGCGCTCTCCGTGTTCATCGCCATCGTGCTCACGCCCGCATTGTGCGCGACGTTGCTCAAGCCCATTGCCAAAGGCCACCACGCTTCGGATCGCGGCTTCTTCGGATGGTTCAACAAGGTCTTTGATCGCAACGCCGATCACTACGCCTCTGGAGTCGGCGGACTCATCCGCCGCGGTAAACGCTCGCTCCTCGCCTACGCCATCATCCTAGGCGTGCTCGCGTTGCTCTTCGTGCGCATCCCCACCGGATTCCTCCCCGCCGAGGATCAAGGTATTCTCTACACGCAGGCACAGCTCCCGCCCGGTTCCACCATGGAGCAGTCGCTCGAAGTCCTGAAACAGATCGAGCACCACTTCCTCGTTGATGAGAAAGAAAACGTGGAGGGCATGTTCGGCGTCACGGGTTTCAGCTTCAGCGGCTCCGGCCAGAACCAAGTCTTCGGCTTCATCCGCCTGAAGGGCTGGGACGAGCGCAAACGCTCCAACCAAAAAGTCACCGCGATCCAAGCCCGCGCGATGGCCAAGTTTAGCCAAATCAAAGAGGCCTTCGCGTTCGCCTTCGTGCCGCCCGCCGTCTTCGAACTCGGCAGCGCCACGGGCTTCGACTTCCGCCTCACCGACAACGCCGGCCTCGGTCACACCGCTCTCGTTGACGCGCGCAACCAGCTCCTCGGCCTCACCCACGAAAACCCCGCGCTCACCAACGTCCGCCCCAACAGCCTCGAAGACACGCCGCAATACCGCATCGACATCGACCAGGAAAAGGCGGGCGCGCTCGGCCTCTCGCTGGCCGACATCAACCGCACACTCTCGACCGTGTGGGGTTCCACCTACGTCAACGACTTCATCGACAAGGGACGCGTGAAAAAAGTTTACGTGCAAGGCGACGCGCCCTTCCGCATGCAGCCCGGCGACGTTGACCGCTGGTATGTGCGCAACAACCGCGGCCAGATGGTTCCGTTCTCTGCTTTCTCCACGTCACGCTGGACGACAGGATCGCCCAAACTCGAACGCTTCAACGGCACCCCGTCGCTCGCCGTTCTCGGTGAAGCCGCCCCCGGACACAGCACGGGTGAAGCCATGGACATCATTGCCGAACTCACCAAGAAACTCCCTCCCGGTATCGGCTACCAATGGGCCGGACTTTCCTACGAGGAACGCCTCTCCGGCTCACAGGCCCCGGCGCTGTATGCCATTTCGATTCTCATCGTTTTCCTGTGCTTGGCGGCGCTCTACGAAAGCTGGTCGATCCCCGCCGCCGTCATCATGGTCGTGCCCCTCGGCGTGATCGGAACCCTACTCGCCGCACTCCTGCGCGGCATGCCCAACGATGTTTATTTCCAAGTCGGCCTGCTCACCATCGCCGGCCTCTCCGCAAAGAACGCCATCCTCATCGTCGAGTTCGCCAAGGAGAACTACGAGCGCGGCATGAGCCTGATCGAGGCCGCGACCCACGCCGCCCGTCAACGCCTTCGCCCGATCTTGATGACCTCACTCGCCTTCGGACTCGGAGTGCTTCCCTTGGCGCTCACGAGCGGAGCCGGCTCAGGCAGCCAAAATGCGATCGGCACCGGCGTCGTGGGCGGCACGATCACCGCGACCGTGCTCGGCGTATTCTTAGTGCCGGTGTTCTTCGTGACGGTGCTGAGGCTCTTCAAGGTGAAGCCGAAGCCAGTCGGCTAAGGGCCTTCGCTTGCGAAGGTGTGGCCGGCGCCCCCGCCGGCCAACGGATAGCGTCGGCACGTCGCGTTAAACCGCCGAATTATCACCACATACCGTCGATTTAACCGAAAGGAGCTGGGATTTACGCCTCGGGGAAGGCGTTTACCGCACGCTGGGCTGAGATTGACACATGCCGGAAGCGATCTGCACACCGCCGGAAGCCGTCTGCACAGCTCGGGAAGCCGCCTGCACACGGCGGGAACGCGTCTGCCACGACGGAAATGCTCGCTGACGCACGGCGGAACGCGATTGTCGCGAGCCGGAAACGAGGACGCCACGCTCCGGAAGCCGATTGACGACGTCCGGAAGGCGTCTGACACCGGCCGGACCGCCCCTGCACACGCCGGGGCCGCCTCTGCACACTCCCGGAAGCCGACCTGCACACCGCCGGAAGCCGTCTGCACACAGGGGAAACGAGGCTGCACACGGCGGAAACGACGCTGCACACGTCCGGAAACGGGCTGCACATGACCGGAAACGGCCTGGCACCTTCCCGGAAACCGGCTGCACATCGCCGAAAACGACCTGCACACGCCGGGAACGCGCCTGCCTGTGACCGTGTGGCGGTGCCCGGGGGCGCCGACCGCCTTTTATCGAACCTCCGCCGCCACCTCGCCAAACGCCCCCGCGAGGGCCTGCCAGTCCTCGGCGGTCGTTTCCCACCCCGAGCTGATACGCACTACGCGTTTGGCCTCATCGGCAGCGTAGCCTAGCGCTGCCAGCACATGCGAAGGACCGGCCTTTCCCGTCGCGCACGCGGACCCGGTCGAGACCTGAAACCCGCGCTTGTCGAGCCGCGTGACCCAACGCGTGTTGTCCGCAAACGGCATGACCAACGCCACCGTGTTCCAAAGCCGATCCGGCATAGAGTAACCTATTGGGTTACTCAGGTTACTCGCCTCCCCCACAGCCGCCCCGCGTCCACCGATCACCCGCACGCCCGGGACGGCCGCCGAGATCGCTCGCTCGAAGTCGTCGCGCCAGCGCATCCGTTCGGTTTCGAGAAACACCTTTTTCTGCTCCGCCTCGGCGAGCGCCGCACCCATCGCCGCAATCGCCGGAAAATCCTCGGTGCCGCCGCGATGGCCATGCTCCTGTCCGCCTCCGAGCTGACCGCGCAGTCCTTCCGACTGGGGAGCGAGCTTGAGCAAACCAACGCCCTTGGGACCGCCGAACTTGTGCGCCGACGCGATCACGAAGCCGTCCCCGCCGATCCCGCCCGCCGGCAACTTACCGAGCCACTGCGACGCGTCGCACAAGTAAGCCACGCCCGCCTCGCGACACGCCTCCGCAATCTCGCTCCACGGCTGCACGACACCGGTTTCGTTATTCGCCGCCATCACCACGACCGCCGACACACGATCAGGTTTGTCACCCAATAGGTGACAAACCTTCAGGGCCGCGACGTCCACCACTCCGGCGGCATCGACCTTGAGCCAGCGCACGCGGTCACCGAAAAAATGGCTCGCCGGCTCGATCACGCAGGGATGCTCGGTGGGGTTGACCGCAATCAATGCGTCGGCTGGCAGCGTCTTTGCCCACCACGCAAACACTAGGTTGGCGGCCTCGGTCGCACCCGAGGTGAACACGAAGCGTTCCGCGTCGCCACCGAGGAGAATCGCGAATTTCTCCCGTGCCGCATCGAGGCGGATCTTCACCTGCGCCGCCGCCCGATAGGGGCTGGACGGATTTTGCCACGCCTCGTCCTGCGCGCGCAGCCAGGCGTCACGAGCAACAGGCGCGAGCGGCGTGGTGGCGTTGTGGTCAAAGTAAGGCATCGACCACCAAGGAACCGCCCGTGCGCCAAACGCCAAACTCAAACTCACACCCGACGGGCGATCGTGTCCACGGCAGGCACCGACCACCGAGTCCGCCTCTTTTTTCGCCAACATTCCCGGCTTGCGCAGGTCTTAACGCGGAGACTTCCTTGCGTCTTTTCATCATGAGCACCACCGAACAAGCCATCATCAAAACCTCCCTCGGCGAAATGACCGTCGCCTTCTACACCGACGTCGCTCCGAAGACTGTCGAGAACTTCAAGAAACTCGCCAACGAGAAGTTCTACGACGGCACCGCGTTTCACCGCATCATCAAGGGCTTCATGATCCAGGGCGGCTGCCCCAACACCAAGAAGGGTGCACGCGGCATCCCCGGCACCGGCGACCCCGGCTACAAGATCAAGGCCGAGTTCAACGCCAAGCCCCATGTCCGCGGCGTTCTCTCGATGGCCCGTTCCGCCAGCCCCGACTCCGCTGGCTGCCAGTTCTTCATCTGCCACGGCGACGCCCGCTTCCTCGACAAGCAATACACCGCCTTCGGCCAGCTCGTCGCCGGTGACGACGTCCTCGAAAAGATCGCCAACGTTCCCACCACCCACGGCGGTGGTGGCGAAAAGAGCTCCCCCATCGACCGCGTCGAAGTCGAGAGCATCCGCATCGTTCCCGGTAAGGAATAACCGAAGCGCTCCTCGCGAGCTGCTCACCTTCCGCAAAAAAGAACGGGCCTCACGGTCCGTTCTTTTTTTGCGCCCGGATTATCGGACGGTCACAACTACGACCACACCGTTGGCTTTTCCCGATTCGGAAACGCTGAGAGCAGTCGAAAAACCGTCAGAAGGTAAACGCGGTCAAATGCGTGCCGCGTTTACCGTTACCGCTTGAGATTACGATTCGAGCGCGGCCTCACGTTTGCGCTTTTCGACACGAGCACCCGCGATGATCGCCAGCTCGAAGAGCACGTAGAGAGGAGCGGCCATCATGGTTTGCGTAAACGGATCGGGCGTCGGCGTGACCACCGCCGCGATGATGAAAATGGCCACGATGGCGTGACGGCGGTATTTGCGCAGCGTCGCCACCTTCAGGAAGCCGAGATACACCGCCAGCACGATCAGCAGGGGAAATTCAAAAGCCGCCCCCACGCCCATGACCAACCACAGAAGCAGGCTGTAATAGCTCTCCGGCGTCCATCGCATCGCAAAGCCAAACATATCGTTGATCTCCATCGCGACGCGCAGCGTGCTCGGCACGAGCAAGAAGAAGCTGAAGGCCGCGCCCATGAGGAACAACCCCATCGCCGTGCCGCACACCGGCAGCACCGTCTTGAGTTCTTTCTCCGACAACGCGGGCGCGACGAATTGCCCGAGGAAAAACAGCATGAAGGGCGCAGACAGCATCAGGCCGCCCATTGTGCACATCGAAATGATCACCGAGAAGCCCTCCATCGGGGCCGTCGTGCCGAGTTCCAGCACCAGCTTGGGATAATCCGCCCGGACGTGGTTCAACGGCCACATGAGGACGTCGTTGGACTCCTTCAAAAAGAAACCGATCAGCGAGGCGAACACCACAAAGGTAATCGCGCACTTCACCAGCGTCCCGCGGAACTCGTCGAGGTGTTCAAGGAAGCCCATCGGCTTCTCACGCGCCGTGATCTCTTCGGGGTCGGCGTAGTCGGTGTCGGATTGATTGCGTGAACTCACGGTAAATTAAAGGAAGGGGATGTTGCTAGGCATCGGGTCGAACGGAAGCGAGGAATCTTCGCCGCAGACCGATGAGCGCGCCTTCTCCCCGGCCCTCGATCGGGTAATGCCTTGTCCCTACGCCCCTCCGCCGTTGACAGCCCTCCATCCCACTCTATTCCCTGAACCTTTCGCGCCTCGCGTGAACGATTCGTTTTTCCCAACCACAACCCTGATTATGGCCGTAAAATCCAAAGCCAAGAAACCCGCCGCGAAGGCCGCCAAGCCTTCCGTCGTCCAAAAATCCGCCTCCAAGAAGGCCCCGAAATACGTTTACACGTGGGGTGCCGCTAAAGCCGATGGCGATGGCAGCATGAAAGCCCTCCTCGGTGGCAAAGGCGCGAACCTCGCCGAGATGACCCGTATCGGTCTTCCCGTGCCTCCCGGCTTCACGATCACGACCGACGTCTGCACCTACTACTACGCCAACAAGAAGACCTACCCGGTCTCCCTGCAGGCCGAGATGGAAGCCGGCGTGAAGAACATGGAGAAGATCATGGGCACCAAGTTTGGCGCCACCTCCGGCATGCCCCTCCTCGTGGCCGTGCGCTCCGGCGCCCGCGATTCCATGCCCGGCATGATGGACACCATTCTTAACCTCGGTCTCAACGACCAGACGGTTATCGCTCTCGAAAACACCACCAACAATCCCCGCTTCGCCTGGGATTGCTACCGCCGCTTCATCCAGATGTATGGCGACGTCGTCATGGGCGTCCAGAAGCGCGAAGGCGAACACCACGATCCGTTCGAGCACACGATCCACACCTTCAAGCACGAGCGTTACCACGCCGACATCGAAGACTCCAAGCTCACCGCCGACGACCAGAAGGAGCTCGTCAAGCGCTTCAAGGCCCTCGTCAAAGAGCGCACCGGCAAAGCCTTCCCGAATGACGCCTGGGACCAGCTCCGCGGAGCCGCCGGCGCCGTGTTCTCCTCTTGGATGAACGACCGCGCGATCGTCTATCGCCGCAAGTATAACATCCCCACGGAATGGGGCACCGCCGTCAACGTTCAGGCCATGGTCTTCGGTAACACCGGCGAGACCTCCGGCTCCGGCGTCGCGTTCACCCGCAATCCCGCCAACGGCACCAACGAATTCTACGG
>CBRAFO010000075.1:0-18464 GCA_967755175.1 uncultured Opitutaceae bacterium | reverse complement strand
GAAATGTAGGAGCCTGCTTGCAGGCGATCTCCGAGCGTGGGAGCGAGCTTGCTCGCGATGTTCGACCCTCGCGAGCAAGCTCGCTCCCACATCAAACATCGCCTGCAAGCAGGCTCCTACATTCGGCCCCGACGATCCGGCACGCCGAATACCGGCGTGAATTCCAGCGCTCACGCCAAGAAGGCGGCTTTCTCTTTGGAGATCCCCCACTTCATCACCTCGCCGTTCGCCCAGAGGTCAAACTCGTCGATCATGAGTTGCCCCATGCGGCGGCATTCTTTTTCCAGTGAACCAGCAATGTGCGGCGTGAGCACGATATTGGGCAGCGAGTAAAACGGCGATCCGGGCACGGGCGGCTCAGGATGTGTCACATCCAGCAACGCGGTCAGATCCGTTCGGCGCGTAAACACCTCGATGAGCTCGGCTTCGTTGACAATGGCGCCGCGTGCCGTGTTCAGGAACGTCGCACCGGGCTTCATTTTTTCAAAGTGAGCACCACGGATCATGTTCTCCGTCTCCTTGAGCCAAGGCGTGTGCAGTGAAACCACATCGCATTCGGCAAATATCTTTTCGAGTGAGACGAGTTTCACGTCGGCCTCGGCCGCCTGCGCCGGCTTGAGGAACGGGTCGTAAACCAACACCTCCAGGTCAAAGGGCCTGAGCCGTTCACGCACGAGACGCGCGATCATCCCATAAGAAATCAGGCCAACTTTGCTGCCGTAGGCCCCGGCCATTTTAACGCCATCCGCCTGGGGAAAAGCTCCAAGACGCTTGGTCTCGAGCGCAAAACGCCAGACTCGTTTCAGCGACAGAAGGACCGAAGCCAGCGTGAACTCCGCCACCGGAATCGCGTTCATCGCGTAGGCGCTGGTCACGGTGATATCACGGGCCCAAAACGCCTCGGAGGTGAAATACTTGATCGAGCCGGCCCCGTAGAAAACCGCGCGCAATTTCGGTGCGGCGGCAAGGAAGGTCGCGTCCATCACCGGCGCGCCCCAACCCGAAAAAATCACCCCTACGTCGGCCAGCAGATCGGGCCGATCCTGAATCGATTCCTTGGTAAACAGCCCCGGAACCAGATCCACCCGGCGGGCGACCTCAGCGTGCAATGTGTCGCCGTAGATCAGTTCATAAGCGGAGGAATCGAGGATGAAGATACCCTTGGTCATCGTGAAGAGGGCTAAATCAGTGCATCGGCGTGCCTTTAACAACGCCATTATTGGGCACGCGCTGACCGCACCCGCCCGAAGTATTTTGCAGTGGCGGCCCTCCGAAGGCCCCGGCTACCGTCGCCCTCCTCTTATGACGTCATCCGCTCCCCGCGCCGACGGCCGCAAAGCCGATCAGCTCCGCTCCATCACCTTCGAAGCCGGCATCGCACCGCACGCCACCGGTTCGGTGCTCGTGTCCTTCGGCCAGACCCGCGTCATCTGCGCCGCCACCATCGAGCCCAAGGTCCCGGCCTGGATGAAACAACAACGCGTGCCGGGCGGCTGGCTCACCGCCGAGTATTCGCTCCTTCCTTACAGCACCCACGAGCGCAAACAGCGCGACATTTCTCGTGGCAAGATCGATGGCCGCACCGTCGAGATCCAACGCCTCATTGGCCGCTCACTCCGCGCTGTGCTCGACCTCCGCAAGCTCGGCGAGAACACCCTCTGGATCGACTGCGACGTGTTGCAGGCCGACGGTGGCACCCGCACCGCCTCGATCACCGGCGCCTACCTCGCGGCCCGCCTTGCCATTCAAACGCTCCTCGACGCCAAACGCATTCCCGAAAACCCGCTCGTTGACAGCGTCGCCGCCGTGAGCGTCGGCGTTTTCGAAGGCCGCGAGTTGCTCGACCTGCCCTACGTCGAAGACAAGGACGCCGAGGTGGACTTCAACATCGTCATGACGGGCCAGGGCAAATTCGTAGAGGTGCAAGGCTCCGGTGAAGAAGCCACTTACACGCACGAACAACTCCTCAGCCTCATCGCCCTCGCCCAAAAAGGCATCAAGGAGATCAGCGCACTGCAAACAGCGTTCCTGACGAAACAACTGCTCGCACGTTAAACGCGCGCCATCCTTCGGCGAAAAGCCCGGGACGATGGCGTGTTTTTTGCTTACTTCCCCACCATGAAATCCCGTCTCGCCGTCCGCTTTGGGCAGATCAGCGCCGCCCTCGTTCTCTTACCCTCCGCCGCGTTTGCACACCCCGGTCACGATGGCGGCCATGATTTGAGCTGGGATTTCGGCAGCGGGTTCGCGCACCCGATCGTCGGCCTCGATCACCTCCTCGCGATGCTCGCCGTCGGCCTTTGGGCCGCCAAGGCCGGCGGACACGCCCGCTGGCTGATCCCCGCGACCTTCGTCGACGTGATGGCCCTCGCCGCGGCCTTCGGCCAACACGGCGTGGTGCCGGCCGGCATAGAGCAAATGATCGCCGCCTCGCTGCTTGTGTTCGGCCTCTTGATCGCGCTGGCCAAGCGCCTCCCGCTCGCCGCCGGCCTCGGTCTCACCGCTCTCTTCGCCGCCTTCCACGGATTCGCCCACGGATCCGAAATCCCTGCCAGTTCGAACGGCCTCTCCTACGGCCTCGGCTTCATCGCCGCCTCGGTGCTGCTTCAGGTCGCCGGCCTCGTCATTGGCCAGCTCAGCGCTCGCCAGTCCTCGTGGTTCGCCAAGACCGCCGGTGCTGGCATCGCCGCCGCCGGTGCGGTGATGTTGATAGCCTAAGCTGCATCCGAAAATGTAGGAGCCTGCTTGCAGGCGATGGTTTGATGTGGGAGCGAGCTTGCTCGCGATGTTCGCCCCTCGCTTGCAAGCTCGCTCCCCACGCTCGGAATCGCCTGCAAGCAGGCTCCTACATTTTGGACTTACAGCTTCCGTGCGTCGCACTTCAGGTGCGGGCACACGGTCGCCAGTGCGTGACGGATTGCGGCCAAGGTTTGCTTCAACCGCACGCCGCCCGGCGCGACGAACTTAATACTCCAGCCGCCGCTCAGTCTCAGCTGGCTCGCACCCACCCATACGCCGTCGGCGTGCAGAGCATGTAATTGATCACGCCAGACTGGCGATGACTCCGCACCCACGCCGGCGCCGATCACCACGGCATTGCCAAAACACGCGCCCTCACCGGCTCCGGCCAGCGCCGCGAGCGCCCGTAAGCCCGCGCCGTCCTGCTCGAAGCGTTCGTGCAACAAACGCTCGCCGCCGCGCCGCACGTCGAGTTCGAGCACGAGTTTTTTCCATTCCCACGCTTCTCCATGCGCCACGCGCCCGGGCAGCAGCAGGTCGGCATAAAACGCCGCGCCCGCCCCCGCGACCACGAGCTCCGTGCGCTGATGAAATACGCTCCCGCGATGCGGCACCAGTGGCTCCGGCAGCACCTCCAGCCAACCGCCGTTCTCGACGATAAAACGCTGAGTGCTGTTCGCCTCGCCCTCGCGCATCTTAAACACCCGGCTCGCACTCGGCGTCGTCATCAAAACGGCCGCCCCTGCGGCCACCTCGACCGATGATTCCAAGCGATCGCCCGACAGAATGCCGGCAGTGGGATTGACCACCTGAACGAGCAGCGTGCCGGTGTCGGCATCCCAGTAAGGTTTGCTCACGTGGTAGGGCGCACGAAACGCCTGCGCGCCAATCGCAGTGCGACCATCGGGGCGCGCCTCGGCCCGCAAAGAAAGTTGTCCGTGAAATTCAGCCACTACGCGCGCGCCTTTCGTGCGAACAATACCTCGTGCTCGATCCACGCAATCACCGCGTCGAGGTTGTGCTCGCGCTTGAGATCACAGAAAAGAAACGGCTTCGCGCCACGCTGCACCTTGGCATCACGATCCATCACTCCGAGGTCGGCGCCGACCAGCGGAGCCAGGTCGATTTTATTGATGATGAGGAGGTCGCTGTGACGAATGGCCGGGCCACCTTTGCGAGGGATTTTGTCACCTTCAGCCACGTCGATGACGTAGATAAATGCATCGACCAACTCAGGCGAAAACGTCGCGGTGAGGTTATCGCCACCGCTCTCCACGAGCAGCAGATCGAGATCGGGAAACTTGGCTTCGAGCGCGCGACACGCCTGCTCGTTCATCGTGGTGTCGTCACGGATCGCAGTGTGCGGACACCCGCCGGTCTCCACGCCCGCGATACGCTCGGCATCCAGCGCGCTGTGTTTGATGAGAAACTGCGCATCCTCGGAGCAATAAATATCATTGGTCACGACCGCCATGGAGTAACGCGTGCGCAGCGTCTGGCAGAGCTTGAGGCAGAGCATGGTCTTGCCCGAGCCAACGGGGCCGCCAACACCGATACGAGGAGAACGAGTCATAGGAAAAAAGTAGCGAGTAGCGGGTAGTGCTACTTCAAGATATAAACATGCGCCCATCGGCGGTTTCGTGACGCGCCGCAGCGATATCGAGCCACGAGTTAAACCAACCGATTTCGTCGAGCGGAACGACCCTCGCAGCTTCGATAATCGCAGGGGCCTGCCCGAGCACCTCGGTGAGCAGCGTCTGACTGGCATTCTGGCCGATGCGCATGATCTTCATCGAAGCGGCCAGCAGACCTCCTACGGAGGCGTAAGTCAGCCCGGCCAGCACCGCCTCGATGGGAGCACCGAGAATTCGCCCCTCCAGCGCCGCCGAAATGGCGGACGAAAACGGCCAGTTTTCCGCAGCCGCACGAGCGAGGTAATCTTTCGCCAACGGATGGTTATGCAGGGTCGCGGCAAGCTCGGCGCGTTGACGCCCGATGTTCTCTGTCGCGGTGCGCGCTTCACGAGAACTCTTCAACGCATTCGCCAGCACACACAGTTCGCCAACCTTCCCCCATTCCGGCGCAGTCGGATCAAGCGCCGCAAACGCATGGGCCGCCAGCGGGAGCTCGGCTTGCCGCAGTGCCGGCAGAACCGAGAGCAAAATGAAAGAACGCAACGTCGCACGGTCATGGATCATTCCAGTCTGCACCAGCCCTTCGAGCCCGAACGAATGCGCATACGCGCCCGTGGGATAGTAAGAATCACCCGCCTGCAGGAGACCGAGCAGCCAGCGAGCGTCAGTGTTTATGGCTGGGACCGAGTTCATCGACGAGAGGAGTGGTGACGCTGCGCTTAAAACGACCCGGACGAAACACAGCTGTGGTCGCGACGTAGTCGATCTGAATACGAGCGAACAACTGGCGGGCTGCCGGTTCGTCAGGCGTGAGCAAGCGCGTGGCTTCGGACGAAAACTCCAAGTGCAGGTTGCCCACCGCCCAGCCGATTCCGGCGGTGGCCGATGGCGGCAGGTTGCCGAGCAGGATTTCCAAAACCGGTTCAGGCTCCTGCACGATGACATAACGTGCGGTGGCAGTCTGATAAAACGTGTCGCCGGGCTTGAGCGGCGTGGACAACTCAAAGCCAAACTCAGTGCCATCGACCGCTGTGCCGCGCCAGAGGCGCTTGGCCAACGTGCGACGGTCCGTGCGCAGCGCGACTTCGGACAACGCGAAGTCGGTTTGCGCAAAAGGGGCGTGGATCAAAGTGAGCTCAGCCATGGTTCGGAGTGTAGGAGCCTGCTTGCAGGCGATGAGAGATCAACGCGGTCGTAAATCTCCCATATCGCCTGCAAGCAGGCTCCTACATTTAAGGCCCTTAGAAGAGGAAATACCTCTGGGCCATCGGCAGCACCTTCGCCGGCTCGCACGTGAGGTGCACGCCGTCGGCGGTGACGTGGTAGGTCTCGGGATCGACCACGATCTTCGGCATGGCGTCGTTGAGAACCATGTCGCGCTTGCTCACGCTGCGGCAGTTTTTCACTGCTTCAAGCCGGCGACGCAGACCGAGGTTTTGCAATCCGCCGTCACGCAGGCCGGCTTCGGACACGAAGGTGACCGCCGTAGAAGCGATGCCACGCGCCGTTGCGCCAAACATCGGACGATAAAACATCGGCTGCGGCGTGGGGATTGAGGCATTCGGATCGCCCATGTTGGCCCAGGCAATGAAGCCGCCTTTGAGAATGAGCTCGGGTTTCACCCCGAAGAGCGCGGGCTTGAAGAGAACCAAGTCGGCAAGTTTACCCACCGCGACCGAGCCGATGATGTGGGCCATGCCGTGGGTCAGCGCCGGGTTGATCGTGTATTTGGCGAGGTAGCGGAGGACGCGATAGTTGTCCGCCGCCGGATGCGACGGATGTGTGAGCGCGCCGAACTGGAGCTTCATCTTGTGCGCAGTCTGCCAGGTGCGGCAGATGACTTCGCCGATGCGGCCCATTGCCTGCGAATCGGACGACATCATTGAGATGGCACCGAGGTCGTGGAGGCGGTCTTCGGCGGCGATGGTCTCGGGACGGATGCGCGACTCGGCAAACGAAACGTCCTCAGGGATCTTCGGGTCGAGGTGGTGGCAGACCATGAGCATATCGAGATGCTCGTCGATGGTGTTGACCGTGAAGGGACGCGTCGGGTTGGTCGAAGACGGGAGCACGTTGGCCTCGCCGCACACCCGGATGATATCAGGGGCGTGTCCGCCACCGGCCCCTTCGGAGTGGTAGGTATGAATCGTGCGACCTTTGAAGGCGGCGAGCGTGTCCTCGACGAAGCCGGCTTCGTTGAGCGTGTCGGTGTGGATCGCGACCTGGACGTCAAACTCGTCGGCCACGCCGAGGCAGGTGTCGATCGCGGCGGGCGTGGTGCCCCAGTCTTCATGGAGTTTCAGTCCGATGGCTCCGGCGAGGACTTGGTCGCGGAGCGGTTGAGCAGTGCCGCAGTTGCCCTTGCCGAGGAAGCCGAGGTTCATCGGATAGGACTCCGCGGCCTCCAGCATCCGGTGAAGGTTCCAGCGTCCGGGTGTGCAGGTCGTGGCGAGCGTGCCGTGCGCCGGACCGGTGCCGCCGCCGATCATCGTGGTGATGCCGGAGCTGATGGCCTCATCGATCTGCTGCGGGCAGATGAAGTGAATGTGCGTGTCGATGCCGCCTGCGGTGATGATACAGCCTTCGCCAGCGAGCACCTCGGTGCCGGCGCCGACAATCATCGGATTTTTCTGGCCGGTCTTCGGGTCCGGGTAAACCGAGCCGAGTCCACGCTGGATGCCGGGGTTACCGGCGTGGCCGATGCCGACGATGAGGCCGTGCTTGATGCCGATATCGGCTTTGATGACGCCAAGTTGGGCGTCGAGAATGAGGGCGTTGGTGATGACGAGATCGAGCGACTCGGCATCGGTCGCGGTGGACGACTGGCCCATGCCGTCACGGATGACTTTGCCGCCGCCGAACTTGATCTCGTTGCCGTAGCCGCCGCCCTCAGCAATGAGGTCGCGCTCAACTTGGACAAAGAGCTCGGTGTCGGCGAGGCGGACGCGGTCACCAACGGTGGGACCGAACATCTCGGCGTATTGGCGGCGGGTTAACTTAAGAGGCATGGCTTGGAGTGTAGGAGCCTGCTTGCAGGCGATTCGGTGGGTTAACGACAGCGTTGGGTTCTCATCGCCTGCAAGCAGACTCCTACATTTTAGGAATCAGAGTTTGCCGTTGATCTTGGCGTTGAGGCCCCAGACTTCACGGAGGCCGGTGAGGGCGACGAGTTCGACTTGTTTGGTGTCGCCCGCTTCGAAACGGACGGCGGTGCCGGCGGGGATGTTCAGGCGGAACCCACGAGCGGATTCACGGGGAAACCGGAGCGCGGCGTTGGCTTCGTAGAAATGATAATGCGAACCGACCTGGATTGGACGGTCGCCGGTGTTGGCCACCTCGATGGTCTTGGTTTCGAGGTCGAGGTTGGCGTCTAGCGCGGGAGCGCCGGGCGCGGGAATGATTTCGCCGGGGATCATGGTCAGCGGATCGGGTTGTGGACGGTGACGAGTTTGGTGCCGTCGGGGAACGTGGCTTCGACTTGCACGTCATGGATCATCGAATCGACGCCCTCCATGACGTCGCTGATTTTGAGCAGCGTGGTGCCAAAACTCATGAGCTCGGCGACGGTTTTTCCATCACGCGCACCTTCCATGATCTCGTAGGAGATGATGGCGATGGCCTCGGGATAGTTGAGCTTGAGACCGCGGGCCTGCCGACGGCGGGCGAGATCGGCGGCGGTGACGATGAGGAGTTTTTCGCGTTCGCGGGGAGTCAGATGCATGGGGCCGGAGGAAGTAGCGAGTAGTGAGTAGCGGGTAGCGAGTAGCGAGTAGACGGAAAGGAGATAGTAGGAGGATCCGTTAGATCGATGGATTTGGGATGCTCGCTACTCACTACCCGCTACTCGCTACTTCTTCATCAGACTTGGAGGTGCGTTTTAACCACGTCGTCAGTGAGCGTGGAAATCGGGCCGGAGATGGTCACGACACCACGGTCCATCGCATAAAAGCGGTCGGCGATTTCGCGGCAAAAATCGACGTATTGCTCGACCAGCAGGATGGCGAGTTTGCCTTCGGATTTGAGCGTGGCGATGGCGTGCTGGACCTCTTCTGCGTAGTTGTGATTCAGGCCCTCGACTTTGAGCTTTTTCAACGTGTCACCGATCTGATCGATGATGGACGGCTGGATGCCTTCGGTCGGCTCGTCGAGAATGAGGAGCTTGGGCTTGGTGAGAAGCGCACGGCCGATCGCGAGCTGTTGCTGTTGTCCGCCGGAGAGCACGCCGCCTTTGCGGGAAAGCATTTCCTTGAGGACGGGGAACAAGGTGAACACGCGGTCAAGGGCGTCGCGGGCCTCGGCGCCTTTTCGGCCGTGGACGACCAGGCCCACGCGGAGGTTCTCCTCGATGGTGAGGTGAGGGAAGATGTCGCGGCCTTGCGGCACGTAACCGATGCCGGCGCGGGCGCGGGCGTCGGAGGGGAGCTTGTCGATGCGTTGATCATCGAGCGTGATCGAGCCGGCGCGGATGGAGCGCATGCCGGTGATCGAGCGCAACGTGGTGGTCTTGCCCACGCCGTTGCGGCCCATGAGGGCGACGAGTTCGCCGGCGCGGACTTCGAGGTTAACGCCACGCAGGATGCGGGAGCCGCCGATGTCAGTCTCGACTTGGGAGACTTGCAGCAAGGCGGGCGCCGACGAGACGGCGGAAGGTGAAAGTAGAGCGGTTTCCGTGTGCATTGGGGATCGCGATTATTTGCCGCCGCTTTTGCCGCGACCGAGATAGACTTCGCGGACCTTGGGATTGGATTGGACGGCGTCGAATTTGCCCTCGCAGAGGACGCTGCCTTGATGGAGCACGGTCACTTGGCCGTCACGGGCGATCTGTTTCACGAAGGTCATATCGTGCTCGATCACGATAATGCTGTGTTTGCCCGCGAGGGAGATGAGGAGTTCGCCCGTGCGGTGGGTTTCTTCGTCGGTCATGCCGGCGGCGGGTTCGTCCACGAGAAGGACCTTCGGGTCTTGCGCGAGGAGCATGCCGATCTCCAGCCACTGTTTCTCGCCGTGGGCGAGCTGGGCGGCCTTCCAGTCACGTTTTCCATCGAGGCGAACGAGCTTGAGGAGTTCGTCGATGCGGTCGCGTTCGGTGGAGGAAAGGCGCTTGAAGATGGAGGCGAACACGCCGCGCGAGCCGACGAGCGAAAGCACGATGTTGTTGTAAACCGTGTGTTCGGTGAAGACGGAGGGCGTCTGAAATTTGCGACCGATGCCGAGGCGGTTGATCTCGTATTCGTTCATCGCAGTGAGATCGGTGTTCATGCCGAACTCGATCTTGCCTTTGTCTGGCTTGGCGCGACCAGTGATGAGATCGAAGAAGGTCGATTTGCCCGCGCCGTTGGGACCGATGACGGTGCGGAGTTCGCCCTCGAAGAGATAGAAATTAAGATCGGTGATGGCCTTAAAACCATCGTAGGTCTTCGAGACGTCCTCGACCGTGAGCATGTATTTATTGTGCATGACGGTCGGTTAGACGGAGGGAGTGGTTGCGGGCGTAATGGCGGGCTCCTGCGGTGGTGCGACCGGCTTGGGCGGCTCGGGATCGGACGGCTTCTTTTTGATACGCAGCCAGAGTTCTTTGAGCCGGGCGGGAATACTCACGATGCCTCCCGGAAGGAGGAGCACGACCACCACGAAGAGGCCGCCAAGGATAACGAGCCAGTAGTCGGGCGCAGCGCGTGAGGCCCAGCTCTTGAGGGAGTTCACCCCGATCGCGCCAATGATCGGGCCCACCAAAGTGGCGCGTCCGCCGACTGCGCACCAGACGACGGCTTCGAGGGATTTGTCGGGCGTCATCTCGGACGGGTTGATGATGCCGACCTGCGGCACGTAGAGCGCGCCGCCGACCGCAGCGATAAGCGCGGCGACAAGGAAGATGAACAGCTTGAAATGCGCAGTGGCGTAGCCGGAGAAGAGCACGCGGTTTTCTCCATCGCGGATAGCGCGCTGGACGAGGCCGAACTTGGTGTGGCTGAGCAGGCGGAGCGCGACGTAAACGACGAGTAGAACCACGGCGGTTGCGATGAAGAGGCCGCGTTGCGTAACGGCATCGCGAAGATCGTGGCCGAGGATGAACTTGAAGTCGGTGAACCCGTTGTTACCGCCCATGAGCATGTCGTTGCGGAAAAACATCAGCGACGCGCCGTAGGTGAGCGCTTGGGTGAGGATGGAGAAATACACGCCTTTGATGCGCGACCGGAAGGCAAGGAAACCGAACACGAGCGCCAGCAAGCCCGGCAGCAGCAGGATCATCGCCGCAGCGAATTCAAAGTTGGCGAAGGGCTTCCAGAAGGCGGGCAGTTCGGTCCAACCGAGGAACACGAGGAAGTCAGGGATCGGCTTCTTGTATTGGCCCAGGTCGCCGATCATGCGCATGAGATACATGCCCATCATGTAGCCGCCCAAGCTGAAGAAGAGCGCCTGGCCGAGGCTGAGCAGTCCGGTGTAGCCCCAGAGGAGATCTACCGAGATGGCGAGGAGGGCGTAGCAAAGATACTTTCCCCAGAGGTTAATCGTGAAGTTACTGACCACGCCGTGGGCGTTGAGCAGCGGGAAGATCACGATGAAGAACAACGCGATCACACTGACGGCGATTAGCTCGATTTTATGACGACTGGAAAGAGAGGACATGCGGAGTTTAGGCGCGAGGCGAAGGGCGTTGGGCGATAGGCCAAAGGCAGCGGAGTGCAGATGTGGCGATGCCGTTAGTCGTCGAGGTTGCGGCTGCGGGTGACGAAGAGTCCGGACGGGCGCCACTGCAGGAAGAGGATGATGGCCACGAGCACGAGGATCTTGCCGAGCACAGGATTGAGCAGGATCTGCTGCAGCGATTGATCGACGAGGCCGATGCCAAGCGCGCTGTAGATCGTGCCGGCAAGATTGCCCACGCCACCGACCACGACGGTCATAAAACAATCGACGATGTAGTTCTGCCCGAGCGACGGACCGACGTTGCCGATCTGGCTGATGAACGCGCCGGCGAGACCGGCGAGGCCGCTGCCGAGGCCGAAGGTGAGCATGTTCACTCGCTCGGTGCGCACACCCATGCAGGAGGCCATGTTGCGGTTCTGCATGACCGAACGGATGAGGAGACCGAGAGGCGTCTTGGTCAGGATCAACCACACGCCGAAGACGATCAGCCCCGCGAAGCCGATCACGAAGACGCGGTTCCAGCCGAAGATGATGTCGTTTACCGTCCAGTTTCCACTGAGATAACTCGGGCTGCTCACCTGCACGTTATTCGAGCCGAACATGAGCTTCAGACCCTGCTGGAGGAGAAGCGAAACGCCCCAGGTTGCGAGGAGGCTTTCGAGAGGGCGACGGTAGAGGAAGCGAATGATGCAGCGTTCGAGTCCGATGCCCACCAGTGCGGCGGCAATGAAACTGAGCGGAAGGGCGAAGAGGAAATAAGTCTGATAAAACGCCCCGGTGGTGTTCATGCCGGGGATCGAAAGGCTGTAGCCGAAAAACGGGATGGTGACGCCGGTGCCGAAGATGTTTTCGACGAGGTAGGTCGTGTAGGCGCCGACGGCGATCATCTCGCCGTGAGCCATGTTGATCACGCCCATTAAGCCGAACGTGATGGCGAGGCCGATCGCCACGATTAAGAGGATGCTGCCGAGGCTGAGACCACGGAAGAGCGTGCCGAAGAAGTTGACGGTGTTCTTGTGATTATCGATGGCGACGAGCACCGCCTTGGCTTGAATGGCCACATCCTTTGCGCCCGCCGCATCGGCTTCACGCATGGTGGTGCGAATGAGATCGTAGCTGGAAAGTGAATGTAGCCCTTTGAGCTCTTTGAGAGCCGCAAGCTTTACCGCTTCGCTGGGGTCTTTGAGCTGGGTGACCGCGATGGCTTCGAGGAGCGCACGACGAACGCCGGCATCTTTCTCGATGGTGAGGCGTTTCTGGAAGGCGGGAAGCTTGTCGGCTTCTTGAGCGAAGCCGATGGTCTGAATCGCTTGAACGCGTTTTCTGGGATCGGGCGAAGTGACGTCGATGAGGTCGAGCACGCCTTTCATGGCCCGACGAATCGCGGAGTTGTGCTCAATAGCGGTAAGGTCGCCCGCCACGAGGCGAACGGGCTTTCCAGTGGCGTCCAAGAGAGGACCACCGGTATCAACGCGAATGGCCGCACGGGCATCGTCGGCGTCTTTTTCACCGATGAACTGAATGGGAACACGGACGCCTTCGGAGGGTTCGTAAAGATAGAGCGCGTCTTCACGCCAGGCGTTGAGGATCGGCTGAATCGCCTCGTCGCTTTCACCAGCGAGGGAGGAGATCAACTCGATCTTACGCGTCTGGTTGTCGGCCAGCATGGCATCGACGAGCGTGGAGCGGGCAGTGGCGGCGGAAAGATGAGCGCCGGTGAACAGCCAGAGCGAGAGGGTGATGAAGACCAGCCGGATGAAAGAGAGCACAGCAGCAAGAAATTAGGATCTGAGCCAAAAAAAGAGCGGCTCCCCTGAAGGAACCGCTCCCCCCGTATGAACGGGACTGTTAGCAAGGCTTGTGCCTGTCGGCAGAAGCCTGACGGCTAATTTTATTGAGCCTTGAACTTACCGAGGAGCCAGGGCTCGCCGTAGACATCCTTGAATTCCTTGAGGATCTTGAACTGACCGTCGGCCTTGGTCTCACCGATGAACACGTTCTTGGTGAGGTGCATGTTGGGCTGGGTGGTGACCTTGCCGCCAGGACCAGCGAAGGAGATGCCGGACTTGAGGGCGGCGCGCACGGCGTCGACGTCAAAGGAACCGGCCTTCTCGACAGCGGCTTTCCAGAGGTAAACACCATCGTAGCTGAGCACCATCGGCGAGCAGGTGACGCGACCTTCTTTGACGATGCCGGGGACCGTGGTGGTCTTCAGCCATTTCTGGAAGTTCTTCACGAATTCCTTGTTGGCATCGCTCTTGATGGACTGGAAGTAGGTCCAGCAGCCGAGCTGGCCAACGAGCTGTTTAGCGGGGAGACCGCGGAACTCATCCTCGGAGATCGAGAAGGAGACGACCGGGGCGATCTCGGCTGAGAGACCGGCAGCGGCGTATTCCTTGAAGAAGGGAACGTTGGTGTCGCCGTTCAGAGTCGAGACGACGGCGGTTTTTCCACCGGCGGCGAACTGCTTGATTTCGGAAACGATCTGCTGGTAATCGGTGTGGCCGAAGGGAGTGTATTTACCGGCAGAGATGATCTTGCCGGAAGCATCCTTTTTGAAGCCGCCACCGATGTTCTCGATCGGAACCTTCTTGCTAAGGAGGTATTCGAGGAGAACCAGGTTGGTGGTCTGCGGATAAACGTAATCGGTGCCGATCAGGTAGAACTTGGTGTAACCCTGCTCGAGGAGATAATCGATGGCGGGCGTGGCCTGCTGATTAACGGCTTCGGCGGTGTAGAACACGTTCTGGGACTCTTCCTGGCCCTCGTATTGCACGGGGTAGAAGAGGAGGCCGTTGTTCTTTTCGTAAACCGGGAGGACCGACTTGCGGGACACGGAGGTCCAGCAGCCGAAGGTCACGGCGACCTTGTCTTCCTCGAGGAGCTGCTTGGCCTTTTCGGCGAAGAGCGGCCAGTTGGAAGCGCCGTCAACGACGACAGGCTCGATCTTCTTACCGAGGACGCCACCCTTGGCGTTGATCTCGTCGAACGTGAACAGGAGCACGTCGCGCAGCGAAGTTTCGCTGATCGCCATCGTGCCGGAAAGGGAGTGAAGGACGCCAACTTTGACGGTATCAGCTGCGTGGGCGGAACCGGCCATGGCGCCGAGCGCGAGTGCGCCGGCGGTAACGAACTGGGTGAATTTCGAGATCATAGTGGGAGAAAAATTGATGAATGTGTGCGTTAAAAAGGCGGGCCGTGTGAATCGTCTGGCGCACACGGCCCGCCCACAAAAAACTACTTATTAGCAGCGAAGGAACGCGGCGGCTGATGTGCGCGGGAACTACACCGCGCATCGAACTACAGCCGGCCGCGCGGAATCAGAACTTGAACACGCCCTGGATGCCGTAGAAGAGGCCCTTGTCACCGATGCTGGACGCACCACCCTCGGCGCTATCGGCATAAGAAACCTCACCACGAACGCTAAGGTTGCTGGTGAGCGCGTAGGTCGGGGAGACCGTGAAATAAGAGCCGATGTCGCCACCCTTCACATCACGCGCGCTCCAGCGTAACAGCGTGGAGAACTTGTTGGTGAAGGCATATTGGGCGGAAAGGAGATAGGCTTGGTCGAAGTCCTCCGCATAATCGTATTCGGCGGCGACGGTCAGCTTATCCGTGAGCGCGTAAGAGGCCCAGACGTCGAAGACATAGTCGCTCGTGGCGGCATCGTCATCGTCAACCCCGAGGCCGACAAACACGGTGAGCTTTTCGATACCCGTGTAGGTCGCGACGAATTCATAACCGAGACCGTCGCTGAAATCGCCGTCGCCTTTGTCGCCAAAAACGGCACTGGAACCAGGAAAGAGCGAGTCCGTCACGGAGGCACCGAGCGTCAGCGTGCTGGTGACCGCATAGTCGGCCTTGACGCCGGTGTGGTAGCCGGGGATCGCGAAAATCGTGCTGCCATAGGTCAGCTGATTCATGGCAACGGGATGGTAAGCCTCATAGCCGAGATAGCTAAGGAACTTACCGCCGGTTACGGTTACCGGACCCGCTTTGTAGGAGAGATAGACATCGAGGAGCTCGGCAGAATTACCAGGGCTCGTGTTCGGAACGTATTCCAAACTGACCTTGCTCGAGAAATTATCATAGGAGCCGAGGAGGGCGACATTGATGGAATCAAGGAAGTTCGCGCCGGAGTCGAACAGAGTGTAGTCCTTCTTACCATTGTCCGGATCCGAGATCGTGCCCGCGGCAACGGCATAACCTTCGAGCGAGAGGTAATCGTTGATCTTGACGGTCGCGCTAGCAGTCGAGGCGAGCGCCACGAGGGACGCTGTCAAACCAGTGAGTTTCTTGATCATAGCTTGTGTGTGTTGATGTGTAGGTCAGCAAAACCCCGCCCCGGAAACCCCGGGTGGATTCTGTGCTGACCACGTTAGCAACTGGTCTGCCAACCATCAGAAACACCTCATCAAATGGGCACGCCGGTCGCTCCACCCACAGCTACGAAAAAATACGTTTTCACGAGGGAAAATCGCCCTCGTGCCACCGCCCTCAAACCCTCGGATGATTTGTTTTAATCCGATTAATCCGCCTCATGCTTATCAGTGAGCCTTCTGCTCAAGTTCGTTTTTGAGCGCGGTGAAATTACCGGCTTCGGCCGTGTGCACAAAGCCCTCGGTTACCGCCTTCAACTCCTCCCAGCGACGACGGATCTGCTTGGCTTCCTCCTTAGTAATCGTGCTGTCGGCCGCAGCCGTCGCGATCACCGCCAGCATGTCGGCGAACTCTTGGACGATCGAGTTCGTCACCGGAATCAACGAATATGCATGCGCCTTTTTGTGCTCGGGGTTCGCGATGAAAAAGCCCCCGGCCCGTTCGCAAACCCACTGAGCTATCCGCCGATCACCCGTGCTCTTGAGCAACTGATCAATGCGGTCGAGCGGGTTGCAAGCGCCACTCCCTTCGTCGTCGGGCGGTGCCTCGGTCCACTTGTAAATCAATGAAAGCGAAAGCCCCATGTCGGCTGCGATCTGCTTCGCGCTCGTTTGCTTCAAAACCGCCTTCAGAACCTCATGCGATTGCATGGCCGCGGAGCCTGCCCGTGCATTAGCCGAACGCAACTCTGCACGTGGTTCGACTTACATAAACGCGATCACACCGGTTTTTTCGTGCCATACCCTCCCCGCTTATGGCAATTCTTCGGTTCCCATGAACATCCACGAGTATCAGGCCAAGGCGCTCTTCGAGAAGTTCGGAGTCCCCGTTCCGAAAGGTGTCGCCGCCAAATCCCCCGCTGAATTCGAGTCCGCGCTTGCGCAGCTCCCCGACGCCCCCGTTGTCGTGAAGTCGCAAATACACGCCGGCGGCCGTGGCAAAGGCACGTTCACCGACGGATTCAAGGGCGGCGTCAAGTTCGCCAAGACCAAGGCCGACGCCCTCGACTACGCGAACAAGATGTTCAACAACACGCTCGTCACGATCCAGACCGGCCCCGCAGGTCGCAAGGTCCAGACGATCTACTTCACCCAGGCGAGCGATATCAAAAAGGAATACTACCTCGCCATCCTCCTCGACCGCGCCACCTCGAAACCCGTGATCGTCGCCTCCACTGAAGGCGGCGTGGACATCGAGACCGTCGCCCACGACACGCCGGAAAAGATTTTCAAGATCTTCGTCGATCCCGCCTACGGCCTCGCCGACTTCCAAGTTCGCGAACTCATCTTCAAGCTCGGCCTCAACGCCACCGAGTCGAAGAACGCAGCCAAGCTCATCCGCTCGCTCTACACCTTCTTCTGGGAAACCGACGCCGCCATGGTCGAGGTCAACCCGCTCATCACCACGCCCGACGACAAGGTCCTCGCGCTCGACGCCAAGGTTTCCTTCGACTCCAATGCCCTCTTCCGCCACCCCGAGATCGTCGCCCTCCGCGACCTCAACGAAGAAGACCCGAAGGAAATCGAAGCTTCCAAATACGACCTCGCTTACATCGCGCTCGACGGAAACATCGCCTGCCTCGTGAACGGCGCCGGTCTCGCCATGAGCACGATGGACATCATCAAGCACTACGGCGGTAATCCCGCCAACTTCCTCGACGTCGGCGGCGGCGCCTCGAAAGAAAAGGTCGTCGCAGCCTTCAAGATCATCCTCGGCGATGCCAACGTGAAGGGCATCTTCGTAAACATCTTTGGCGGCATCATGGACTGCAACGTGATCGCCGAAGGCATCGTCGAAGCCGTCAAGGAAGTCGGCCTCAAGCTCCCTCTGGTCGTGCGCCTTGAGGGCAACAACGTCGCCGCCGGCAAAGCCACCCTCGCCTCCTCGGGCCTCGCGCTCGTCTCCGGCGACACCATGGCCGACGCCGCGCAGAAAATCGTCAAGCTCGTCGCCTGAAGCGCTCCGGGAAAATCATAAATCCAAATCGTAGATCCTACATCCCATGAGCATTCTCATCACTCCCGAAACCAAGATCATGATCCAGGGCATCACCGGTGCCTTCGGAGGCAAGCATGCCCAGCTCTCCCTCGACTACGGCACGCAAGTCGTGGCCGGCGTCACCCCGGGCAAGGGCGGCCAGTTCTTTGAACACGGCGGCAAAAAGGTTCCCATCTTCAACACCGTGGCCGAAGCCGCCGCCGTCACCGGCGCGACGGTTTCGACCATCTTCGTGCCGCCGCCTTTCGCGGGCGACGCCATCCTCGAATGCGTTGACGCCGGTCTCGACCTCGCCGTCTGCATCACTGAGGGCATTCCGATCAAGGACATGATTCGCGTAAAGCGCGCCATGGCCGGCGCCAAGACCCGCCTCATCGGCCCGAACTGCCCCGGTCTCGTGACCCCCGGCACCGGCGAAGGCTCCAAGGGCGGCTGCCGCATCGGCATCGCCCCCGGCTACATTCACCGCAAGGGCCACATCGGCGTCGTGTCGCGCTCCGGCACGCTCACCTACGAGGCGGTTTTCCAGATCACCTCCAAGGGCCTCGGCCAGTCCACGTCCGTCGGCATCGGCGGCGACCCGGTCAACGGCACCAGCCACCTCGATATCATCAAGCTGTTCAACGAGGACCCGGACACGCACGGCATCATCCTCATTGGTGAAATCGGCGGCAACGCCGAGGTCGAGGCCGCCCGCTGGATCAAGGCCAACTGCAAGAAGCCGGTCGCCGGTTTCATCGCGGGTGCCACCGCTCCCGCCGGTCGTCGTATGGGCCACGCCGGCGCCATTGTGGGTGGTCACGAGGACACCGCTGAAGCCAAGATCGCCGTCTTCAAAGAGTGTGGCATCGAAGTCGCCGCCACGCCGTCCGACATGGCCGACGCGCTCCTGCGCGCCGCCAAAGCCAAGGGCGTGACGCTAAGCTAAGGCTGGCCCGAAGCATCGGCTCGCCGCATAAAAAAGGCCGCGCTGACAAGCGCGGCCTTTTTTTTGGCCTGAATGTCCGAATGTAGGAGCCTGCTTGCAGGCGATGGTTTGAGGTGGGAGCGAGCTTGCTCGCGAGG
>CBRAFO010000074.1:0-18767 GCA_967755175.1 uncultured Opitutaceae bacterium | reverse complement strand
GCCATGAGCACGTGTCCATCGCGTTCAATGAGGGCGCAGACGACGGCGAGAGGAGTAGATGCAGGCATACGGATTTTTATGTGGAAATCAGGAAATCAGGAACCGAGCTGGCTGCGCAAACGGGGATTGGGGATCGGGTGCTTTTCCCTGATTTCCTGATTTCCACATTCAACCCCGAGGTGTTGGTTGTTTCACATGGCCAAGTCGGCAGCCGATGATCCGCGTTCGTTTATCTCCCAAGTCAGCTTGGTGGGGCGGGGCGGCGGCGCGTTTAAAGCCCTGCGCGGTTTCGACAAGTCGCGCCATACGGTCCCCGATGCGGTGAACAATGCGACGTCGGGGTTTCTGGCGAAGCTGTGCGCGCCTGAACTAGGCGAGGAGGCGGAGGAGTTTTTTCAGCGGGCGAAGGTTGCGTTGAGCTATAAGCGCAAGGACCTCGCGCTGGACGTGACGTCGCCGGTGGCGGTGCTGAGCGCCAAGGATTTCACTTTGGAAATCGCCTACGCATTGGAGGCGGCTGATCCGGCAAGCTACGCGATCACGCGGACGCTGCATTCGATCAAGAACGGCGATCTCCTGCAGGTGGCGGAGTTTGACACGCTGTTCGCGGGGCAGTTTTCGGCCATCGCGTTCGCCTTGAAGAAGGGAGTGCGCGTCGAGGCGGTCATCGACGCGGTCGAGGGGCTGGAAGATGACGGTGAGGAGGGCGCGGATGCGGCGAAACTGCGCGTGGATTACCCGTCGGATTATCGTGACTGCACGCTCACGGTTGAGGGCATCGATGCAGCGGTGGTGTGCGATGGAGCGACGCTTGAAATGCGCTTTGAAAAAAACGGTTCGCCACGCGAATTGGTCGAGGCGTTTGCGGCGGTGCGCAAGGCCTTCGCGCTCACCAAGGACCGGGCGCTCGCGGGGTTGTTGTGAGCGACAGGGGTTGAGGTAGGAGCGAGCAAGCTCGCTCCTACATTCTGGCATTGATCACAAAAAAACGGCGCCCGGGGTGGGGCGCCGTCGTGGCTTTTCGGACATGGGCAACATGCCCATGCCACTTGTTCAGGCTTTGATCATGTCGAGGACGGCGGCGCGCTCTTCGACGAGTTCTTTGTTGGTCAGCTCGATCTTCGATTTCGCGAAGTCGCACATCTCGTAGCCTGGGATGACTTCGTAGCTGCCGGGCGTGGTGGTGCGCACGGGCATGCCGGCCCAGACTTCGGGGTCGAAGCCGTAGCGGCCTTCGCTCTTCACGGCGATGGAATGGATCGCGCCGGGCGTTACGAGCGAGCGGACGTGGTCAACAAGCGCGTTGGCGGCGGAGGCGGCCGAGGACAGGCCGCGGGCGGCGATGATGGCGGCACCGCGTTTGCCGACGGTTTCGAGGAACGGACCCTTGAGCCATTCCTTGTCGTTGATGACGTCGACCGCGGGTTTGCCGCCGATCGTGGCATGCTTGAACGCGGGGAACATGGTCGGGCTGTGATTGCCGTAGATGAAGATGTCCTTAACCGCGGTGAGTTCGACGCCGGCTTTTTTGGCGAGCTGGGCTTGGGCGCGGTTTTGGTCGAGGCGCACCATCGCGGTGAAACGATCAGGCGTGAGGCGCTTGGCCTGCGAGGCGGCGATCATGCAGTTCGTATTGGCGGGATTGCCGACGACGGCGACGCGGGCGTCGGCTGCGGAGACTTCGTCGATGATCTTACCTTGGGCGATGAAGATCTTGCCGTTGTCCTTGAGGAGGTCGGCGCGTTCCATGCCGGGGCCGCGGGGCTTGGCGCCGACGAGGAGGGACCAGTTGGCGTCTTTGAAACCTACGCGCGGATCATCGGTGAGGACCATGCCCTTGAGCATCGGGAAGGCGCAGTCATCGAGTTCCATCGCGACGCCTTCGAGCGCCTTCATGGCTTTTTCAAAGGGGACTTCGATGAGTTGAAGAATGACGGGCTGGTCGGCACCAAACATCGCGCCGGAGGCGATGCGGAACAGAAGCGAGTAAGAAATTTGACCGGCTGCTCCGGTCACAGCGACGCGAATGGGGGATTTGCTCATGGCGGGCACAGCTTAGCGCAACGCTTCGGCGGGTGACACGCACCGATTGCGTTTTAGCGCGCAAAAAATGGCGGGAGGTTGGGGAACCTCCCGCCAGATGAAGAACTCTGTGGGCCGAACAGGTCGTCCGAATGACTTTCGTATCTCGGCTGCTCTGTCGGCTGCGACAGTCGCAAACGGAGCGAACTGGATTACGCGAAGTGCGGGGCGAGGGCGGCGTGGATTTCGCGGACCATCTTCTCCGTCGTATCCCAGCCAATGCAGCCATCGGTGATGCTCACGCCGTAGCGGAGATTTTCCTTGGGCTGGGGGAAGGTCTGGCTGCCGGTCTCGATGTTGCTCTCGACCATCGCACCCATGATGGAGGTGTTCCCGGCGGTGATCTGCGCGAGGAGCGCGCGGATGACGTCGGGCTGCAGCTCGGGTTTTTTGGCGGAGTTGTCGTGCGAGGCGTCCACCAAGATCGAAAGCGGAAGGCCGCCTTTGGCGAGCGCCTGCTCGGTTTTGGCGATGTGTTCGGCGGAGTAGTTGGGGCCGGCGGAGCCGCCACGGAGGACGATGTGGCAGCTGGGGTTGCCGCGCGTGACGATGGCCGAGGCGGCGCCGTCCATACTGACGCCGAGAAAGGTCTGGGGCTGGCCGGCGGCTTTGATCGCGTTGACCGCAGTCTGGAGGTTGCCGTCGGTGCCGTTCTTAAAACCGATGGGCATCGAGAGGCCGGACGCCATTTGGCGGTGCGTCTGCGACTCGGTGGTGCGGGCACCGATGGCACCCCAGCAGACGAGATCGGCAACGTATTGCGGTGTGATCGGGTCAAGGAACTCCGTGGCAGTCGGGAGTCCGATATCGAGCACGTCTTGGAGGAAGGCGCGGCCGAGGCGAAGGCCGGCGGCAATGTCGTGGGAGCCGTCGAGATGGGGATCCATCACGAGACCTTTCCAGCCGACGGTCGTGCGGGGTTTCTCGAAATAGACGCGCATGACGACCATGACGCGGTCGGAAACCTCGCGGGCGAGGGCGGCGAGGCGGCGGGCGTAGTCGCGGCCGGCCTCGGTGTCGTGAATCGAGCAAGGCCCGATGATCAGGAGGAAGCGGCGGTCGCTCGTGAAGATGAGGCGGTTGATCTCGTTGCGGGAACGCGTGATGAAATCCGCCTGGGCCTCGGTCTTGGGCAGCTCGGCCAGCAATTGGGCGGGCGAGGGGAGTGGGCGTGTCTCCACGACGTTAATGTCGGACGTCTTGTGCATGAAGGGAAGAAGTTGGCCCAAACGCCGCGCTGAGGGCAAGCCTGCCGAGCGCCGCCATGCCGGCCGTTCGGAATGACCAATGACCAATGACCAATGACCAATGACCAATGACCCCGGGGAGGGCTTGGTTCTTTATCGTTCTCGTTCTCTTACTCGTTCTAGTTCTCGGTTTTTCGGACTGGATCGTATCGTGTCGGCCTCCCTGGACGAACGAGAACGATTACGAAGAACGAGGAACGAGAATGGACGGCGGGCGGGGCGTTGCGGGGAGGGCGCAAAAAAACCGCTTCGGTTGGGAAGCGGTGCGGCGAGTGGGGATTTGCGGGCGTGTCTCGAATCTGAAAAATAAGTTGGCCGGTCGCCTACCCCTAAGCGACCGGCCATTTGCTTTCTTAGTTACCCCAAAACTCCTGCTAAGCAGGAGAAGTGTTTAAATCTAACGTTGTAAGAACTAGCGGGGTGTTGATCTTGGTCAATAAAAAGTTCTCAGAATCTCTCATCAGGAAAACTAAGTCGCTATAGATAAATGGATAATAATTTAAGGGAATTGAGGGGAGGCGTGGCGTGGCGGAGCGGATATCGGCCCGCGGCTTGCCTGCATGTGACCGGGGAGGATGCGTTATCCTTTTTGCAGGGCCAGTTTACGCAAGACTTGCGGTCGCCTGCGTCTTTGGCCGCTGCATATGGGCTCTGGTTGAACCAGAAGGGAAAGGTGCTCGCGGATAGTTTCATCCTCCGGGAAGCGTCTGATAGCGTGTGGATTGTGAGTCTATTTAGCAGTGCGTCGGTGATTCGTGAGCGGCTGGAGGCTTACATCATCGCGGACGATGTGGTCATCACGGATGCGACGGCTGACTGGCAGGGCACGGCGATCGGCGGACCGGGGGCGGAGGGTTGGTTGGCCAAGGAGATGGCCGGCGTCGTGCCTGCGCTCGGGGAGTTTAGCCGTTTCGGAGGCGGATTTGTTTTTCGAGGACGGCGTGGGGCCGAAACGACTTTTGAATGGTTGTTGCCGGTTGGGGCGGCGGAACCGGCGGGAGGGCTGGTTGAGGTCTCGGCGGATGAGTTGGAGCGGCTGCGCGTGGCAGCGGGGATTCCCAAGGTGCCGCAAGACATCGGGGTGGGCGATTTGCCGAACGAGGGCGGGTTGGATGAGGTGGGGATCTCTTACACGAAGGGTTGTTACCTCGGGCAGGAGGTTATGGCGCGGCTCAAAGCGATGGGCACGGTGCGTCGGCGATTGGTGCGTGTGCGTGCGGGCGGGCGAATGCCGCCGGCTGTGCCAACGGCGTTGCTCCAAGGTGAGAAGCGCGTGGGCGAATTGCGCTCGGCGGTCGCGGATGGGTCGGGTGGGTTTGTCGGGCTGGCCATGATCACGAAGCTGGGGTTGGACCCGGCGGCATTGCTTGCGCCGGAGCCGGGCGGCGTTGGATTTATCGAGCTCATCGACCTGCCATGGACGAACGCGAACAACTGATTCAACTCTGCACGAAGCTCGGGGCGCCAACGCCTGTCGCGGCGGCGACGATGGCCGACCAGTTGATCAAGCGCTGCGACCAACTGGTCGCGCAGCGGGGAATTTCGCGGATGGAAGCGATGACCTACTTGCTGCAACTTGTGACCAAGGGCGCGCAAGGTGAGACTCCGCCGGGATTTGAAGGGGTGACGAAATCGCCGGCCGGTTGACAGGTTTTGGCGGAAAGACCGTTGACGGCATGGGGGCGGTCAGGGCATTCCGACAGACCTCCCATGAAGCAGCAAATCGCCGCCCTTTTTAAACAAATCCACGGTCGCGAGCCCGCCGTCATCACGAGTGCGCCTGGTCGCATCGAGTTCATCGGCAACCACACCGACTATAACGGTGGCACGGTGCTCGGCGCCTCCATCGACCGCGGTGTGTGCGTGGCGGTCGCCCCGCGCACCGATAGCAAACGCAACTTTTATAGCCTGTATACCGGCAAGACCGAGACCCTCGATGCCGCGGTGAGCGTGAAGCAAATCGGCGAGGCGAGCTGGATCAATTATCCGCTCGGCGTGATCGCGGCGATGCCGGCGTTCGGACTGCATGCGCCCCAAGGTTTCGACTACGTGGCGATGTCCGATCTGCCGACCGGCGCGGGGCTTTCCAGTAGCGCGGCGATCGAGCTGGCGTCGGGTCTGGCGTTCATTGCCATCACCGGCCAGCAGGCGGACCGCGAGACGCTCGTTAAAATCGGCAAGCATGCCGAAAACAACTTCGTGGGCGTGCCCTGCGGCATTCTCGACCAAGGCGTGTCGGGTTTTGGCAAGACGGACCACCTCGTGTTCATCGACTGCAAAGGCCCGCGTTTTGACACGGTGCCGCTCCCGGGTGATGCGCATTTTTGGATTTTCAACACGCATACCAAACACGCGTTGGTTGATGGACTTTATGCCACTCGCCATCGCGAGTGCATGGAGGCCGCGAAAGCGTTGGGCGTCTCGTTGCTCGTCGAGGCGACTCCGGCGCAAGTCGAAGCGGCTCAGGGCAAATTGTCCGCCGACGCCTACAAGCGTGCGAAGCACGTGGTCGAGGAAATCGCGCGCGTTGACCAGGCGGTCAAGGTGTTGGCGAAGGGCGATCTCGTGGCCGTTGGGCAGTTGCTCACCGCGTCGCATCGGAGCTCGCAGCATCTGTTTGGTAACAGCACGGACGAGCTCGATTTCCTCGTGGATAAGCTCACGGGCGAACAGAACGTTTTTGGCGCTCGTCTGACCGGCGGCGGCTTCGGTGGCGCCGTCATGGCGTTGACCAGCTCGGCTTTTGATCAGGTTCAGGCGCAGGTGGTGGCGGACGCTTACGCTAAGAAATACGGCGCTCGTCCCGACGTCCTGCATATGCGCACGGGTGAGGGTGCGCAGGAGCTTTGATACCGAAAACCCACTCGCTCACGCTCGTAGCTACGAGTGTGAGCGAGTGGGTTTTTGTCAGTGGGCGCTGCCGTTGCCGGCTGCCGGCTGCCGATTACTGGATAACGGCGGCGAGTTCGGCGAAGTAGTCTTCCATCCAGTGTTGGAAGTAGAAGAAGTGGAGCAGGCCGGCGATGGCCAGCATCGGGCCAAACGGCACTTGCACGCCGAAGCCGAGGTCGGCGGGCTGCCCGTCGGCGGTCTCGGTGCGGGGCGTCACCGGGGATTTTTTGCCGGAGAGCTTTTGCCAAACCCAAGCGAGGGCGATCCAGACCGTGCCCACGACGGCACCGCCGAAGACCGCGAACACTGCGCCTTGCCAACCGGTAAAGGCACCGATCGCGCCGACAAACTTTACGTCGCCAAAACCCATGGCTTCTTTGCGCAGCAGCACTTCGGCGATGAGTGCGATCCACAGCACCAAGCCAGAGCCGATGAGCAGGCCTTGCATGGAGATCACGCCGGAGTGCAGCGCGCTGACGAGAAACACGCCGTCGTCCTGACCGTGTAACGAGGGGACGAATACCGAGAGCACCACGCCGATCACGCCGAGGCCGATGGTGAACGTGTCGGGGATGATCATGTGGTCCAGATCGATGAAGAGCGCGCAGATCATGCAGCTCACGAAGAGCATTCCGCAGAGCGCCTTCGCGGGGGGGAACATGAGCCAGCTCGTCGTGAAGAGCGCCGCGGTAAGCAGTTCGATGAACGCGTAACGGAACGAGTAGGCGCGTCCGCAGCAGCGGGCTTTTCCGCGTAGGATGAACCAGCTCAGCACCGGGATGTTGTCATACCACTTGATGGGAGTTCCGCAGGCGCAGTGGGAGCCGGGCGTGATGATGGATTTGTCCAGCGGCATCCGGTAGATGACGACGTTGAGAAAGCTGCCGACGATCGCTCCGAAGACGCCGGCGAAGACCGGAAAGAACCAAGGGAAGGCGGCGGAAAATTCGGCGTAGTTGAAGGTCATGCGGAGGATTTCATGGCTGACTGAACGGCGGTGCGCATCGCGTCAACGGGCACGGTGGTCTCGCTCCAGATTTCGAGGGCGCGTGCGCCTTGGTGGATGAGCATCGAAAGCCCGTTGGCGGCAGGCAGGCCGAGGGCGCGGGCTTGCGCGAGAAGGGGCGTCTCGGGCGGGTTGTAGATCATGTCGAAGACTCCTGCGGGGCGGGCGAGCGCCTGAAGGTTAACGGGCAGGGGATCGTCGGGTTTGAGACCGGCGCTGGTGGCATTGATTACGATCGAGTTTGGCGGAATGGAACTCAGGTCTTCCGTTCCGATACCTTGTATCAGGATTTCAGGACTCATGTCTAAGGACGACATAAGTGTTACCAGCTCGTCCATGGCTCTCTGTGTGCGATTTAAGATAGTCAGGCTGGCACAGCCGCGTTGCAGACATTCGACGGCGGCTCCGCGAGCGGCTCCGCCGGCGCCAAGCAGGAGCACGTGCGAACCGGTGAGTTCGCGGCCAAGGTCTTCGCGAATGGCAGTGGCGAAACCGTAGCCATCGGTGTTGTAGCCGTGCCAGCCGGCTGGGGTGCGGCGGAGGGTGTTGACGGCTCCGATGGGACGCGCGGCGGGGTCGAGGGCGGCGACGCGGTCGAAGGCGATAATCTTGTGCGGAACCGTAAGATTGAGGCCGAGGAAGCCGCGGGCGTGAAATTTTTCTAAGGCGACGGGCAGGTCGTCGGGAGCGATGTCGAAGCGGAAGTATTTCCAGGTCGCGAAGCGCGGGTCGTGTTGCGCCATCCGGGCGAGCGCGGCGTTGTGCATCGGCGGACTGATCGAATGCTTGATCGGGTGGCCAAGCACCGCGAGCGCGGTGCCGGCAAAGGACCAGGAGTCGAGATCGGCGAGCGTGTGGATGGGTTCGGCGGACATCTTCGTTGGCGTTCCTCGGGACAGAGAGAACGAGAACGAGTATGAGAACGAGAACGATTATGCGGGCCTACGGCTTGGCGTGGCGCTCGTAGGTGGACTCGAACTCGTCGACAAAACCGGCGAAGATCCGGGCGCGCTCCGTGTCACCCGCCGTGGTGTAGTGGTGAACGAGATTGCGGCAATTGCGGCAGAGCACCTCGCGCACGGTGGTGGGGGCCAGATCGGAGATCTTGGGCGCGATGGGGCCGGTTTTGAGGTAGGCGAACACCTCCTGGGGCGAGCGGAAGGTGCCTTGCTCGAACGGGTCGATGAAGAGCGGAGTGTCTTCCACGTAGCAGCCGACCATGAAATGACCGGGCAAGCCGACGGGCTCCAGATCGATGCCGAGGCGCTGGGCGACCAACAGATAAACGATGCTGAGGGAGAGAGGGATGCCCTTGCGGCGCTCCAGCACGACGGGGAGGAAGCTATTGAGCGGGTCGGTGTAGTGCTCGAGGTTGCCGCGAAAGCCGTTTTCGTGAAACAGCACGCGATTGATGACGCGGCACTTTTCGCGCACGGAGAGCGGCTCGGCGATTAATTCGCGGCAACGGGCGGCAAGGTCGTCGAGGCGTTGGCAACTGAGACCCACGTCGATGTCCGGAAGCACCGTGCGAGCGAGGAGCAGTGCGCCCGTTTCGAGTTCATAGTTGAGCGAGCGGATGAAATCGCGGAACTCGGAAACCGGGTCGGTGAACTTAAGCTCGTCCAAGTAGCCTCGTGCATGCGTGGAGAGGAGTCGGCTGCCTCCGTTCGCGAGGCTTTCGAGGAAGATGCGAGCCGGGTCGCCTTGGGCCGCGAAGTGGGCGAGAAGCGCTTTGCGGACGGCCGGACTGGGGTCGTCGAGCAACGCCAGCACTGCTTCTCGGGAGCCGAGGCTGGAGGGTGCGTTTTCCACGACCGAAATCCAAAGCGGTTTCGCACGGGTGGCAAATGGGAAACGGCGAAGGCCCGTGGCAAGCTTGAGGGGGAGCGGGTTGGCGAGGTGAACGGGGCAAAGTGTCGCCGGCACCTGCGTCGGCGAAGTGAACCAGAGGATGTTTGGGATGCCTTATGGGGGGTGGCTGACGGATGGTTTGAGTCGGCAAGAGTTGGCGTGCGGACTGGAGTCTCCTTTTGGCCGGCGGGGGGCGCCGGCCACACTTTATTCAGCGCATGCCGTAGAGCGCAGTGCCGATGCGCACTTGAGTGCTGCCGGCGAGGATCGCGGCTTCAAGATCGCCGCTCATGCCCATGGACAATTCGTGTAGCGGGGCGCCGAAGCGCGAGGCGAGGTCGTCGCGGAGTATGCGCAGGGTGGCGAAGGTGCGTTCGGCGACGGCGGGGTCATCGGAGAGCGGCGCGATTGTCATGAAACCGTCGATACGTAGATTTTTTTTGGCGAGCGCGGTTTCGAGCAGCCGAGGGGCATCCTCGAGCTCGGCGCCAAATTTGGCGGGGTCGCGTCCGGCGTTGATTTGCAGCAGCACGGAGAGAACTTTGCCCTGCGCGGCTGCGGCTTGGTCCAGGTAGTTGAGGAGCTTTTCGCTATCGACGCTTTGAACGCGGTCGAAGTGCGCGACGGCGAGCTTGGCCTTGTTGGACTGAAGGTGCCCGATGAGTTCCCATTGAATGCGAGCGGTGCAGAGAGGCTGTTTTTCGACCGTCTCCTGCACGCGGTTCTCGCCGACGGCGCGCAGGCCATAACGGGCGGCATAATCGGCGGCTTCGGCGGGGTGGGTTTTGGTCACCGCGAGAAGCTCGACCGATGCGGGATCGCGTCCGGCGCGAACGCAGGCCGTGGCGATTTGCGCGCGGAGGGCATCAGCACGGCTTTTAAACTCTTCGTAAGTGGGGAGCATGGGATGCCTCGTTTATGGGGTTGCGGAGAATAAGATTTATTTATACTGAACAATAACCACTGCGTTCCTATGCAAATCGAAAACTTCAAAATCTTCGCTGACCTGGTCGAGACGAAGAGTTTCTCAAAGGCGGCAAAGATCAACGCGATCACCCAGTCTGCCGTGAGCCAGCAGGCTCGGTCGATGGAACGGCATTTCAAGGCGCTCTTGATAGATCGCAGCCAGAAGCAGTTTCAACTGACGCGCGAGGGCCAGCGTGTTTACGAGTCGGCGAAAGAGTTGCTGCACGCCTATGACAAGCTCGCGAGTGAGCTTCAGGAGATGAAGAAGGTTATCAGCGGAACGATCCGCATTTCGACGATCTACTCGATCGGGCTTCACGAGCTGCCGCCGTTCATCAAACGCTTTCTGGTCGATTATCCGTCGGTTAACGTGCGGGTGGAATACCGGCGCTCGAATCTCGTTTACGAGGACATCCTGCACAACTCGGTGGACTTCGGTTTGGTGGCCTTCCCGGTGCGCACGCGTCAGATCGAGCAGCTGCCGTTTCGCAATGATCGCTTGGTGCTGATCGCCCACCCCAACCATCCTTTGGCGGAGTGCGTTGGGACTGGCGTGGAGTTGAAACAGCTCGCGGGTCAGAAGTTTATCGGTTTCGACCCGGACATCCCGACGCGCAAGGCCGTGGACCAGATTTTCCGGGACAACAAGCTGGATATCGAGCCGGTCATGGAGTTCGACAACATCGAGACGGTGAAGCGCGCGGTCGAAATCGACCACGGTATCGCCATCGTGCCGCAGGCGACGGTGCTTCAAGAGCAGCATCAGGGCACGCTCGCGGTGATCCCCTTTAAGAACAAGGAGTTCACGCGTCCGCTGGCGATTCTGCATCGAAAAGGACGCGTTCTCACGCCCGCGATGAAAAAATTCATCGAGACGCTCGGGATGAATCTGCCGGGGTCCAGCGACGACGTCTGAGCTAGTTTAGCTGGGCGCTGAGTTAGATAAGTTCAGGCAAGTGGCAACTTGCGCTAATCGAGTTCATTGGAACAAAATCAGCAGTTTAGCCACTAGCCCGTAACTTATCTATGTCGTCTTTCTTTTCCCAAGCCTTGCTGGGGCTGTATTTATTTACCCTGGCAGGGATGTGCGTTTTCGGCCTGCACAAGGTCAAAATGCTCTGGCTTTACGTCCGAGGCCAGCGGCGCACTCCGCTCGCGCCGCCCGCATGGACGGGGCCACAACCGAAGGTGTGCATCCAGCTGCCGCTTTTTAACGAGCCGCTCGTGGTTGAGGCGTTGCTCGAAAAAGTCACCGCGATCCGCTGGCCCGCCGCTTTGCTGGAAATTCAGGTGCTCGACGATTCCACGGATGAGACCCCGGCGATCATTGATCGCTGGTTGAAAACGCATCCGGCTCAGGCGGCTTCCGTGCGGCATATCCGCCGGGTGAATCGATCGGGCTACAAAGCCGGTGCGCTCGCCTACGCGATGAATCTGACCAACGCGGAGTTCTTCGCGATTTTTGACGCGGATTTTCGCCCCGAGCCTGACTTCTTGGAAACGATGATGCCGCAATTCGCCGATCCGAAAATCGGCGTGGTGCAGGCGCGTTGGGAATTCAACAATCGCAACGCGAGTTTCCTCACGCGCTTTCAGGGCATCTTTCTCGATGCCCATTTCGTGGTGGAGCAGGCGGCGCGTCACGCGGCGGGGTTGTTTTTCAATTTCAACGGCACTGCGGGTATTTGGCGGCGCGCAGCGCTCGACGAGGCCGGTGGTTGGACGCCCGACACCGTTACCGAGGATCTCGACGTGAGTTATCGTGCGCAGCTCAAGGGCTGGCGCTTTGTTTACCTGCCGGATTACGCGGTTGCCTCGGAGCTTCCGGAAAATCTCACGGCGTTTAAATCGCAGCAGCTTCGTTGGACCAAAGGCGGCATCCAAGTGATGCGTAAGCAGCTCGGCACCATTCTGCGCAGCGACGTGCCAGCGCGCATCAAGCGCGAAGCGGCGAGCCACTTGCTCGTCGGGTTCATTCATCCGTTGCTGGTGCTCTTCTCGGTGATCTTTGTGCCGTATCTGTTGTTCGGGGCGCGTCTCACGGGGACGTGGATGATTTTTAACCCGGTGGTGGTGGTGCTCACGAGCGGCGCGACGGTGGCGATCTACATCACAGGCCAGTATTTCAGCCGGCGGAAGTGGAAGGATGGCGCACTGATGTTTCTTGCCGCGCCACTGATGCTGGCCTTCGGCTTGGCTATGAGCGTCACGTGTTGCGTGGCGGTGGTGGAAGGGCTCTTTCTGCGCGGCGGAGAGTTCGTGCGCACGCCGAAGGGCGGTCGCGTGGTCAAGGCGGGCGGGTTGTTGAAGCGGTTGCGCAGTCGCACGATGTTCGCCGCGATTACGATGGTCGAGGTGGTGCTGGGCTGCGTGATGCTGGCCGGCGCGGTGCATTTCCAGCAGATGGGGTTGGAGTCGATTGCCATCGTATTATTGTTCAAGGCGGCCGGCTTCCTCGGGCTGGCGCTCATCTCGACCAGCGACATGTTGCCCCGATTGGGCACGGCGCGGGCTTGACCGCGGGAATAACCGGCATCGGTTGAGGTTCTCATGTGCATGAAATCATTTCTGTATGCCGGGCTGGTGGTGGTGATGCTAACGGTCGCGTGCGGGCGGCGCGATGCGCACGCGGCGGTGCAGGCACCGGCACCGGTGGCGGTCGGCTCTCCTGTTAGCGCGTTACCGGTGCTGCGTCCGGCTCCGGCCTGGAGCCTCAAGGATGTGGATGGACGCGAGGTGCGATCCAGCGAATTTAAAGGTAAGGTTGTGCTGGTCGATTTTTGGGCCACATGGTGCGCACCGTGTCGGAAAGAGATGCCTGAATATTCCGCGTGGCAGAAAAAATACGCGGATCGTGGACTGGTGATTCTGGGACTGTCGCTCGACGAGGCGGAACCGGCGGAGGTGAAGAAAGTGGGCGCGGCGTTGAAGGTGAGTTATCCGCTCATCATGGCGGAGCCGGACGTGGCTGAATCGTTTGGGGATTTTAAAGGGCTCCTGCCCACGGCCTATCTCATCGATCGCGAGGGCAACATCCGGCACGTGAAGACCGGTCTGACCGACATGGCGGCTTACGAGAAGCTGATCGTGTCGTTGTTGTGAGGTGAAAGGCGGTCCTGATCGGAAAACAGGAAGGGCCCGCCGAAACCCCTAACGGCGGGCCCTCTGTTTTTCTAATCCGGTTGAACCGGTTATCCATGTTACCCCTAACCCTGCCGAGGCAGGGAATTGTATGCGGAATGGTTTTAGCATCGGCCGTGCCAAAGCGACGGCGTGGTGCTAGGGCGCTGGAGCATTCTCAATGAAGCCGTAGCTCATGAGGTAGGAGCCTGCTTGCAGGCGATGAGAGGTAATCGACCGCGCTAATCTCCCGAAATCGCCTGCAAGCAGGCTCCTACATTTCGATCATCACGTAGGTGGGCACGGACGAAGCCTCAGGCGGGCTTCGATCTCAGGCTTCGTGCGAGAACCGGGCGACTTGCGCGAGTTCGTCGGCGATGGCGCGGTCGCTGCGGCAACGAGGCATCTTGTTCTGGCCTCCCCATTTGTCCTTGGTGCGGAGCCAGTGCTCGAAGACGCCAGGCATGACGAGTTTCACCGTGGGAGCCTCAAGGCCGCCGCCCTTGCGCTTGGCCTCGTAGTCGTCGTTGAGCAATTTTAGCTCCACATCGAGTTCGGTCGCGAGAGTGGGGCCGGTCGGCGTTTCCGCGGTCAGCGGCCTGAGCTCGATCCACCACTCGTGACGACCGCGGCGGTTTCCGGCGATGCTGTCGCTGAAGAGCGGGGCGACATGGAAATTGACGATTTTCCAGCCATGGCGTTGGCACACGGTCACGAGGGCATCGGTGAGTTCTTTTTCGATCACGTGCTCGCCGAAGGCGCTCAATTGCAGCGCGGTGCGGCCGACGTAGACCAGGCGGGGAATATCCGTCGAGATGAAGCGCACCACGTCGCCGATCACATAACGGGTAAGGCCCGCCGGGGTGGTGAGGACGAGGGCGTAATCCTCGCCCGCTTTCACGCCGGCAAGCGGCACGGTGAGATGGCCGACTTGCGAGAGAGTAGTCTCGCTGTAGTTCCGCATGGGAAGGAACTCAAAGAAGAGGCCGACATCGGTCATCAGGCGCAGCCCGAACGCAGACTCGGAATCCTGGGTGGCGATGAAGCCTTCCGATGCGGGATAAACTTCGTGGAAGTTAATCTTCGCGCCCAGATGCAGGCGCAGCTCGTCAACGTAGGGGCCGATTGGCACGCCGCCGTGGATTAAGCATTCGAGGTTGGGCCACACGCTTTGGAGGTTAGCCGGACGGGTCCCTCCATGGGCGGTGGCGCGGTCCTTGATCGCTTCGGCCAAGATAAGCACCCAGCTGGGAATGCCCGCGAGCAGGGTGATGTCGCGATTCCACGTGCGTTCGGCAATGGCCTGAATCTTGGCGGGCCAGTCGGCGATCTGGGCGATTTGGGTGCCGGGTTCGTAGAGGTGTTTCTCGATCCAGTCGGGAAGGTTGAGTGCGGTGATTCCGCTGAGATCGCCTGCGTAGGCCGTCACGTTCTTGGCTTCTTCGAGACGGCTGAGCGTGGTGGAGCCGCCGAGGAAGAGGTGCTTGCCGCGAAAGATGCCCGTGTGACCGATGCGGGCGGTGTAATAAAGAAGGGAGTCGAGGCCGGCTTTGCGGAAGTGCGCCAGCATGCCGTCGGTAATGGGCAGATATTTGGTGCGCCCGGCGGTGGTGCCCGAGGAGACCGCGTAGAAGCTGCAGTGCCCGGGCCAAAGCACGTCGGCTTCGCCCGCCTTCATGCGCTCAATGTAGGGGAGAAATCCTTCGTAAGTCTGGAGCGGGACCTGCGTCTGGAATTGCGCGTAGGTCGTTTCGGCCGTGATCCCGTGGATATGACCGAATGCGGTGAGTGCGAGTTGGCGGCGCAGGCTGGCAAATGTGCGTTCCTGAGCGGGCACAGCGTTGGCTCCATCCCGCAGTTTACGAGCGGCGCGGGTGGTGAGAAAACTGGCGCCTACGGTGAGCAGGCTTCTCGTCGGGGAAAGCATACGGGACGGCTGACTCCGAGGCAGCTTGGACGGGGGGGGACTCGCAAGAGAATTCATGCGGCGTGTGAAAGCTTACCCGCTTTTAACCCACGATAAAACCGGGTGATTGAGGGTGAGAAATTAGCGCTGTGGAAGATCAACGAAGCGTGCTGAACAGGAGCACCGCCGGGGTTCACGAGAGTATGGCATTGGCTCTGCGGAAAATAAGCCCGGTGCGCGTGCGTAAACGCGAAACGCGTGGGTGAACCGGCATCGATCACCGCCTCCTCATCCTCCGCGAAAAGGATGAGCACGGGAGCTTCGGTGAGCGGAAGCAGGCGTTGCGAAAAATACGCATAGGGCGAAACGAACCCGCGCAGCGCCCCCATGCGTTCGCAGGCGCCGCGTGCGTCCACGCGGGCGATCGTTTCCATGACGGAACTGTGCAGCCGGCGCAGTTCGTTGGGCGTCATCAACGCGGTGAGCGCGGCCCGGTTTTGCGCGCCGGCGTCGAACATGCGGGTGAAGATCGTGCGCGATTTTTCAATCTGGCGCGGGTCAACCTGGCCGTCCTTCGCGTCGAGGTAAGGTTTGACCGCGCGCCCGAGGAGCGTGGCGGGTTTGGTCGCTCCAGGTGCGAGCAGATCTTCCACGCAGCCGATGGGGCTCACAAAAATCGCTCCGCGAATGGCGGCTTGGCGGCCCGCCTCGCGGGTGCGTCGCAACCACTCGAGGACGAGGCCTGAACCGAAGCTCACCGAGAAAATCACCGGTGGCGTGTCGTGAACTCGCGAGAGTTCTTCGACCAGATCGTCGAGCTGGGCGAAGAGCAGGTCGGCGGAGAAGCCGTTGCGCGGATAATTAAGGTAATAGACGCTGCCTTGGCTGAGCAGCGACCCGCGAAGCAGGAAAACCTGCTCGGTCGCATCTGGCACGAAGCCGCCGAGGACAATCGTGGGGACGAGCCCTTTGCGTTGTTCGCAGAGGAGCGTTGCGAGCTGGTGCGGACCGACTGCGCCCGTGCCGAGCAACGTATCCTGAGCCGTGCGGACGAACGGCGTGTGCGGCACTGGTCGTGGCGGGCGCAGCTTGTATCCCGTGGTGCGGATAAAGGTGCGCAACGGCTGCGTGGGCGAGCCGCGACCGAAGGCGGCAAGCAAGGAGAGGGCGGGGGCAAAACTCAGCGCGGGCATATGGGTTAAGCCAGTGCTGATGGGCGGGCCGCGTGGCGTGCGCAAAGGCAAAGCGGGCGCGTTACGCAATGTTCACGCGCGCGTCACGCTGCCGTCACATACGAGGAGAACCGAGGCCGTGCAGAGCAGTCCGCCCGCAGTTTTCAAAAGAGCCAATCAGGTAAATCAACCCGGCTGTTCCCATCCCTTAGCGCGCTCCAAGGCGCGCTCCCAACCGGAGCGGAGCGCGGCTATCTCGGCGCGCGGACGAACCGGACGGAAGGTGGCATTCACGGCCCAATTGCGGGCGATCTCGTCGCGTCCGGACCAGAAGCCGGTGGCCAAACCGGCAAGGCAGGCAGCACCGAGGGCAGTCGTTTCGATACAGCGCGGACGGAGAACATCGGCGTCGAGCAGGTCGGCTTGAAACTGGAGCAGCGGATCGCTCCGCGAAGCGCCGCCGTCCACGCGCAGTTCCTTGAGCGTGAGGCCGCTGTCTTTTTCCATGCACGCGATCAGGTCGGCCGTCTGGAACGCGATGGCTTCGAGCGCGGCGCGGCAGAAGTGGGCGCGGTTGGTCCCGCGAGTGATGCCGGTCATCGTGCCGCGGGCATACGGGTCCCAGTGAGGCGCGCCGAGTCCGGAGAACGCAGGCACGAGAAACAGTCCGCCGGCGTCGGGCACGGAGGCGGCGAGTCGGTCCAACTCGCCGGCGTCACGCACGAGTTGCAGTTCGTCGCGCAACCACTGGATGGCGGCTCCGCCGATGAACACGGAGCCTTCGAGCGCGTAGTCAGTTTTACCATCGAGCTTCCAGGCGACCGTGGTGAGGAGGTTGTTGCGCGAGACTACCGGTTGCTCGCCGGTGTTCATGAGCGTGAAGCAGCCGGTTCCGTAGGTGTTCTTGACCATGCCAGGAGTGAAGCAGGCCTGGCCGAAGAGCGCGGCGTGTTGGTCGCCGGCGATGCCCGCGATGGGCGCGCCCGCCGGGTAGAGGAGGCGGTCAACGTGTCCGTAGATCTCGGAGCACGAGCGGATTTCCGGGAGCAGCGCGCGCGGGATGCCGAAGAGCTTTAACAGGTCCGGGTCCCAGTCGCCGGTGCGTAGGTTGCAGAGGAGCGTGCGCGAGGCGTTGGTGAGGTCGGTGGCGTGGACTTTGCGACCGGTGAGCTGCCAGAGGAGCCAGGTGTCCACGGTGCCGAAGAGGAGTCCACCGGCCTCGGCGCGCGCGCGGGCGCCGGGGACGGTTTCCAGAATCCAGCGGAGCTTCGTGGCGGAAAAATACGGATCGAGACGCAGGCCAGTTTTGGCAGCGACGAGAGGCTCGATGCCATCGCGTTTAAGCTGCGCGCAATAATCGGCAGTGCGGCGGTCCTGCCAGACGATCGCGTTGCATACCGGGCGGCCCGTGTCGCGGTCCCACACGATGGTGGTTTCGCGCTGGTTGGTGATGCCGACGGCGGCAATGGCGTCGGTCGAGAGGTTGGCCCGGGCAAGAGCCTCGGCGGCGGTGGCGTTCTGGCTGGACCAGATTTCGAGCGGATCATGCTCCACCCAGCCGGGTTGCGGGTAATATTGGGGAAACTCTTTTTGCGCGACGGAGACGATCTCGCCGGCGTGGTTGAAAACGATGGCACGGGACGAGGTCGTGCCTTGGTCGAGGGCGAGGATGTGGCGGGGCGTGCTCATGGGGTGGCCGAGGTTGAGGGCTTGCGCGTGGGCAGGAGTAGCATTGCGATGTAATCCAGTCCATGCCCATACCGCCCGTAATTTACGAAGACGACACGCTCATCGCGTTCGACAAACCCAGCGGCATGCTCGTCGCACCTGATCGCTGGGACAAGAAGCGCGAGAACCTCATGGGGCTCGTGCATGACAAGATGGGCCACGGCGTGGCCAACGTCCACCGGATCGATGCCGACACGAGTGGCATCCTGCTGTGCACCAAAGAAAAGAGCGCACTCGATTTTGTGAGCGGTCAGTTTCAGTCCAAAACCGTGGCCAAGGTTTACCATGCGCTCTGCGTCGGCACGCCGGCGCCGGAGTTGTTTGTGCGCGAGGAGGATCCGCGTGACCCGCCGCCGTTTCCCTTGGCGGATGATGAATTTTTTGTGGCCCGCGACCTGATCGACGATGAGGCCAACCCCGGGCGGATGCGCACGGTGCGCAAGCACGGCAAGGCGAGCCAGACGGTCGTGAAGGTGCTGGAGCGGTTTCAGGAGTTTACCTTTGTCGAGTGCCGTCCGCTGACCGGACGCACGCACCAGCTGCGCGTGCATCTCCAATACAGCGGACTGCCCATTCTCAATGACCCGTTCTACGGTGACGGGGTGACCGAACTAAAGCTCTCGCAGCTCAAGCGAGGCTATAAAGGCCGCATCGACGAGAAGCCGTTGATCACCCGTCTGGCGCTGCATGCGAGCCGACTCACGGTGAAACATCCGGTAACGCGGGAGATGATCACCATTCAGGCTCCGCTGCCGAACGAGTTCGAGGTGGCACTCAAATACCTGCGGAAGTTTGCC
>CBRAFO010000073.1:0-19092 GCA_967755175.1 uncultured Opitutaceae bacterium | reverse complement strand
CCCGTCACCCACGAGAAGTTCTCCGCCTTCGTCTTCAAGATCCAGGCCAACATGGACCCGAAGCACCGCGACCGCATCGCGTTTGTCCGCGTATGCTCCGGCAAGTTCACCCGCGACATGAACGTCGTCCACCAACGCACCGGCCGCACCGTGCGCCTTTCGTCTTCGCATCGTCTCTTCGGACAAGAGCGCGAGACCGTGGACGTCGCCTGGCCCGGTGACGTGATCGGCCTCGTCGGCCACGACGCCTTCGGCATCGGCGACACGCTCACCGAAGATCGCACCATCGCCTACGACGAGATCCCGCGTTTCCCGTCCGAGGTGTTCACCTATATTTCGAATCCCAACTCCGGCGACTCGAAGAAATACCGCGCCGGCTTGGAACAGCTCCTGCAGGAAGGCGTCGTGCAATCCTTCCAACCGCGCAACGCTCCGCCTGGATCGACGCTGCTCGCGGCGGTCGGCGTGCTGCAATTCGAGGTCGTGCAATACCGCCTCAAGGCCGAATACAACGCCGAGTCCCGCTTGGAGCCGACTCCTTGGACGCTGCTTCGCTGGCTCGAGCCGCATCCGGCGCTCAAAGACACCAGCTCGCTGATCGTCGCCAGCGGTGTGAGCTTTGGCGTCGATAAATTTGATCAGCCCATCGTGCTTTTCCCCAACGATTGGACGATGCGTTACTTCATGGACAAGAACCCCGAGCTCAAACTTCACGAGCTTCCCATCGAGCAGACGCGCACCAGCAGCTGATCCGCCTCCCGTATTTTTCTCGCGCCACCACTGGAAAACTTTTTTCGCTCCGCCATGACTTTCCCTCGTTTCTACGTCTCACTCTTGCTGGCTTTCGCGTCGCTCGTGCCGGCGTCGTTCGCCGCCAAATCCGCTCCGGCCTCAGCCCACGGGGAAGTCCAGATGGGCGTCTGGAAAGGCTTCATCGCCATCGACGCCGCCACCGGCAGCACCCTCGTTGAGGAAAACGCCGACGTCGTCACCCCGCCCGCGAGCATGACGAAGCTCATGACCTTCGCCGTCCTCCACGACAAGTTGCAGAGCGGCTCCCTCACGCTTTCCACCCCGGTCAAAATCATGCCCGAAGACGCCAAGATGGGCGGCACCCAGGTGTATCTCGATCCGAACGAGACCTTCTCCGTCGAGGATCTCATGTATGCCATGATGATTCAGTCGGCCAACGACGCCGCCCATGCGCTGGCCCGCTTTTCCGCCGGCTCAAGCGATGCGTTTGTCGAACTCATGAACGCCAAGGCCCGTGAGCTCGGCATGGCCCACACCAAATTCGTTTCGCCGCACGGCCTTCCTCCCGCCAGCCGCCGCATCGCCGATGGCGACCTCACCACGCCCCGCGACTTCGCCGTGCTCTGCCGTTACCTCGTGCAGAAAACCGACGTCCTGAAATATTCATCCGTGAAGGAACGCGACTTCGGCCCCGCCCGCGTGAAAGGCCCGCAGCACATGATCAATCACAACAAGCTCCTCGGTCGCGCCGAGGGCGTTGATGGACTCAAGACCGGTTACACCCAAGGCGCCGGCTATTGCCTGAGCGCCACCGCGCTCCGTAACAACCATCGTGTGATCGTGGTCATCATGGGTTCCTTCGGCCCCGGTAACCAGATCGACAAAGGCGTCTGCCGCGACCGCAAGACCATCGACATCCTCGCCCGCGCCTTCGCCGCCATTCCCGCCAACGCGCCCGCTTTCGTAGGCCCCAAGGAACCCGTTGCCTCGCCTGTCATCGCTGCGCCCACCGCGTCCAGCCCCGTCTCGACGTCTGCGACGCCCACCGCTCCCGCATCGGGCGATGCTCCGGTCGTGCGCTTCGTATTGCCCTCGAGCAAATGAGCATTCGCTGCCGCTTGACGACTTTGCTAAGGTGAAGTCGTGAGCCGCCCTATCAGTCTTTTCCTCGCGTTCGTCGCCTCGATTCTGGCGTGCGCGCATGCCGCGGCCCAAGAACTTCCGCTCGTCGTCTCGACCAACACCATCGTGCACGATTTGGTGCGCCAAGTGGCCGGCGACTCCGTTCATGCCGAGTGCCTTATCCCCGCCGGTGCCGACCCTCACGCCTACGAGCCCAAGCCCGCCGATATCCGTCGCGTAGCCGGCGCCCAACTGGTCGTGGTCAACGGCCTGGGCTACGAAAACTGGATCGCGAAACTGGTTCAAAACTCCGGCTTCCACGGCGAAGTCGTCACCTTGAGCGCCGGCATCGCCCCACTCGTCGCCGTCGGTGAGCCCGGACACGACCACGACGGGCATGACCACGGCGATATCGACCCGCACGCCTGGCAGGATGTGCGCAACGTGATCCGCTACGTGGAAAACCTGCGCCAAGCACTCGACCAGCTGCTGCCCGCAGACACGCCCGTGATCGACGCCCGCGCCGCCGCCTACACGCGTGAGCTGGAAACGTTGCACGCCTACGCCGTCTCCACGCTTGGCACCCTACCGACCGATCACCGCAAGCTCGTCACCTCGCACGATTCCCTCGGCTACTTCGGTCGCGCCTACGGACTGACCATCGTTCCCATCTCCGGCCTGAGCACCGAACAGGAGCCCAACGCCAAGCAGGTCGCGCACCTTATCAAACGCATCCGTGCGGAGAACGTGCCGGCCGTCTTCATCGAGTCCACGGCCAACCCCAAACTCGCCCGGCTCCTCGCCGACGAAGCCGGCGTCAAGGTCGCCCCGCCGCTCTACACCGACAGCGTGGGCCCTGAAGGCTCGCCCGCCGCAACCTACGCCGGCCTAATCCGTCACAACGTCGATACCATCGCCGCCGCGCTCCGATGAACCACGCCGCCCACGAAATCATCCGCTGCGCGCACGTCAGCGTGCGCTACGGAGCGCGCCTTGCGCTGGAAGACGTCACCACCGCCATTCCCTGTGGCGCGGCGACCGCCATCCTCGGCCCCAATGGTGCCGGCAAAAGCACGCTCCTCCGCGCCATGCTCGGCTGGCACTCCTTGGAGCAAGGCGGCGAGATTCGCATCGGCGACGCCCACGCCCACCACCAACTCCCGCGTCTCGCCTACCTGCCGCAACGCCACGCCATCGACTGGGATTTCCCCATCACCGTGCGCGCCGTCGTCGCCCAAGGTCGCTACCCCGCGCTTCGCCCTTGGCAACGCCTGCGCCCGTCCGACCACGCCGCCATTGATCGCGCCCTCGGCGAACTGGGTATCACCGACCTCGCCGACCGCCAGATCCGCATGCTCTCAGGAGGACAACAACAACGCGTTTTCCTCGCCCGCGCCCTCGCCCAAGGCGCCGACATCTTCCTCCTGGATGAGCCGTTCACCGGCCTCGACCTCTATGCCACAGAGGAGTTGACCCACATCCTGCGCAGTTGGGTCGCGCAAGGCCGCACGGTGCTCGCCGCCGTCCACGATCTCCCGCTGGCCCGCACCCACTTCACGCACGCACTCCTGCTCAACACCCGGTTGATCGCCGCCGGCCCCATCGCCGAGGTGCTCACCGATGCGCACATCAACGCCGCCTTTCGCGGCGGTCGCTGCCTCCACGAAAACCCGCTGCACGGCGTCAGCACCACCGACTTCCCCGCATGAGCGTCCACGATCTCCTCATCGAGCCGTTCACCTTCGAGTTCATGCGCCGCGGCCTGCTCTCGGCCGTCCTGCTCAGCCTCAGCGGAGGCCTGCTCGGCTGCATCCTCGTGCTGCGTCGGTTGGCGCTGATGGGAGACGCCCTTTCGCATTCCCTGCTGCCCGGCGTCGCCCTCGCCTACGCGTTTTTCGGACCGAGCACACTCGCCCTGTTTGTGGGCGCTCTCCTCGCCGGCTTGCTCACCGCCACCGGCAGCGCGCTCCTCAGCCGCCTGACGCGCGTGAAAGAAGACGCCGCGTTCGGTTCGCTCTTCATCATCTTTTTCGCCCTCGGTGTGGCGGTGGTCAGCACGCTGCGCTCGCGCATCGACCTGATGCATTTCCTCTTTGGAAACATCCTCGGTGTCAGCACCACCGACCTCCAACTGGCCGGCCTCGCCAGCACCACCACGCTCGCGGTCTTCGTGGTGTTTTACCGGCCGATCCTGCTGGAAACCTTCGATCCGATTTTCCTCCGCGCCACCGGTGGACGCGGCGGGCTCGTGCACATCGGCATCCTCTGCCTGACCGTGCTCAACCTCATCGCGGCGCTCCAAGCCATGGGCATCGTGCTCTCGCTCGGGCTCTTCTTGTTGCCCGCCGTGACCGCCTATCTCTGGTGCGACCGGCTCGGCCGCATGCTCGTGCTCTCGGTGATCTTGGCGATAGCCGGTTCAGCGCTGGGCATCCTCGGCAGTTACCACCTCGGTTTGGCCAGCGGTGCCAGCATCGTGCTCAGCCTAGGAGTGTTTTTCCTGTTCTCCGCCGCGTTCAGCCCCCGCTACGGGATCGGCGCGTTGCTCCTGCAAAAAGCCCGCGCCGGCAAAGGCGTGTTGCACGACGTCCGCTAGGCCCCGAACCTCGCGCTTTCCATGCCTTCCTCACCCGACGCCGCCGCCGTCAAAGCCTACCTCCTCCACCTTCAGGATCGCATCTGCCGCGCCCTCGAAACCGAGGACGGCACCGCGCGTTTCGCCGAGGACAACTGGACCCGCGCCGAAGGCGGCGGCGGTCGATCCCGCGTCCTCGCCGAGGGCGCGGTCTTCGAGAAAGCCGGCGTCGGTTTTTCGCACGTCTTCGGCACGCAGCTCCCGCCTTCGGCAACCGCGCACCGCCCTGAATTGGCCGGCAAACCCTGGCAAGCACTCGGCGTCTCGTTGGTTATCCACCCGCGCAATCCCTACGTGCCCACCAGCCACGCGAACGTTCGATTCTTCATCGCCGATCCCGACGGCCCCGCACCGGTCTGGTGGTTCGGCGGCGGCTTCGACCTCACGCCCTACTACGGCTTCGAAGAGGACTGCGTCCACTGGCACCGCATCGCGCGCGATGCCGTAGCGCCTTTCGGCGCCGACCTCTACTCCAAGTGGAAAACGTGGTGCGACGATTACTTCTACCTGAAACACCGGGGAGAACCGCGCGGCATCGGCGGCCTCTTCTTTGACGATTTTAACGCGCTCGGCTTCGAACGGAGTTTCGCCGCGATGCGTGCCGTGGGTGACGCCTACATCCCCGCTTACGTTCCCATCGTCCAAAAGCGCAAGGCCGCCCCCTACGGCGAACGCGAGCGCGACTGGCAGCTGTATCGGCGCGGACGTTACGTTGAGTTCAACCTCGTCTGGGATCGCGGCACGCACTTCGGACTGCAGAGTGGCGGACGCACCGAATCGATCCTGATGAGCCTGCCCCCGCTCGTCTCCTTCAAATACAACTACGCCCCCGAGCCCGGCACGCCGGAGGCGCGGCTCCACGAGGTATTCCTGAAGCCACACGACTGGCTCGGCGAGAACGTCCAACGTTCAACACACAACATCCAACCTCCAACGCCCGAACTTGGACGTTGAGTGTTGGACGTTGAATGTTGGATGTTTCCGGCTCTTTTATGACTTCACGCGAAAGATTTCTGGCCGCCCTGTCTTGCGCCCCCTTGGACCGCCCGCCCCTCTGGGTCATGCGCCAAGCCGGCCGCTACCTGCCCGAATACCGCGCGCTCAAGGCCCAGTCTTCCTTCGTGCACATGGTGCAGACGCCCGCGCTCGCCGCCGAGGTCACGATGCAACCGCTCCGCCGCTTTCCCGGAATCGACGCCGCCATCCTTTTCTCCGACATCCTCGTCATCCCCGAGGCGCTCGGCCAGCCCTACAGTTTCCGCGACGGTGGCGGCATTGAGATGGCCCGCCGCATTTCCACCCGCGCCGACATCGATGCCCTCGCGCCGGTCCACGCCGTCCCCGAAAAACTCGCCTACGTCGCCGACACCCTCGCCCTTCTCAAAAAGGAACTGCGCGGCGAGAAAATGCTCCTCGGTTTCGGCGGCTCCCCGTGGACCCTCGCCACCTACATGGTTGAAGGCGGCAGCTCCGACGACTTCGAGCGCGTCAAACTCCTCTTCTACACCGATCGCGCCACCTTCGACGCGCTCCTTGAAAAACTCACCGAATCGCTGATCGCCTATTTCAAGATGCAGATCGCCGCCGGTGCCGATGCGATCCAGATCTTCGACTCGTGGGGCGGCCTCATCGCCGGCGCCGATTACGAGGCGGCTTCGCTGAAATGGATTCGCCGCATCGTCGCCGCGTTGCCCGCGGATTTCCCCATCATTCTCTACGCCAAAGGCACCGCGCCGCACCTCACCGATCAGGCGTTTTCCGGCGTGCGCGCGATCAGCGTCGATTGGACCAACGACCTCTCCATCGTCCGCCGCACGCTCCCGGCCAACGTCGCCGTGCAAGGTAACCTCGACCCCGTGCTCATGCAGACCACGCCCGAGATCGTCGCCCGCGAATCCGCTCGTCTTCTCGAATCGATGCGCGGCACCGCCGGTCACATTTTTAACCTCGGCCACGGCATCACCCCGCAGGCCAAGCTCGAGTGCATGCAGGCGCTCATCGATACGGTCGTTGGTTGGAAAAATACAATAACCGCGTAGTCCGTTCGCCCGGCTTCTGACATCCTGTTCCCATCCTGTGAATCCTGTCAGAAACTCCGAACTCCCCATTGCGATCATCGGCGGAGGCATCACCGGCCTCACCGCCGCCTACCGCCTCGCGCGCCAAGGTCGCCCGTTCCGCCTTTTCGAAGCCGCTCCGCGTCTCGGCGGCAATATCCGCAGCGAACGTCACGACGGTTACCTGATCGAGGCCGGTCCCAATTCCATCCAGCTCACGCCGCCGGTCGCCACCTTGCTCACCGAGCTCGGGCTGACACCGCTTACCGCCTCCGCCGAGGCGAAGAACCGCTACATCGTCCGCAACGGTCACCCGGTCCCCGCGCCGTCATCGCCGCCCGAGTTTTTAAAATCTCCGCTGTTCTCGACCGCCGCCAAGCTTCGGCTCTTCGGCGATCTCTTTAAACGTCCGCGCCAACGCCCCACCGACGTCAGCCTGGCCGATTTCGTCGCCGACCACTTCGGCTCCGAGCTGGTCGATTATGGGCTCCGCGCGTTTGTCTCGGGAGTCTATGCAGGCGACGCCCAAAAACTCTCCGCCCGCCACAGCTTCCCGTTGCTCTGGGAAGCCGAGCGCACGCAAGGCTCGCTGATCCGCGCCCAACTTGCCGCCACCAAGGCCAAGCGCGCCCGCGGCGAACCCACCGGCCCCGCGCCCATCGTGAGTTTTACCGATGGCCTCGAAACGCTCCCGCACACCCTCGCCGCCCGCCTGCCCGCCGGCAGCGTCGAACTGAATGCCCGCGTTACCGACCTCGTGCCCGGCCAGCCGTGGAAACTCCTCTGGGATCGCCCGGGCCAAGGCGGCGCCACGTGGACCGAAACCTTCTCCGCCGTCATCCTCGCGTTGCCCGCTGCTGCTCTCGCGGCGCTGCCCATCGGCCCCATGGGCGAACGGCCCCTCGCCAGCCTCTCCGAGGTCGGATATCCGCCCGTTTCCTCGCTTTTCCTCGGCTACAAACGCGATCAAGTGACTCATCCGTTGGATGGTTTTGGCATGCTCGTGCCGCCGGTCGAACACCGCGTCCCGCTCGGCGTGTTGTTCAACTCCACGCTGTTCCCCGGACGCGCCCCCGCCGGCCATGTTGCCCTGACCGTGATGACCGGCGGCGCGCTCCGCCCCGACCTTGCCCGCCTCGACGACGCCCCGCTGCTCACGCTCGTGCGCAACGATCTCGCCGGCCTCCTCGGTGTGCGCGGCGAACCGGCGTTCGTTCGCCGCAACGTCTGGCCCCGCGCCATCCCCCAATACAATCTCGGCTACGAACGCTTCCTCGATCTGATCGCCCGCACCGAGTCCGCGCATCCCAGCCTGCTAATCGGCGGACACGTCCGTGACGGCATTTCGGTGCCCAACTGCCTCGCCGCCGGCGAAAAGCTCGCGGCCCGTGCGGTAACGTTAATCCCGTAATCTCGTTGATGCGGGTCCACACGATCGGCTTGGATCATCGCATCCCATGATCCGGTTCCTACTACCTTGCCTCGCCTTACTCTCCCTTTGCACCCTACGAGCGGACGAACCCCGGACGACGACCTCGTTGACCACTTGGGAATTTGCCGCCGAAACCACGCAGCCCACGCGCGCAACTGAGGCGCTTCCCGCATCGCCGACCCCGCCCACCGACGCCAACTGGCAACCCGTTTCCGTCCCGCATATTTTCCGCCAGTCCGGCCTGCCCGATGATTCCGCCGGTTGGTATCGCCAGACCTTCGCCACCTCCACCGCCGACCGCGACCAGCGTTTTTTCCTCATCCTCGAAGGCGCCGCCAGCGTGACCGATGTCTTCGTCAACGGTCAGCATATCGGACAACACAAGAGTGCCTACACCGCCGCGGCCTTTGACCTCACTCCGGCGGTGCGCTTCGACCAGCCCAACTTGCTGCTCGTCCGCGTGAGCAATCGCGACACCGAGACCAAGGGCATGCTCGCACGCTCCACGCTTTACTACGTGAACGGCGGCATGTTTCGCCCGGCCCACTTGGTTAAAACCGGGACCGTTTACATCTTCCCCGACCTTGGCTCCTCGGGCGTTTACATCACGCCAGCCAACGTCACCGCCGCCCACGCCGATCTCGGCATTCGCACCGTCGTGCGCAACCCGCTCGCGACCCCGGCCGATGTTGTGATTCACCACATCGTGACGGCTCCTGATGGCTCCGTCTGCGGCCGCTTCGAGAAGCGCCAGACCATTCCCGCCGGCGAAACGACGACGCTGACCGCCACCTCGTCGATCAGCTCCCCCAAGTTGTGGGACCTCGGTCGACCCAACGTTTACTCCGTGCGCACCGAGCTCACCGCCAATGGTCGTCTCAGCGATGCGGTGACCGAGCCGACTGGCTTCCGCACCCTCGCCTTGCGCGACGGAAAACTGATCCTCAACGGTCGCGCGGTCCAGTTGCGCGGCGTAAACAAACACGCTCAAACCGAGCAGGACTGGAACGCCGTCAGCGATGACGATCTGCGCCGCGAATGGAGCCAGTTGCGCGATCTCGGCGTGAACTCCGTGCGCCTCGCTCACTACCCCCACAGCCATTTCGAATACTCCCTCGCCGATCACCAAGGCGTGGCGATCTGGGCCGAAAACGGCTTCGCCGGACACCAGTGGAAGGGCGCGCAGGAAGAGGACAAACCCATCACCCCCGACGGTGAACGACTCACCCGCGAAATGGTCCGCCAAAATTGGAACCACCCCAGCATCCTTTTCTGGAGTTGCGGCAACGAGACCGTTGGCACCACCGCCAGCCGCTACGCCGAGGTGATTCGCGAGGAAGATTCCACCGGCAACCGCCTCGTCACCTACGCGGTCGCCAAGGACAAAACCACCCACTGCGACTTCCTCGCGTATAACACCTACCAAGGCTGGTATTCCGGCAAGATCGCCGACTTCTCGCGCGATCCCCTCAACGCCTTCGTCTCCGAGACCGGCTGCGGCGATTGGGGCACCCATCACGTCCCCTACGGCGCCTTCACCTGGTCCGTCGATAAATACGAGCCCGAGGAATACGCCGGCATCTTCGCCGAGCAGCGCCTGCAAGCCGTCTGCCGTGATGCCGTCGCCCACCACCCGATGTTTTACTGGTGGACCTTCCGCGAATTCTACGACCGCAAGTTCAAACAAAACCGCAACACCAAGGGCCTGCTCACCCTCGCCGGCGAGCCGAAGGATTTGTTTTATCTCTTCAAAGCCTTCCTCAACCCGTCCGCGCCCGTTGTTCACCTCAACGGACGCACTCACTTCTACCGCCAGTTTGCCCCGGACAACGGTATCAAGGCCTACGCCAACGTCCCGTCGCTCGAACTCATCCTCAACGGCGTAAGCCAAGGCCAACGCGCCAACGGCGCCTACTCGACTCCGCCCGAACCGACCAAGGCCAAGGACGGCACCGTCACGACCACGCCCGGCCAACGAGTGGACAACGTCTTTTTCTGGAAAGCCCCGCTCGCTCCCGGCCGCAACATCGTCGAGGTCCGTGATGGTCGGGGACACTCCGACCGCATGGTCGTCTATCAAGCCGATACCCATGCCGCCCAGCCCGTCCCCGCGCCCGCCCCCGCCGACGATCTCGTGCAAGCCCTCCGCAGTTCCAACCCCGCCAATCCGGCCCTTCACATTGACCGCCCGGTCGAGGCCCAAGGTCCCGTTTACACCGACGTGGACGGCTCCTCCGACAACACCTTCGACCTCCTCCCGCCGGAGCTCTCCGGCGCCACCTGGATCGCCACCCGCCGTCTCAGCGACCCGGCGCTCAAGACCGATCTCTCGTTCAAGATCAACCCGACTTCGCAGGGAGCGGGAGCGACCGTTTACGTGCTGCTCTCCACCGGCACCTATCCTGTGATCACACTTAAACCCCGCGATCCGATCATCGCCGCAGCCGCCTCCGCCTTCGAAAGCTCCCTCGCCCAAGCCGGTTTCAAGCCCGTCCCGACTCCGGTCGTCTGGCGAGACCATGACCTCAACCGCGCAAACGCCGCCCTCTGGAGCCGGACCGCCGCCGCCGGAGAGACGATTTCCATCCCCGGCGAAACCCTCGATTACGTGGTTCTGCTTAAACCCATCGCTTCCGGCCAGAACCGATAAAAACGGCGCCCGCCGCCCCGCTCTCAAAACTAACTGCCGCGGTTCCTTGACTCGCCTTCGTGTCCGCCTAGCCTGCGCGCCTTCTCTTTGGCATGGCGCAAGACCTGAAAGACACTCTCCAGCTCCCAAAAACCGATTTTCCCATGCGGGCAAATCTCGTGCAGCGCGAACCGTCGCGCCTCGCGCATTGGGAGAAACTTGATCTCTACGCCGCCATCCAGCGCAAGAACGCCGCCACCGGCAAAACCTTCGTCCTCCACGACGGACCGCCCTTCACCAACGGCGACGTCCACATCGGCACCGCGCTCAACAAGACGCTCAAGGACATCACGCTTCGCTACAAATCTCTCCGCGGTTACCGCACGCCCTACGTGCCGGGCTGGGACTGCCACGGCCTCCCCATCGAGCAAAAGGTGATGCGCGGCCTCCAAGCGGAGAACAAGCAGGTCTCCACGGCCGAAATGCGCTCCCTCTGCGACGCGTTTTCCGAGAGCTGGATCGCCACTCAAACCAAGCAATTCAAACGCCTCGGCGTCCAAGCCGACTGGAAAAACGAATATAAGACGAAGGCCCCCGCCTACGAAGCCGACATCATCCGCACATTCTCGGCCTTCGTCGAAAACGGCCTCGTTTACCGCTCCAAGAAACCCGTTTACTGGTCGATCCCCTTCGAAACCGCCCTCGCCGAGGCCGAGATCGAATACAAAGACCACGTCTCGACCGCCATCTGGGTGAAGTTCGCCGTCCCTGCCGAGCAGGCCTCGAAGTTTAACCTGCCGTCCGACAAACCCCTTTTCGTCGTCATCTGGACGACCACTCCGTGGACGATCCCCGCCAATCTCGCGATCGCCCTGCATCCCGAGGTTAACTACGCGGTGGTCGATCTGCCCACCGAGCGCCTCATCCTCGCCGAGGATCTGTATCGCTCCGTGCTGGCGTCCGCCAAAATCGAGGACACACCCACGATCGAAAAGGTTGTCAAAGGTGCCACTCTCGAAGGCCTCGCCCCGCGCCATCCCTTCATCGACCGCGCCTCGCCTGTCGTCCTCGCTGATTACGTCACGACCGACTCCGGCACCGGCGCCGTTCACACCGCGCCCGGCCACGGTGCCGAGGACTATCTTACCGGTCTCCGCTACAAGCTTGAGATCTACTGCCCCGTCGGCGCCGATGGCCGCTACCTTGATGACGGCCAAGTGCCCGCCGACCTCGTCGGCATCACCACGCTCGAAACGGTCGAGGACATCGCCGCCAAGAAGCCTTCGCCCGCCAACCTCGCGGTCCTCAAAAAACTCGCCGGGGCCGGCGCGCTCCTCGCGAAGGCCAAATACGTCCACAGCTACCCGCACTGCTGGCGCTCCAAGACCCCGATCATTTTCCGCGCGGTTGACCAGTGGTTCGTCGGCCTTGATCGCACTCCGACCTCCGAGTCCGGACTCTCAGCTCTCAACTCTCAGCTCTCAACTTCGCCGCGTCAGTCCGCTCTCGCGGCGATCGGCGGCGTCCAGTGGGTGCCGACCTGGGGCGAGTCCCGCATACGCGGTGCCGTCGAAGCCCGTCCCGACTGGTGCATCAGCCGCCAGCGTTCGTGGGGCGTGCCGATCATCGCCTTCTACGACGCCGATAAAAACGCCTTCATCGACGCCGGCGTGATCCGTGCCGTGGCCGACAAGATCGCCACCAAGGGCACCAATTTCTGGTATGACGCGCCCACGACCGAGATCCTCTCTGGCGTGACGCTTCCCGCCGGCTGGCCCGCCGCCTCCGCGCTCACGCCCGGCCGCGACACCCTCGACGTATGGATCGACTCCGGCTCTTCGCACGCCGCCGTGTTGAAGAACCAGCAAGGTGCCACCCAATGGCCCGCCGATCTCTACCTCGAAGGCTCCGACCAGCATCGCGGCTGGTTCCAATCATCCCTCTGGACCGGCGTGATCTCGCAGGGCGGCGCGCCCTACAAGGCCGTGCTCACCCACGGCTTCATCGTCGGCGAAGACGGCAAGAAAATCTCCAAGTCCGGCCAATACGAAAAGCCTCCGACTTCGGATAACTTCATCGCCCAATACGGCGCCGACGTCATCCGCTTCTGGATCGCTTCGCAGGACTTCACGCAGGACATCACGCTCTCCGAGAAGATCCTCAACAACGCCGCCGAGGGCTACCGCAACCTGCGCAACACCCTGCGCTACCAGCTTTCCACGCTTTGCGATTTCAATCCCGCGACCGACGCCCTGCCCTACGCGCAGCTCGACACGTTGGACCGCTGGGCGTTGCACCAGACCACCAAGCTCCTCGCTGACGCCACTGCCGCTTACGACGCCTACGAATACCACCGCGTTATCCAAGCGGTGAGCTCGTTCTGCGCCGTGACGCTCTCGGCCGTTTATCACGACATCCTCAAGGACCGTCTCTACACGCTCGGCACGACCAATCCGCTGCGCCGCTCTTCGCAGACCGCGATCCACCACATCTTCGAAGTCCTCGTCAAAATCCTCGCGCCCGTCCTCACCTTCACGGCGGACGAGGCCTGGGCTTATGCCACGACCAAGACGGAATTCACCAACGACCCGATCCACCTGCAGGACTGGCCCGTTGCCGATGCCTCGTGGAGCAATCCCGAGATCGAAACCGACATCACCGCGCTCCTGAAGGTTCGCGCCAAGGTCAACGAGACCATCGAGCCCCAGCGCGCCGCCGGTAAACTCGGTAAATCGCTCGACGCAGTGGTGACCCTCTCAGTTGCGTCTTCCGACCCGCTGTTCACCGTATTGGAGAAGCACCGCGATTTCCTGCCTGAACTTTTTATTGTCTCACATGTGACTGTGCAGGAGGGCCCCCAGGCCACCCTTGAGGTGACTGTTCGCCATGGGGAGGAGCTCGGCTACGTGAGATGCCCACGCTGCTGGCGCTGGGTGCCAGCCTTGGAGGCAACGTCCCATGGGGAAGTTTGCCCAAGATGCGCCGAAGCGTTGAAAGCGTGAAACTTTTTTCTTCGTCACCCTACAATCATCATGGCCAAAAAATCTAAAAAGCCTGCCCCCGCTCCGAAAAAGAAGCCCGTTGGCAAACCAGTAAAACCGGCCCCGAAAAAATCTCCGACGAAGTCAGCAAAACCATCTCCTAAGAAGACCCCTCCCGTCAAAAAACCTGTGGCCAAGCCGGCTCCCCGGCCAGCTCCCAAAGCCACAAAATCGCCTCGTTCTCCCGCCGCCAAGTCGGCCCCTAAGTCTGTTGCACCAGTGAAGCCCGCCAAAAACAAATCCGCCTCCCCCGCCAAAGCTGAAAAACCCGCCGCCAAGCCCGTCGTGAAACCCACGGCGAAACCTGCCGCCCCAGCTCCCGTCGCCCCCAAAGCCGCTCTTAAGCCGGCTGCAGCCGCGCCCAAGGCCGCCGCATCCGCGAAATCCTCCGCGCGCGCCGACCTCCGCAGCCGCATTCTCCAGAAAAAAGGTCCGGTTCGCCCGATCGCGTTCTCTCTCGATGAGATTCGCGAGATCGCCAAGACCGCGAAAGTGGAAACGGATACCCAGAGCGCCACCGCCAAGGTTGCAGCCGCCAAAACCACCAAGCAGATCGACGCTGCCAAACTCGCTCAGGCCGCCCAGCCCCACCACATCAAGGCCGCTTCCCTCGCCGACATTCTTGGCTTTAACCCCAAGAAGGCCAAACAGCCCATCGTGGACGACTCCGAGGAAATTCCGGAAAAATTCCGCCGTTTCCATAAGCTCCTCATCGAGCTGCGCAACCACCTCACCGGTCAGATCGACACCCACTCCGAAGAGACGCTGAAGCGCTCGTCCAAGGATGACGCCGGCGACCTCTCCAGCTACGGCCAGCACATGGCCGATGCCGGCACGGACACGTTTGATCGCGACTTCGCCCTCTCGTTGGTCTCTTCCGAACAGGAAGCGCTGTCCGAAGTCGAAGCCGCCATCAACCGCATCAAAGACGGCAGCTATGGCACGTGCGAAATCACGCAGAAGCCCATCGCCAAGGAACGTCTGCTCGCCGTGCCCTTCACCCGTTACTCGGCCGAAGCGCAGAAAAACATCGAACGCAACCGTCACCGTTCCCGCACCCAAGCCGGCCTGTTCGGCGAAATGGGTGAAGAAGGCGCCACCCTCGGCTCCGGCAGCGGCGGCGACGACGGCGACGAATAAGCGCCACGCGGGGCCGCCTGTGCCGGCCCCGCCCCTTTTTCGCGGGCACCACGCCCTTTATCCATGTCTTCCGATTCCGCATCGTCTTTGACGCGTCCGCCAGCCGCCACCTCTCCGGTGGCGGTTTCGCGTTGGGAGCGAATCCACACCTACCGCCTGCTCTGGTGGCTCGGTCTGGCCGTGTTTGTCGTGGACCAAATCACCAAGGCTTGGATCGCGGTGACCCTGCCGTTCCCCACTTACGAACCACCCGGGGCGATCACGGTTATCGACGGATTTTTCTACATCATCCACGTCGGTAACACGGGCGCGGCATGGAGCCTCTTTTCCGGTCAGACCACGATGCTCGCCCTGCTCGCCCTGCTCACGCTGGCGGGCATTTTCTATTGGCGGCGCGCGCTAGATCTTAAGAAACGCCCCGTGCAACTCGCCTTCGGCCTGCTCTGCGGCGGCATCTTCGGCAACTTGGTGGACCGCGTGCTGCACGGGCACGTGGTGGATTTCATTGACCTCCACTTCGGCGATTACGTCTACCCCACTTTCAACATCGCCGACGCCGGCATTTGCGTGGGTGTGGCGATCTACCTGATCAACTCACTGCGAAATCCGCAGTGAGGTCGGGCCCAGAGCGGTCCGGAAATGTAGGAGCCTGCTTGCAGGCGATGGTTTGATGTGGGAGCGAGCTTGCTCGCGATGGTTCGATCCTCGCGAGCAAGCTCGCTTCCACGCTTGGAAATCGCCTGCAAGCAGGCTCCTACATCCGATCCGCCGTCCCCGCCAACGGATCATTCCACGTTGGCGATCTGCTCCCGAATACGCTCCAGCTCGTTCTTCAGCTCAATCACGTTTTTGGAGATTTCGAGGTCATTGGCCTTGCTGCCGATGGTGTGAACCTCGCGGCCAATCTCCTGGAGAATGAACTCGGATTTGCGCCCGATCTCACCACCCGACTTGAGCAACGCCGTGAACTGCGCGAAATGGCTGCGCAGGCGCGTGAGCTCCTCGGTGATGTCACACCGGTCGGCAAACAGTGCGATTTCCTTGAGCACACGCTCGTCGTTGAGATCCAATTCGAGCCCCGCTTCGCGCAGGCGTTTAAACAAAGTCTCACGATAGCCAGGCACCACTTTGGGCGCACGCTCAGCGACCACGGCGACATGACGCGACAGCGTCTCTAAACGCGCCACGAAATCCGCCAGCAGCGCCTCGCCTTCTTTGCCCCGCATGGCGGAAAAACTCTTTAGCGCCTCCGCGAGGGCCACCATCAGCACCGGGCTGACAATCTCCACATCCGCCAGAGCCGAGCCGGTGCGCTGGCTATTAAGCAGCGTAAGCAAAAGCTCGGGTGTGGGCGTAAAGTTAACCCCACGGCTGGATGCAAACGAGGCCAGTCGCTTGAACAGCACGGCCGCGGCCGCCTCGTCCCAATCGATCTCCACGGCACCGGCGACACCCGTGACTTCCACAGCGACGTGGACTTTGCCACGCACGGCATTTTGGCGGACAAGTTCGCCCACGAGCGGTTCGAGGCTTTCCCATTCGCGCGGCAGCTTGACGGTGAGGTCGAGTGTCTTGCGGTTCACCGAGCTGACCTGAACCGTCAGGGTATGCGTGCCGAGGGGTGCTGAGGCGCGGCCGTAGCCGGTCATGCTTTTCATGCCGAAGGGAAATCCTAAATCCCGCGCAGCGAAATCTAAAAATGCCCCCAACTGCCGCAGGACTCATGATTACCCGCACCACGCCTCAGCGAATCGTCGCATATGCGATAAAACAAAAAACCCTCCAAGCTTTTGACTTGGAGGGTTGCCGTAAAATGGAGCAGGCGAAGAGACTCGAACTCTCGATCCGGTATTGCCACTGGGATTAAAAATAAGTTATTGTATTCCAACACTCCATGACATTGACAACAATCCACGATGTTAGGACTTTGTTAGGACTTCGATAGAAGACTCGAACTTTTTTATGCCTTCCGTTCATCGACACGACCGCACCGTTTATTGGCAGGGAGCATTCATCGATGAAAAGGGTCGGCGCAGGATGCGCAGCACAAAGGAAAAGGACCGTGCTGCTGCCGTTGCCGTCGTTGAACGTTGGCAGCGCGAAGCCGACGCGCTCGCGGCTGGTCCCGACGCTCCCCTCACCCTTCCCAACAGCGCTGAAATTCTAGAGCGCGTCGTCACCCTCACGCAGCGGGCCAAAACGGGCGCTCTAACCCTCGGCGACGCCCAAGGCCTCGTTTCCGAGCTCCTGGCATCATCAGGGCAAGATCGCCTTCGCACGGAAACGATTCGCGAATTCATGACCGCCTTCATCGCGGAGAAAACTAAAGCCCGTGCCGGCGGAACGTCCCTGCGTTACAAACGAATCATCGAGGACTTCATCGAGTTCATCGGCAAACGCGCCGACATGCCCTTGGCCAGCCTCACGGCACGGGACCTTCAAGGATTCCGCGACCATGAGCTTGAACGCGGTGTCTCGGCTGCTTCCGCCAACATGGCGACAAAAGTTCTTCGCGTCCCCTTGAACATGGCCCGACGCCAAGGCCTGATTCAGCACAATCCCGCCGAAGCCGTCGATCTGCTCGGCCACGAAGCTGCCACTCGTCGAGCTTTCACGCTCACTGAACTGGCCGCGCTCATGAAACACGCCGACGAAGAGTGGCAGGGAATGATCCTGATCGGCTACTACTGTGGCTTCCGCATTCAAGACGCCGCCAACCTACTCTGGAGCGAAATCGATTTTGAGCGTCGGGTCATCCGTAAGCGTCCCGGCAAAGAGCGTCGCGACCGAGCTGCGCACAAAACCGAAACCACCATTTTGCCCGAACTCCGCGAATGGCTGATTGCCCATCGCGGCATTGGCGATGCACCTGTCTTTCCATCCCTGCAAAAACGAAAGTCCGGCGGAGCCTTTGGTCTTTCCCTCACGTTCCGTGAGATCATGCGCAAAGCGGGAATCAAGTTTGAGAATGTAGCGCCAGAGGGCGCAAACAAAGCGTTCTTCGATGTTGGATTTCACGCCCTCCGCCACTCACACGTTACCCATGCTGCTAACGCTGGCGTGGCCGAGGAAGTGCGTCGCGAACACGTCGGGCACGCCTCCGACGTGCATCGCACCTACACCCATCGCGAAGTCGAGGCCGTTGAGCGCGCGTTTGCGGCTATGCCGCGACTGCTCAATCTAGGCATTTAATCCCGCCAAGTTGTAATAACCAACAGGCACTCGTTTATACCAGTGGACCGGGTTTCCGGGGCGGGCCTCGCCCGCTCATAGCTGATCGTCTCGGTCGACCTGACCGTGGCCGCAAGCTTTTCGAGTTCGCCCAACTTCAGCAGCAGTTGCGCGCGGTCCAGTTTTTCGCTTTTGCCTCCGCCGAAGAGCTGCCGCCTGAGCCATTCGATCTGCGTCTTCAATACCACCACCTCCTCACTCCGCAGGAGGTTTTCGGCGTGGACTTGCTCAGCGGCCCGGGTTCTTCCCACAGGATTGGTTGTTATTCTCCTGCGTTAGCCAGATCCACTCATTCGATGACCGAATAGGCGTCGCCGTCATTGCGGGGCTCACCCTGCCCGCCCCTGAACGCTATCACTCGCTGATGGACCGGCCGGGGCTTGTTTCCGGCCCATTGATCCCAAACCGTAATTCCAATATTGTCCTGACTGACATAAATGGCCGCGTGCGAATTCCCTGTCGTATCGTTGGTGTACTTGCCGCCTTGAAATGTGGCGATCGCGGTGCCGGCGACAACCGCGCTTCCCTTCACCATGACGCCTTCTTTCCAGGCTGACGTCAGTGGCGCCCCCGCCGCCGTTTGGACAAAAACAACACACTGACCGTTACCGACCGGTTTACCGCTGTAGCTAGCAGGATTATTTGCGATGTAGGACATAAGATTTAAAAGACGCTAATTCTTTCCACACGCCCGTTCGGCGTTCGCTAAAGCTCATTGATCTTGATCTCCGATCCTTGAATTTGGAAATTTAGCAGGGAAACGAGTCGGGTGCCTTTGCGCAGACCGTCATCGGCCCGTGTGTCACTCCCGCTCAAGGCCATGCCGGGCGCGGAACTCGGATATTTTTCCAACTCCTTCACCCAAATGATCGCGTCGGCGGGAGGTTTGTCGAACACCGCACAATAACATCCGTCGCGAACGGTGGCCTGAAACAGTTCACTTGCGGCCGGGTTTCGCTGGCTGTTCGAATAAAAATAACCACCTTGAATATGCACTTTATCAGTCAGCGCCTTGCGGCGGATCTCAATTCTGACTTCCCGGCGGGGACCCT
>CBRAFO010000072.1:0-19389 GCA_967755175.1 uncultured Opitutaceae bacterium | reverse complement strand
GGCTCCGCTGCCGAACGAGTTCGAGGTGGCACTCAAATACCTGCGGAAGTTTGCCAAGGTGAAATAAACGCAGCCGCCCCGACGCACGGCTTGTCTAGCACGCGCCCCAAATGCAGAGTCGCTGCGCAGCAAGATAATGAGGAGGTTCCTCCAGCTTCTCGGTCTAGCCTCGGTCGGCCTTGCCCTATGTGTGGCGGGCGCGCGTGGCGCGGACTCAGGTATCACGGTCAATGATACGGAACGAGCAGGGAACCGAGATGATTCGCTGGTTCATCTCGGGGGGGCTTGGGTGTTCGTCGGCGTGCTAGTGGCGGGCGCATTCATCGGCGTCACGGTCTGGCACAACCGCAGCTTGCGTGCCGCATTGGCGCAACGCGCCCGCGTGCAGCGGGAGCTGGAGGCGACCAAGCGGCTGCTGGAGGAGTTGAACGAGGAGAAAACCGGCTTGATGCGCATGGCCGCCCATGACCTCCGCAACCCTTTGAACGGTCTGATGCTCAACATCGAAATCCTTCGAGAGAACGCTCCACCCGCGGATTGTGAGCCGCTCGATCGCATGATGATGCTGGCACACCAGATGATTCACATGATCAAAAACTTGCTCGATGTGAGGGCGCTGGAGGACGGACGTCGCCGGTTGCGCATCGAACCGGTGGATGTGACCAAGGAGGTCGAGGAGGTGGTGTGCATCATGACGACTCAGGCCGTGCGCAAACGCATCACGCTCACCACTCAATTCGCGCGCACGGCGCCGTTGGCGCGAGTGGACCGGCCGGCGTTGAAGCAGGTGTTGAACAACTTGGTTTCCAACGCGGTGAAATACTCGCCTTTCGACCGCGAGGTGATGATCGAGGTCGAGCCCGGCTTGCACGGAAAACTGGTGCTGCGCGTGCGCGACCAGGGTCCGGGAATCACGCGGGACGAGATGCCGCGGTTGTTTCAGAAATACGTCTGCCTGAGTGCTCGGCCCACCGGTGGCGAGCAATCGACCGGGTTGGGGCTGGCCATCGTGAAGCAGTTGGTGACCACGATGGGCGGAACCGTTTGGTGCGAAAGCACGCCGGGGCAAGGCGCGGTGTTCATCGTCGAGTTGCCGTCAGTGGCACCCTCAATGGTGGACGGCTTAACGGGGAGCGTGAGCGAGGCGGTGTAGGGACACACCTCGCGAGAGTGGCGCACGCTCTGGCCCCGGTCCGGTAGTCACGGTCTGCCAACTCAGGAGGGATTGATCGCACCGAGCTGCGCCAGGCGTCGCATGAGGGGTCGCAGCGAGTAATACAAAATCGAAATGATAAAGGGCACGCTGATGAGCCAGGCGGTGAAGGCGTGGATGCCGGCCCAGCCGAAACGGTGGATGAATTCGCCGAGCGTTTCTTTGTGAAAGGAGGTGATGAGGTCGCTCACCGAGAAACGATCCTCGCCGGCGCGCCAGATCCATTCACCCAAGTGCACGTAAACGATGATCATGACCAGATGCACCGGCGTCAGCAGGTAGTTGATCGCTTGGAGCAGGGGCTGGTTCATCCGAAACCAGAGGCCGATACCGATGTTGAAGGTCGTGGTGAGGCCGATGACGGGGAAGAGGGAGACGGCGGTTCCGATGGCAAACGTGGCGGCAACTTTGTCAGCCGTCACACCGTGGGTAAGCATCGCGAAGATCGGGTCGCGAAAACGACGTTTCCAGAAGGAGCGGCGGGGGAGGGAGTCGGGCATGGTCAGGCGAAAAGATACTTCGCGCCGAGAAGGTAGATGGCGAGACCGAGAGTGGCGAAGGCGGCAGGGGAGCAGATGAAACAGAGGGGCATCATTAGGCGAACCTTCTCCTATCCGATATCATGGGCAGTGGGGGAAGCCGGGGAGCGGGATCGGAGGTTTGTCACTTATTAAGTGACAAACGGGATTGGGCTGTTGGTTCGAGGTGGGGCTCCGAGGTGAGCTGGGGGTTAATCGCTGGGACGGCTGCGCTGTCCAACTGCCGTGGGGCGGCGTTCACGTTCACGGGAGGGCGCCTTACGCCGTCCAAGGATCGCGGCCGAGGAGGAGTTCGCTCAACTGCACGGCACTCATGAGGGCGTCTTCGTGGAAACCATTGCGGAAATAGCTGCCGGCAAAATACGTCTCGGTGCGCCCGCGCGCCTGCTCGTTGAGCTTGGGTAACTCGCGTTGCGCGTGAATCGCCCCGAGGCTGAAGAGCGGGTGGGTGTAGTTGATGCGTTTGATCACCTTCGTCGGGTCAATCGCTTCGGGGCGGTTGATGCTGACGATGTAGGTTTCGCGGTCGGAAACACCTTGGACCTGGTTCATCCAATAGTGCGTCGCGGGGCTGATATGACCCGAGGCGTCGCGGACGAGTTGGTAATTCCACGCAGCGCGGGCGAGGGGAGTGCGGGGCAGCACCGAGGCGTCGGTGTGAAGCGTGGCGACGTTGGCTTGGTATTTAAATTCAACGAGAAGGCGGATTTCGTCGGGCGTGGGGTTGACGAGCAGACGCAGTGCTTGATCGGCGTGCGTGGCGACGATCACTTGGTCAAACGCATGGGCAACACCATCGGAGGTGATCACGGTGACACCGCGCGTCGGGCCGTTGCGAATGATGCGGACGGCGGCGCAGCCGAGCTGGATCGCACTGCGGAACGGGGCGATGAGGCGCTCGCGATATTCACGGGAGCCTCCATCAACGGTGAGCCACGGGTGCTGGGTGTTGAGTCCGAGGAAGCCGTGATTATGGAAAAAACGCAGGAGACTCGCCGCCGGGAACGACAGCATGAGGTCGGGCGGCGTGCTCCACACCGCGCTGCTCATGGGCATCAGATAGAGGTTGAAGAAGTCTTCGCCGTAACCGCGGCGGCGGACATATTCTCCGAGCGTGATCTCGGCGGTGGCCGGATCGTCGAGCGCGGCGAGGGCCTCTTTGTTGAAGCGGTGAACCGCCGCGAGCATCTTAAGGAAGCGGATATTGATGAGGTTCTTCCGCTGGGCGAAGAGGTGATTGAGCGAGGAACCGTTCCATTCCAAGCCGGTGAGATCGTCGCGCACCGCGAACGACATGGTGGTCTTCTTCACCGGGACCTGAAGCTGCGCAAACAGGCGTGTGAGCAGCGGGTAGGTGACTTCGTTGTAAACCATGAACCCGGTGTCGATGGGCACGGGGCGGAGCGTCTCGGGTTCGACCGCTTCGACCGTGTTGGTGTGTCCACCGACGTAATCGTTGGCCTCGAAAATCGTGAGCTCGTGGTGGCGGTGCAGGAAGTGGGCGGCACCCATGCCGGCGATGCCGGTGCCGATGATCGCAAGACGTGACATAGAAGAGAGATAGAGATGCGGGATAGCGCAGGGCTGGCGAGCGTGCAGTCCCGTGGGGTGAATAAAAAAACAGGGTGCGCAACCGGTTACGGCTGCGCACCCTGTTGGATGCATGGGACTCGGAAACGCAGCGGAGGGCCGCGTCTGCGTTTTACTTCGCAGCGCCGTGATCGGTGTGGCCGGGCTCCGCAGTCGGGGCGGTGCGGCCGAGCTCGTGCGCGAGTTCGGACACGTCTTTGTGCAGGCCGGCGCTCTCGGGCTTGGGCGGCATCTGAGTGTTGGCGGCGTTGACCGTGGCGACGGCGATGGCGGCGGCGGCGGGCAACACGTGGCGGAGGGACGACGCGTGTTCAGGGCGGGCGAGCGTGCTGGCTTGAGCGGCGGCGACGGATGCGTCGTGTTCGGCGCGTATGCCTTCGTCCAAGATGGATTGCGGCACGCTCTTCAGGCCCCAGATCAGGCCGGTCCAAGAGAGCACTTTCAGGCCGTAGTAGGTCGGGTCGATCTCCCACCAATAGAAGCCGTTGCGGGTGCAGCTCTGGTAACGGTGGTGGTTGTTATGCCAGCCTTCGCCGAGACAGATGATCGCCAGGATGAAGCTGTTGCGGGAATCGTCCGTGGTATTGAAACGGCGTTTGCCCCAGAGGTGGGTGAAGGAGTTGATGCAAGCGGTGCCGTGGAAAAGCGCGGTGGTGCTTACGAAGAAGCCCCACACGAGCATCTGCCAGCCGTTGGTGTGCAGGCCGGGGGCGAACTTTTCGAGGAGCGCGCCGAGGCCGAACATGGAGAGCGCGTAAAGAATGGGAACGACGAGGTCGAAGCGGTTGAGCCAGACGAGCTCGGGGAACTTCGCGAGGTCCTTGATCTTGGAGTAGTCGGTGGGGAAATTGCGGCGCGAGGTGATCCAACCGATGTGCGACCAGAGGAAGCCGTGAACGTGAGGAGAGTGTGCGTCCTCTGGATCGTCGGAGTGCTGGTGGTGGTGGCGATGATGGTAGGCCCACCAGAGGGAGCCGCGTTGCACGGTGGTGCCGGCCCACAGTGCGAGGAAGAACTGGCCAAAGCGGCTGGTGCTATAGGTCTTGTGAGAGAAGTAACGGTGATGGATGCCGGTGACGGCAAACATGCGCACCACGTAAAGGAACACGGCGGCCCACGCAGCGAACGGGCTAACGCCCACCCAAAGAATGCCGAGGCAGCCGAGGTGGAGGACGGCGAATGGCATGACGCGCACCCAATCGACCTTGTCGGGTTCGTTGCGCATCTTTTCAGCGCCACCGGGGCAGTAATCAGAGTCGATCCACTGCGTCACGGCGGTAGCCAAACGGCGGAAAAACGAGGGAGATGAAGAGACAATATCAGGCACAGGCAGATGGATTAAGAGGACGGAAAGGGATACCGAATGGCCTATCGGCGCAAGGCGAGTTTCCCTTAAACTCGTTACAATTGGCCGTCGGTTTTCCTGCCAAAGTTTTGGAATAAGGACTGCTTCCGCCGTGCTGCCTCGCTGCTTGCGCCTGACCGCCTCGCCTCGTTCAATCCCGCCCGCATGAGCCAACCTAGTTGCCCTTCACCGGTTAAACGAAGCGAGATCTTCGGCTGGTGCTGCTTCGATTTCGCCAACTCCGCGTTCACGACCATCATCATCACGGTCGTTTATTCAGTTTACTTTCAGAAGATCGTGGCCGGCGGCGATGCGTTGGCCGAGGGCTGGTGGGGCACGGCCCTGGCTTTCTCTCAACTGGTTGTCATTTTGGCGGCTCCCTTTGTCGGCGCATTCGCCGATGTGACGGCGCGCAAGAAGGTCTTCCTCATCGGCACCGCCATCGTGTGTTCGGTGGCGACCGCCGCATTGTATTTTGTAGGAGCCGGCGAGATCGCGTTGGCACTGGCGTTGGTGGTGGTGGCCAACATCGCGTTTTCGTTGAGCGAGAATCTCTGCGCGGCGTTTCTGCCGGAGATCAGCACGCCGGAAAACGTGGGGCGCATCTCGGGCTTCGGCTGGAGTTTCGGGTATTTTGGCGGCCTGCTGAGCTTGGTGTTCGCTCTGGTGATCATCGACTTCGGCAAGGCCCCTGAACGCACGCCGTTCACGTTTTTGATGACCGGGGCCTTCTTCTTCTTCGCGAGCCTGCCCACGCTCCTGCTGCTGCGCGAACGGGCAACGCCACGCGCGCTCGTGGCCGGTGAAAACGCGTTTACCCTCGGCTGGCGTCAGCTGGTCCAGATGAAAAAAGACCTGCCGCAGCATCGCACGCTCGCGGTGTTTTTCGTCGCGCTGACGGTTTTTTTGTCGGGCTTGCTGGCCATCGTGGCGTTTGCCGCGCTCTACGCGACACAGGTGATCGGCATGGCCCAGAACGAGATCCTCGCCATGTTTGTTCTACTGCAACTGGCCGGGGTGGCCGGGGCGTTTGGCTTCGGGTATTTGCAGGACCGCACGGGCGCCAAGCCACCGCTGGTCCTCGCGTTGTTGCTCTGGATCGTGGTGTGCGGTTGGGCGGCGTTCAGCAAAACGAAGCTGGAGTTCTACTGCGTGAGCGCACTGGCCGGTGCGGCGATGGGCGCGTTGCAATCCGCCGCGCGCGCGGTGGTCTCCACCCTCACGCCACCCGGGCGAAGCGGAGAGTTTTTTGGGTATTGGGGCTTTTTCGGCAAACTCGCCGGAGTGATCGGACCGCTGGTATTTGGTTGGGTCGTGACCAAAGCCGGTTACCGCACGGCGATCTTCGTGAACGGCGGCTTCTTCGTTGCCGGACTGCTAATCCTGTTACCGCTGACGCTCAAACCGCGCGTGGAGCCTGAGGGTGAATCAATCCCATGAGCTTCTGCGGAACTCACAGAAAAGACGGAGATCTGACGGGATCGAAAGGATGATCCTATGAGTTGGTCCACTGCGGTCGGCAAAACCCGCTACACCTTCGCCACGCTCCGCGAACTCATGGCCAAGGCCACGCCGCTCCGCTCCGGCGACGTCTTGGCGGGAGTCGCCGCCGCTTCGGCTGAAGAACGCGTTGCCGCCCAGCTCTGTCTCGCGGACGTTCCGCTGGCCCGTTTTCTGGAAGACTTGCTCGTCCCCTACGAGGCCGACGAGGTCACCCGCCTCATCATCGACACGCACGACCGCGCGGCCTTCGCCCCAGTGGCCGGTCTCACCGTCGGTCAATTTCGCGACTGGCTCCTCCGCTACGAAACCGACTCGGTGGTCCTCACCGCGCTCGCTCCCGGTCTCACGCCCGAAATGGCCGCCGCCGTGTCGAAGCTCATGGGCAACCAGGACCTCGTTCTCGTTGCCAAGAAATGCCGCGTCGTCACTGCGTTCCGCAGCACCATCGGCCTGCCCGGACGCCTCTCGGTGCGCCTCCAGCCCAACCACCCGACCGACGATCCCCAAGGCATTGCCGCCTCCATTCTCGACGGGCTGCTCTATGGCTGCGGTGATGCCGTCATCGGTGTCAACCCCGCGACCGACAGCGTGCCCGCGATGGAGACGCTCCTGCGCCTGATAGACGAACTCATCCGCCGTTACGAAATTCCCACGCAGTCCTGCGTCCTCGCCCACATCACCACCACGCTCCAAGCGATGACGCGCGGCGCGCCCGTCGATCTCGTTTTCCAATCCATTGCCGGCACCGAAGCGGCCAACAAAAGCTTTGGCATCCATCTCGGACTGCTGGCCGAAGCTCGCGCCGCCGCGCTGTCGCTCAAACGCGGCACAGTGGGTGACAACGTCATGTATTTCGAAACCGGTCAGGGCTCCGCGCTCTCCACCAACGCGCACCACGGACTCGACCAGCAAACCTGCGAAGCCCGCGCCTACGCCGTCGCCCGCCATTTTAGGCCTCTGCTCGTTAACACGGTCGTCGGCTTCATCGGCCCCGAGTATCTCTACGACGGAAAGCAGATCATCCGTGCCGGACTCGAAGACCATTTCTGCGGCAAACTCCTCGGCCTGCCGATGGGCGTGGACGTGTGCTATACGAACCACGCCGAAGCCGACCAAGACGACATGGACACGCTTCTCACTCTCCTCGGCGTGGCCGGTTGCAACTTCATCATGGGCGTTCCGGGAGCCGACGACATCATGCTCGGTTACCAAAGCACGAGCTTCCACGACAGCCATTACCTCCGCCAAGTCTTGGGCTTAAAGCCTGCGCCCGAGTTCGAAGCGTGGCTGGAAAAGATGCGCATCGCTGCCGACGGCCGCCGACTCCTGCCCGTGGATGGTAAACACCCGCTCCTATCCGACTCCGGAAAGTAGGGGCTTAGCCATGGGCGAGGAGCGACAAGGATGCACTCGGGTTTTCATTTGTTCTCATCGGTGTAACCTAAACACCATCACTCTAATCAATGGTTGATCCTACTTCCCCTGCGGCCGGCTGGTGCTTGGAACACACTTACGCTCAATTGCCTCAAGTCTTCCATGCCGCTGTTGCGCCCACGCCCGTGCGCACACCACGCCTTGTCATCTTGAATCGACCGTTGGCGGAGTCCCTTGGCTTGATGCCGGACGCGCTGGTGGGCGATGCAGGCGCGGAGATCTTCGCGGGCAACCGTCTGCCGAGCGGTGCATCGCCGCTCGCGCAAGCGTATGCGGGGCACCAATACGGACATTTCACGACGTTGGGCGACGGGCGGGCGATCTTGCTCGGCGAGCAAATCACTCCGCGCGGCGAACGCTTTGACCTCCAGCTCAAAGGCTCGGGGCCCACGCCGTTCTCCAGGCGCGGCGACGGACGCGCCGCGTTGGGGCCGATGTTGCGCGAGTATATCATCAGCGAAGCCATGCACGCGCTCGGCATCCCGACGACCCGCAGCCTCGCGGTGGCGACCACGGGCGAAGAGGTCTGGCGTCAGCCGGGGCCTCTGCCGGGCGCGGTGCTCACGCGCGTGGCGGCCAGCCACATCCGCGTGGGCACCTTCCAGTGGGCGGCGGCCCGGGCGGACGAAGCTGCGTTGCGCGCCCTCGTCGACTACACGCTGCGACGCCATTACCCGGAACTCTCAGACGCGGAAAACCCGCCGCTCGTGCTGCTCGAAGCGGTGATCGAACGGCAGGCCTCGCTCATCGCGCAATGGATGCTCGTCGGCTTTGTGCACGGCGTCATGAACACCGACAACATGGCGCTTTCCGGCGAGACCATCGACTATGGCCCCTGCGCGTTCATCGACGCCTACGATCCGGCGACGGTGTTCAGTTCCATCGACCAGCACGGCCGCTATGCTTATGGCAACCAGCCCCGTATCGCGCAGTGGAATCTCGCCCGGCTGGCCGAGACGCTGTTGCCCGTGCTGCATCCGGATGAGACGCCCGCCATTGCCCTGGCTACCGAGGCGGTGCAGCGCTTCACCGCTCGCTTCCAACACCACTGGATCGCGGGCATGAGGCGAAAGCTAGGCTTGTTTACCGAGGAACCCGAGGATGCCTCCCTAGCCGAAGCGCTGCTTGCGTGGATGCATCGCACGAAGGCGGACTACACCAACACCTTCGCCGCGCTGGCGCCGGGTGCACCCTCCGCCGCAACCGACCAAATGACCGGCGATGCGGAGTTTCTCCAATGGCACGAGCGTTGGCAGTCGCGTCTGGGCCGGCAGCCGCAAACCTCGGCCGAGTCGGCGCAGCTCCGGCGAGCGCATTGTCCTGCGTTTATCCCTCGCAACCACCTTGTTGAGGCGGCGCTCGCAGCGGCGGAACAGGGCGACCTCAGCGTCATGGAGCGACTGCTGGAGGTGTTGGCCGCGCCCTATGATTACGACCGGTCTGCGCCTGAGTTTCGCTCGCCAGCGCCGGCGGGCACAGCCGGCTACCGGACCTTTTGTGGCACATGACGGGCGCGGGTGGGTGAATCGCTTAAGGTGTGACGGTTTCGGGCTTCACCAATGCCCACGGTGACCACAGGCGAAGGACTCCCGGATAGATGACCGTTTCGGTTTTTGAAACCAGGTCGCTACTGGCGGTGATGGCATAGTCACTGGTCCCGTTCCGATCAAAAACCCTGAGGGAGGTCGATGTTGCGACCAAGGATAGCTTCGTCAGAGACGCTTGGCGACCTGACTGTTCCACCAAGAATTCACCACCCGTAAGGGGGACCCTAATGTCGAAGACTGTTCCGCCGAGTTCATCGCGGGTCACCAAATAGGCCAATAATGGCCATGATTCTTCGTTGTAGTAGGCAACCGAACCATCACGTCGCGTCAGGTAGCGCATCGTAGAGATTCCGTTGTAGTAGGCAACCGAACCGTCACGCCGCGTCAGGTAGCGTATCGAAGAGACTAGGCCTCGACGCAAATCGACAACCTCGCGATGCCACGCCTCTACCCCATGGATTCTGGATCCTGAAAACGAACACACCGTGCCGTTACGCATGATGGCAAACTCGTCACGCAGCCAAAGCACGCCTTCGAGGCGGCTGGTGACTTCGCCCGTTACGGGGTTCCATGTGGTCAAAATCCCGGAGGCATTCAGCGCTGCTCCCGCCCGGGTCACTGCAACCACCTCTCCCAGCCCCTCTGGGACTATGCCCCGTGCCTCACCCGTTGTTTCATCCCACAGCGCGACGGTGCCATCTGCGCGGATGGCAATACCCGGGGCCATGTCCACGATGTCTGTCAGTTTGGGCGCTTTTCGCCACGAAGAATCAGGCAAGGATATCAATCGCGCTCCGGGCGTATGGATCTGCACGTAAACCACATCGTCGTGGGTGACTCCGTCGGCATTCGTCACGCGCAAGCGATACCACCCCGCGTTGCGTGGATCGCCCGCAGGCAATTCGAGCCGTGGTCCGATCACGTCCGCCAGCACGGCGCCATTTCGTTCCCACGTAAACGTCAGGGGCGCGACGCCCGCCGTCGTCGGCTCCAATATGATTGGTGCGTCCTGCTCAAATACCTCCCGAGGACGCGCAAACGCGACGGATGGGAGGTTTTCATTCGATCTCAAAACCATTACTTGGCCGCTGCTGATTCGCACGCGCAAGTTGTCGTGCTTCCAAACCGCTAGCGTGGGCACTTCCTCGGTAAGATCCGCATTCCACGACGGAATCTTCCATGCGCGCACGGACCCATTATCGCGCAACTCTACTCGTCCCGAGTAATCCATTTCGGCCTGACGCACGTTCGTAAGCGCATCGTCGGGCACACGCAGGCGACCGTAGCTTGAGGCGGCATGAATCGTCCCTGCTGCGTCCACGATGCTCACGCCACCATCCGCGTCGGGCAATACCCGACGTCCGCTGGAGATGTCGGAAAACCCCAGACGTCCACTTTGCTTTTGGGTGACCGTCGTCCCGTCCGCCCCGAGCACTACGAGCTCAATATCGTCGGGCCCGTATGAGTTGACCTTCTTGTTCTCCATAAATCCCACCCAGATATTCTGTGCGGCAACATAGTCGCCCACACTGGGTAGCCATTGGATGGGGTCTTGGGTTCTGCCGAGGACGCCGACACGCCCGTCTTGAGTCACCACTGCGGTTCGGGCGCCCGGAATGAGCGCGATCACGTCGGTAAGGGCTGCTGCTTCTGGGGACAGGGACGTGGCGGGTGAGATGGCGAGCCGGCCGTCTGCGTGAAGCAGCACCGTTTCCGAAATGGCCACGATGTCGCTCAATCCGGAAAGCCACGCCTTGGTTTCCGGATTGCGCACATAGTCGACATCCCACGCATACACCTGGCCATCGAGACGCAAGGCCAGTCCGGTCGGAAGAAAATCGACCGCATCGTCGATGTCCCTCCACTTGCCTCGCTGACCTAGCGGATAGAGCACATCGTTCTGATGGATGATGCTTGATCCTGCGACCGGTAGCACGAAGACGTGGCTGGTTACTCTCACGGAGGCTCCATCGCGGCCGGTTACCTGTAATGTATAGCGGCCGGCGTCGGTCAGGGCCGCAGCCTCACGCACCAAGGTCGGCCGGGTCTCGCTTACCAACGCCACGCCGTCGCGGAGCCACTGACAGGAAATGCCTTCCATGCTTTCGAGTGAGGCGGCGAGCTCCAATCGTTCACCTACGCGCAAGCCAAGTCGTCGTGTGGGCGATTGGGTGAGCACGGGCGCCATACCTTCACTGAGTGTGATTGGTGAGGTGGACACGGCGGAAAATCCATCGCTGATGCGCACGAAGTAACGGCCAGCCTTGGACGTTTCGAAGGCACCGAGATCCAGCGCTGGGTCATTGGCCGCTGGGATGGGCATATCTTCGTGAAACCACTGGTAGCGGAGGTGGCGACCCTCGGCGCGCACGGTGAGACGAACGGCTTCGCCCGGTGCCGCTGCCCGATTTTCGGGCGCCTGTATCACGTGGGGCACCGGGGGCGCATCGGCTTCGATCAACGCCACGACGTGATTGGCTCCGGCCCTGAGGGCGCGCACTCCTGAAATACGGAAAGGGGCGCGCGCGAACGCACGTTGGTTTACACCAAAACCGCCGACTCCCCCGTCTTCCCGGGCAAATGTGATGGCGTTTGCGCCTGCGGTCGCTGCGCTCACCTGGTCGAATGTGGTGGGCGCGACGATCGGATAGCTCCGACACACGCCGTTATAGTAGTCTTGTTGGTCGATGGCCCAAAAGTGAGCGACCTTGTCCGTGCCGAGTGCCACCGATATTCCGTTGTAGTGGGAAAAGGCCCGGAGATTGCGCGAGTAGCCCCAGTAGACGGGACCGTCGTTATAGTTCCAAGTGTCCAAGCGACCGCTCCAGCTTGATCCGGTGATCTGAACGCCGGGGGGCGCATCGATGATGGTGCCAATGGTGCTGCTCATCGAAATGGTTTGTGACGCGACACTCTTGCTCATCACGGATCTCAGAGGTGTCGTGGCGAACGGGAAAAGCGGCGGCGAAAACGAGTCTTTAAACCCATCCAGACTACCATTCGCGGCGAGCGAATAGGTAAACGTCGTGCCGAGTGTCATCCCGGTCACGTAATCTAGGTAAGCACCCTTGATCGCATTAACCCCGTTTGGCCCCACGCTGATCCGAGTGTATTCATCACTGGCGGTTGCGAGCGTTTGTGGCGGACGTCCGCCACCCCATGCCACGATTGTGCCATCGGCGCATAACGCGGCGGAGTAGGTGCCCCATGCACTGATCGCGGTGACCTCCTTGAGGCCGGCGGGAACGGTCGTTTGCCCCGCACGGTTATCCCCCCATGACACCACCGTGCCATCGACGCGCAAGGCAAGGGTGTGCGCATCCCCGGTCGCCAAGGCGATGGCATCGTTTATTCCATCGGGCACTTCTGATTGTCCGAGGGAATTATCGCCCCAGGCGACGATCTGAACCGGCAGAGCGGGAGGCACCACCACCATGGTGGCTGGCCGGGCGGTGCGTCGTGCATCGTCCGTCACTTCCGCGATGTAAATTCCACTATCGTCCACGCTGGTGACAACGCGTTCCAGCACGGCAGAGTTGGCCCCGGGGATTAGCACGCCGTTGTGCCGCCATACATAGTTCAGGTCGCCCGCGCCCGTGCCACCGATCTCGATTCGAAACGTATCGCCGGGTCTTACCACCTGACGCCCGGATGTGGCCCGCCGAACCACCAAACTCGGTAAGAGGGGAGAACTTACGGACACGCGGGAACTGTCCACCAGGGAGGCACCGTTGAAAACCCGGACCATGTAGGCCCCAACGTCTTCCAGTCGCATAGCGTCGATACGATAAGTGGCCTCGGTCGCTTCTGGGATGGGCACCCCGTTAAGATACCATTGGTAAGACAGCTGGGCGCCTGTCGCCCCCACGCTCAACACCACCGGCTCGTCCCAAGTGGTGGTGGTAGGAGGGGAGGGTTGGGTAACGATACGAGGCTTCGCATCCGATGCGCCGTCGCGAAGCGCGAGCACATGCGCACTGCCAGCTGCGAGCGCATAGACTTTGGCCAGACCTTTTGTCTCGGTGGTCATCGATTCCACATTCGAGCCCCAAAACGCCAAGCCACCGGTGCCTAGGCGGGCTGCGATGAAGTCCCATCCGCCGGCGGCGTAGGACACGGGCTTCAATTTCGCCGGCGGAGGCACCTGCCTGAATGACGTGTCGCCCCAAGCGTAAATCCGTCCACTGCGATCGACTGCGAAGGACGCGTCGCCGGCGGCCCCGATCGAGCTGAGATTGCGCAGACCGGAGGGGATCGTGATCTGTCCGCGATCATTGGCGCCCCACGCCACCACGGTGCCGTTTTGCAACAGCGCCAGCGAGTGGTCATGCCCGGCTGCGAGCGCGATCACCGGCGAGGTGAACGAAGGCGGGTTTAGTTGCCCTGCGGCATTCTCACCCCAACCGACCACCGTGCCGTCTTGCAGCAAGGCGAGCGAGTGGGCCGTCCCTGCTGTGATTGCCCTCACCGGTCCGAGCCCGTCCGGAACCGAACACTGTCCGGAGGAATTATCACCCCACGCGCGCACCGAACCATCGCTTAATAACGCGAGGGAGTGGGCCGCGCCTGCCGCCACGCCGTAGGCCTTGAGCTCGCCCCACGTTGGCACTGTGCATTGTCCGGCGGCATTGTCTCCCCATGCGACCACTACGCCTGTAGCGATCGCCAGGTTGTGCGCGCGACCTGCGGCGATTGCATGAATGCGCCGGGGCGGCAGCAGAGATGCCGGCATCTCGCTTTGGCCCTGATCATTGTCGCCGATTACAACCAAGTGGCCCTTCGGCATGGCGACCCGAACATAGAAGGTGCTTTGCGCCCGTGCGCCGTCCGCCTGATCGGTCACCTCCAGCGTGTAGATTCCTGAATTCGTCCACGTTGCCTCTGATTTGGAGTAGGCGCTTTTGGTGGCTCCGTTGATCGCCACGCCATCCTTGGTCCATCGATAGATCAGTTTTCCGTTTCCCGCATAAGGAGCGGCCAAGGTTAACTTCCCTCCCGCGTCGCTAAAAACCGCGTTTTCCCCCGGTCGCGTGCTGTAGATCGCTTGAGGCGTTGCCGCAGCTTGGCTGAACGCAAGACATGTGACTAGAAGCCAGAACCTGAAGGGGGTGAAAATGGACTGCACCAGTCGAGTCAGTTATGTTTGGGCATAAAAGAAAGCTATTAATAGCCAGATAGAAGGGTGGTTTTATCGGGAGTAAGGCCGATGGAGGTGGCGAGGGGGCATCTCTATTCTGCGGTGGCGACGGCGGCGGAGCTGGTTACGGTTGGCCCGATGACCGAGCCCGAGACGTCCGCTTCGCTGGCGAATGATTTGTTTCCCGAGGGCAGCGTGGACGCGGGTGTTTACGCGACACATGCGGAGGGGCTTGTCCATAGCCTGGTCGTGTTGGCGATGGGCGAAACCTGCTGGCTGATCGAGGCCGCCGATGGTCATCACTTGCGAGTGGAGTCTGCGGCGTTGAACGCGGTGCGGCATCAGCTCGCGTGCTTTGATCGCGAGAGTGTCGGCTGGCCGCCTCGGTCGGTCGTGGATGCGTCACCGGTGCTCCGTCACGTGCCGCTGTCGCCTTTGCTCTGGGTGCTTTCGGTGTTGGTGATGTTTTGGGCGCAAGGGCACTGGCCGGGTTTGACCGACGTCGGGTGCCTCGATGCGAAGCGCGTGTTTGCGCAGGGCGAATGGTGGCGGGCCGGAACGGCGTTATGGTTGCACGCCGATCTCGGCCACGTGGTCTCAAACGCGGGCGGTGGCTTTTTGGTCTTTTCCGCAGTGGTGGTGACCTTTGGCCTCGGGGCGGGCTGGCGATGGCTGGTGGCATCTGCCATCGCGGGCAACGTCATGGCGGCGGCGATGCATTACGGCGACGACTACCGCTCGTTGGGAGCGTCCACGGCGATTTTCTCCGGACTGGGCTTACTGGCGGGCCGGGCGATGCGGGTGATCATGATCAGTCGAGCGGGTCATCCCCAGCGTTGGCGTGCGCTGGTGGTGCCGTTGGCCGCTGGACTGGCGGTGCTGGGGCTGTTCGGTGCCGGTGGGGTAAACATCGACGTGCTGGCTCACGCCACGGGCTTTGCGGCGGGGCTGATCATGGGGCTTGTTTCTCCTGCAGTCGTCGATGGCCGCCGATGAAAACCGGACTGCAAAACATCCGGCACGTATTGGTTGGCCGAAGCTAGCCCGAGTTCGTTCAATGGCGGCACGGCTCCTCCCTCATCATAGAAATACGACCATGGACAACACCGATGCTTCCGACGCTGTTCCGGTGACCGACGCGGGGCGTGATCCGTGGGTGGGCCTGCGCCGCTATACCGCCGCACGGATTGCACTGGGGCGCACCGGCGGGAGCCAGCGAACCGACGATGTGCTCGCTTTTCGCCTCTCCCACGCTCGCGCCCGTGATGCTGTTACGGCGCCCTTCGATATCGAGGGCATGGCCGAGCGTTTGCATGCGGCGGGTTTTGCCACGCACCGCATCGGGACCGGTGTCTCCGATAAGAAAACCTATCTCGTGCGCCCCGATCTGGGACGTCGCCTCGACGAGACCTCGCGCGCGCAACTCGCCGCGTCCGCGCCGACGTGGGGACGGCGCGACTTGGTCATCATTGTGTCCGACGGACTCGCCGCACAGGCGGCCGAAAGTCACGCCATCGAGACGATCACCGTTCTAGCCGAGCACCTGACCGCCGCCGGTTGGACGCTTTATCCGGTTCTACTGGCGCCCTTCGGACGTGTGAAATTGCAGGACGAAGTCGGCGAACTCCTCGGCGCTCGCCATGCCCTCATGCTTCTCGGCGAACGCCCGGGACTCGGCACGCCGGATAGTCTCGGCGCTTACCTGACGCATCACCCACGGGCGACCTGCACCGATGCCGACCGGAATTGCGTCTCCAACATTCGCCCCGAAGGACTCCTTCCCGCCGCCGCCGGGCGAAAGCTGGCGCATTTGCTAATCGAGTCGGCGCGTCTGGGTGTGAGCGGCGTCGCGCTCAAGGATACCGAAGACGGTCCCCGGCTAGAGTGAGCGCAGGGATTGGCGGACAGCCTCAACCGAGCGTTCGCAGCACGGCGCGCACCGGCGAACCGTCGCCGCCACGGATGCGCAGCGGCAGGGCGATGAGTTCATAAATGCCGGCCGGCGCGGGGCGAAGGTCGAGGTTTTCCAAGATGATCAGCCCGGTGGCGTCGCAGGCGTGGTGCATCGGAATGTCGGGGCTGCCGAGTTTGTCCACCGAGGGCACGTCGAGCCCGATTAACTTCACGCCGCGCGCCGCCAACCAAGCAGGCAGGTGAGGCGCGAGCAAGGGCCACGTCTGCGGGAACACCGTCGGGTCGGTCCAGGTGTCGGTGCGAAACAGCACGCGCGGGCTCGCGGCGAGGTCGATGCCATCGAAGAGCGCCTCGGTAAAGGTGGCGTGTCCGCGAGCGTCGATCACCCGCGCGGGGCCGATGAACAACTCGGGCGAAAGCGCGTCGATGGTGAGACCGGCGTCGTTATAGTGATAAGGCGCATCGGCGTGAGTGCCGTTGTGCGTGCTCAACGAGAGCCGGCCCACGTTGGTCAGATCGCCGTCGCGAATGCGTGCCGCGAGATGGAATTCCGGCGGCTGATCGCCGGGCCAAGGCTGCAAGCCGGTGTGGAACGGACGCGTGATGTCGATGAAGGTCATGAGTAACGAGTGAGGTGAAACTTAGCCAAGCTTCCGCCGCAGGTTGTCGCACACGATAGCGGCCGCGACTCCGGCGTTGAGCGACTCCGCCCCGCCATAACGAGGGATGGTCACGTAATAAGTGACAAACTGCCGGACCGCTTCGGACAACCCACGGCCTTCGCTGCCGATCACCACGACGGCGTCGCGCAACGTGGGGAGTGTGTGCACGTCGTTGCCGCCGAGGTCGCACCCGAGCACGGGCGCGCCGGCGGAAGCGAGCACGCCGGGCAGGTCGGCCGTGTGGGTTTTCACGCGCGCGAACGAACCCATGCTCGCGTTGATCACCTTCTGGGAAAACAGGTCGGCGCAGTCCGGCGAGAGCACCACGCGGTCGAAGGCGAACCAGTCGGCCACGCGCAGGAGCGTGCCCACGTTGCCCGGGTCCTGGATGCCATCGAGCGCCAGTGTGAGGCCGTGGGTGAGCCCGCCGGCGGGCAGCGGTGCGCGTTCGATGCGGCCGACCGCGAACACCTCCGACGGCGTGGGGAAATGGCTGATACGCGCCATCTCGTCGGGCGTGACTTCGATGCGCGCGACTTTTGCCGGCGAGGTCCACGCAGCGGTGGCATACACCTCGGTGAACGCGACACCGGCGACGAGTAGCTCGGCGACGACCTTGGGATTTTCGACCACATATAAACCCTCCGCCTCGCGGATCTTTTTCTCGCGCAACGCGCGCAATCGGGAGAGCTGGGCCTTGGTCAACATGGCCGATCACACAACCCCCCGATGCTCCCGAGGTAAAGCAAACGCGCAGAGCGGTTCAGCCCCGACGGGGTCGTCGGGGCTCCAGGGTCCTCCGATGGAGGAGAGGACCGACGACCCCGTCGGGCCTTTTTTGAGCGGAGGAACGCGTTCGTCTGCGTTTTTGTTTTTGCCCCCGGTCGGCTGCGCTGCGATGCAAGGACCACGGGTCGGTTCGACCTGATTTTCCCCATGAATGCCCATACCTTTTTTCGCACCGTCGGCTTTTTGATCATCCTGTTTCTCGTGGTCTTTGTGAGCATCGAGAATACCCAGACCATCGACTTCCACTTCTCTCTGGTCATCGACAAGCCAGTGCGCGCCTCGGCCGCCATCATCTACTTCGCGATGTTTGCCGTGGGCGTCATGGGCGGCACGTTGCTCCACAACTCCGGTAAGTCCGGTGGCCGTGGTGAGAGCGGCGGGAAGAAGAAGTAAACACGTCGCGCCGTTCGTGTTTTGCCATGACTCCGACAGGTGAGCGTCTTCGTTGGGGCATCTTGAGCACTGGCCGCATCGCCGGTGTGTTTGCCCAAGGTCTCGCCACCGCGAAAGCCGGTCGCCTTGTTGCCGTCGGCAGTCGCACGCTTGCCTCGGCGCAGGCGTTCGCCTCCACGCATGGAGACGCCCGTGCGCATGGGAGCTACGAAGCGTTGCTTGCCGATCCGGAGGTCGAGGCGGTTTACATCGCTACGCCGCACCCGCAGCACATCGAGTGGGTCTTGAAGGCCGCTGCAGCGGGCAAACACATCCTATGCGAGAAGCCACTGGGGATTAACCACGCCGAGGGCGTGCGCATGGTGCAGGCCGCGCACGACCACGGGGTCGTCCTCATGGAGGCGTTTATGTATCGCTGTCATCCGCAGACGGCGAAGGTGCTGGAGCTGATCCGCTCGGGCGTGCTCGGCACGGTCGGGCTGGTGCAGGCGGCCTTTAGTTTCAACGTCGGCTATAATCCCACCTCGCGCCTGTGGGCCAACGATGCGGCGGGTGGCGGCATCTTGGACGTCGGTTGTTATCCGGTGTCGATGGCTCGCCTGGTCGCGGGTGCCGTTTCAGGGAAACCGTTTCTTGATCCGGTGGAGGTGTCCGGCGCGGGCGTGCTCCATCCCGAAAGCGGCGTGGATGCGTATGCCGCCGCCACGTTGAAGTTTTCCAACAACGTGATCGCGCAGGTGTCCTCCGGCGTGGGACTCATGCAAGAAAACGTCGTGCGCATCTACGGCAGCGCCGGCTGGTTGCTCGTCCCTTCTCCTTGGGGGATCAATCGGGAGGGAGGCAGCGCGAAGCTCATCTTGCACCGAGCCGGAGCCGCTGCGTCCGAGGAGATCGTGATCGAACGCGCGCCGCTTTACGCCTTGGAAGCCGACACGTTTGCCGCCGCCGTGCGTGCTGAGTCGAAGGAAGTAGGCGCGATGACGCTCGATGATACCTTGGGCAACTTGGCCACGCTCGACCGCTGGCGCGCCGCCATCGGGCTGGTTTACGACGCGGAGAAAAAGCCGAGGTCCTGAAGTTGTCCGGCAAAGGCGTCTCCCCTTGGCCTCACGTTACCGCCGGAACTCTCGCGGTCCCGACTTCACCATCGCGGGAAACGGCACGCCCCAGAGCGCGGGCGATTTTTGCACGCCGGGATCCGTCTCGGGGCATAACTGCCTGAACAAATCGTCGGAGCGCAGGCTGCATTGCAGGCGGCGTTGCCCGGTGGAATCGATCTTCGGATTCACCTCGATGATCGCTTCAGTGAACGGCGGGGCGGCT
>CBRAFO010000071.1:0-19525 GCA_967755175.1 uncultured Opitutaceae bacterium | reverse complement strand
CGCCCGGGGCGCCCGCCGCCGCGCCGCCGCACCGAGCACCAAGCCCACATCGACCAACACGCGATGGAGCGGCTTGCGCTCGTGATTGGAAAGCTCGGGCGCGCCCTCCAGGCGGCCCACGAGGCCCGGGGAAAATCCCGAACGCCGCAACAAGTCGCCCAAGCCAGCCGGCATGTCGCGCGAGACCATGGACTGACGATCAAAAGAAAACGGATTCGCCGACGTGACCACGGGCTCGCCCGCCGGCAGACCCAACTGCGGTTGCATCGCCGCGGGCAACTCCGGTGCGCCCAGCTGTGCGATCACTTCAAGACGCGGGCGCCCCAGCAGACCCGCCAGGCCCTGCCCGGGAAGCTGTCGAACGGACAACACCCGCGCATGTTCGCCGAGCTGCTCCCGAATCGCCTTCACCGCTTCATCCGCCGAACGAACCACGAGCTTGTAGGTCGCTCCGGCGGACGGCGTTTGCAGTGGGGTTTCTCGAAGCGCGATTGCCATGACTCACCTTGTTTAGCGCCGCGCATGCCAATCGGTTTTACGCTTACTTTACCAATAGCAGACTAACAAGTTACGGTTTTAAAAGTTAACCCTCCGTCAGTTTTTCCCCGCTTGAGGAAGGCTCCCAAAAGTGACCCGGCAAAATTTACCGGAGCCGAAAAAAGTGTGGCTCGCGCCCTCGCCAGCCAACGGACGCCTCGCGCATTCCATGCGACAACCGCCGCCCATACATCCCGCGCCCGCCATGCAGCTGTGCGGTTCCAAGGACTGAAATGTAGGAGCCTGCTTGCAGGCGATTTTTGGAGCGATGTCCGTGTAGGGTCGGCCCTTGTGGCCGGACCCCGAGATCCACCCGCACGCCCCGCAGCAAGAAAAAGGCAGGTCCGGCCGCAAGGGCCGACCCTACATGCAAACACGCCACCCCCTTCCGCCGTGCTCTTACGCCGCGCGCGCCACCGCCACCGGTGCGGCCGCGGGCGGCAGCGTGATGATGCCGAGGTTTTCGATCTCTGTCGTGTTCGGCAGCTCTTGGTAAGCCAGCACCACCAGCCGCGGGAACGACGGTTCGAGGAAACGCTTGAGCGGCAGACGTATCTCCGTGCCCGTGACCAGCACCGGCGTGAGCGCGTTCTGCGCGAACTCGCCCACCATACGATTGAGTTCCTGCAACAGGTGTCGGCCCGTCATCGGATCGATGGACAGCCCGACTTCGCCGGGCGTGCGGTGCACCTTGGTGCCGAGCAACTGCTCCATGCGCGGATCGAGCGTCGCCGCCTTCAGCGCACCGGGACGGCACTCCAGCTCGGGCACGAAATAAAGTCCGAGACGACGGCGGATGAGTTCGCTCAGATCGTCGGGATTCTTGGTCAACGCCGCGAAATCGCCGATGCCTTCCAGGATGAGCGGCAGGTTGATGATCGAGATGCTCTCGCGTAACAGATTTTGCAATACGCGCTGGATGATGCCGAGGTTCACCAAGTCCGGCAGCAGCTCGCTCACGAGCGCCGGGTTCTTCTCCTTGAGGTGATCGACCAGCGTCTGCACCTCCTGCCGGCCGAGCAACAGGTGCGTGACGCCTTTGAGCGACTCCGAGAGGTGCGTGATCATCACCGAGGCGGGATCGACGACCGTGTAACCGTTCAACTCCGCGGACTTGCGCTCGGTGTCCTCGATCCAGACTGCCTCCAAGTTGAATACCGGTTCGCGCGTAGGCAGGCCGCGCAACTTCACTCGGCTGCCAGTCACGTTCATCGCCATAAACCGGCCCGGCTGCACCTGACCGCGGCCGATCGATTTTCCGCGAAGGAGGAAGCGGTATTCGTTGGATTCCAGTTCGAGATTGTCGCGCACCGCGATCGGCGGAACCAGCACGCCTTGGGCGCGCGCGAGGGTCTTGCGAACACCCGTCACGCGGGAGAGCAGGTCGCCACCCTGCCGCGCATCCGCCAGCGGCAGGAGTCCGTAACCAATCTCAATGGCAAACACGTCCAGCTCGATGAGCTTGCGGAAATCATCGCCCGTCGCGCTCTTCGACACGGATGCGGAACCGTCGGCGGTAGTGGATCCCGCGGCGCCAGCCTTGCCACCGGCCGCCGCACCCGCCTTGCCGCCTGTCTTGGAAACGTCGTCCGCTTCGGGTTCCGGCAGCGAGCGGGCGATGTAAAAGAGAATGCCGCCGAGCAACAGGAACGGCAGCGCCGGCATGCCGGGCATGAGCCCGAAGAGCGCCATCATGCCGGCGGCGATCTTCAGGGCGCGCGGATAATGCATGAGTTGCCCGCCGACTTGGGCACCGAGGTCGCCAGTGCCGGAGGTGCGCGTCACCAGCAGCGCCGCGCCGACCGAAACGATCAGCGCCGGGATCTGCGACACGAGACCATCACCGATGGAGAGCAGCGTGAACTTCGCCGCCGACTCGCCGAGCGACAGCCCCATCTGCATCGCACCAATGGCGAAACCACCAACGATGTTAACCACCGTGATAAGGATGCCTGCGATGGCATCGCCGCGCACAAACTTCGAGGCACCGTCCATCGAGCCATAGAAATCGGCCTCCTTCTGGATCTTCACACGGCGCGTGGTGGCGGTCTGTTCGTCGATGATGCCGGCGTTCAGCTCGGCATCGATGGCCATCTGTTTACCGGGCATGGCGTCGAGGGTGAAACGCGCGCTCACCTCGGCGATGCGGCCCGCGCCCTTCGTGATCACCACGAAGTTGATCACGATCAGAATCAGGAAGACCACGAAGCCGACCACGTAGTTGCCCTGAATCACAAAGCGTCCGAACGAATCGATAATGTGACCCGCGTGGCCTTGGGTCAGGATGAGGCGCGTCGAGCAGACGTTCAGCGCGAGGCGGTAAAGCGTGAGGCCGAGCAGCAAGGTCGGAAACCCGGAGAACTCGGGTGGATCCTTCACATAGACGACGACCAGCAGCACCAGCAGCGACATGCCGATCTGCAACGCGAGCATCAGATCTAGCACGAACGCCGGCACCGGCACGATCAGCATCAACACGACCGCGAACAGCGCTCCGGTGAAGATGAGATCGGCGCGCTTGAGCAACCGACTGCCCGGCGTGAGGTCCGCGGCGAGCGTGGCGGGGGCTGCGGTGGAAACGGAAGCGTTGGCGGGAGCAACCATGGGCGTGGGGTAAAGGTGCGGTCGGAAACAGGTGACGATCAGGACGCGGACTCAGTGCGCCGGTTGGCGGCGGCGTCCGCGACGGCGCGGCGCATCTTGAGTTCGTGGAAGTAGAGCCGGTGGGTGCGGTAAACGAAGGCGAGGATCTCAGCCACCGCCTGATAAAGGTTGTTCGGGATCGGCTCGCCGACTTTGCCGAGGGCGTAGAGCACGCGCGCGACCGGCCGGTTCTCGACGACCGGCACGTTGTGTTGCGCCGCGAGCGCCTTGATGCGGCGGGCAAATTGATTTTCGCCCTTGGCCAGGAGCATCGGCGCGCGGTCACGGCCACGCTCGTATTTCAAGGCGACCGCGTAGTGCGTCGGGTTGGTCACGATCACGTCGGCCGTGGCCACGGCGGACAGCATTTGCTTTTGAAGTAACCGGCGCGCCATGCGCTTCATCGCCGACTTCGCCTGCGCGTTACCCTCGGCGTTCTTGTGCTCATCCTTCACCTCCTGCCGCGTCATCATCATGTCCTGATGCGTGCGGTATTTTTCGTAGGAGTAGCTGATCGCCGCGACGATCCCGAGCGCGAGGATGATCTTGGAGAGAAACGCCAGCGTGGCGCGGTGGATGAACTCGCCGAGATAACCGGCCTCCACCGGAGTCACGAAGATCGGATCGCTGATCAACGAACGCGCGCCCATCCACAGCACCAGCCCGATGGCGATGAGCTTAAGCGAATCGATGACCGAGTGAACGAGCGCCGCCTTCGAAAACACCTTCCCGAATCCGTTAACAAAATTAAGTTTATCGAGGTTAAACCCGATGGCTTTGGGCGACATCCGAAAACCGCTCTGGAAGCCACCCATCAGCAAGGTCGCCAGCGACACCGACGCGATCACCGGAAGGAGGATGATCCCACAGGTTTTGGCGCAGGAGGCGACCTGCACCGGCATGGCGTCCACTCGCAGCGGAGGGACGCTCAAGTCGCTCCAGATGCTCGTCGCCATCGAGCTGATATCGCGGGTCGATGAAGCGAGGAAAAAGCCCAGCACCCCCAAGATCGCCGCCAGCGTCGCGATGACCTGCAACTCCGCCGACTTGGCAAACTGCCCCTTCTCAAATGCCTCCGTCAGCCGCTTCTCGGTGGGCAGCTCTGTTTTGGAGTCTTTGTCGGTCTCTGACATGGGAGGACCTCTCCCATGCAAAGCCAATGCCAGCGACCCCGCCCGAAACCGATGTCACTTCCCCACAGCCACTAAAACTTATTTAAACACCGCCCGCTTTCACGCCGCCGTCGCCACCCTTCCTCACGGCAAAAACTGCCGCCCGTGCCCGATTACTCGAAACCTACTCGGAGTTTACGCGGAACTCGGCGGCGCACCCTGCGCCAAAATCGCCGCCATGACTTTGGCGGTCAGAGGATCGCAATACGGCGCCGAGTATTCGAAGAGCTCCACGCCTTCCGCCGTCTTGAGCAGTTGCGCTTTCAACGCTTCACGCGCGCGGTGCAACGTGACTTTGACGTTGGCCACGGACAGCCCGAGACAAGCCGCTGTTTCCGCCGTGCTCAGGTGATGGACCTCCCGCAGCAGATAGACCGCCCGGAAACCCTGCGGCAACGTGCTGATGCTTTGTTCAAGGAGCGCTTTCACTTCTTCGGCGTCGAGGCGGTTAACCCCGGGTTCTGCGGGGGCTTCATAGCCCGGCTCTGCGGTGTCCAACGTCTCGGTGAAAATCCGTTTCTGGCTGCGAATCAGCATGAGGCATTCGTTGATCATGATGCGAGTGAGCCAGGTGGAAAACGCCGCGGTGCCTTCGAATTCCTTTAAATTCAAGAACGCCTTCAAATAGGTGTTCTGCATCGCATCCTCGGCTTGGGCATGGTTGCGGAGATACGCCATGCCGACGCGGTAGAGACGCGGGTTGTAGCGGCGGACGATGACCTCGAACATCTGCCGCTGCCCCTCAACGACACCCTTCACCGCCTCGTGGTCGGTGATATCGTCCAACGACCGCGAGGGTTGCGGTGCAGAGTGAAGAACAGGAGAGGGGAGATGCATCAGTAGGTTGGATGCGGACCGACGGCAAAGGTTACACCCTCGCCGCCCGACCGCAACCGGACCGGGCACGCCCTCAGGCCGCAGGCCGCTCCGCATGCTCAGCGAACGGCGTCAACCTCGCCAAGGTGAGCGCGCTGCCCAGCGCGATGACGATATCACGCACCGCGATGTCGAGGTAATGGCCCGACAGGATGAGCTGCCCGGCGATCGCCAGCAGCCAAGCCATGACGACCCACGCACCGACCCGCGGCTTCACCAAGACCAGCACGCCGGCGACGATTTCAATGACGCCGACCGCGCGCATGAACGTGAAGTCGGAGACCGGAACGATCCGGGTGACAAACGGAGCCAGGTAGTTTTCCCAGTGAGCGAGAAAGTTAGTGAACTTGTCCGCGCCCGCGACGATCGGGACCAGGCCGAGGAGGTATTTCAACGTGACATACGTCGTGTGAACGACGCGATCTTCGGTGACCGGCCCCGCATGTTCAATGGAGTGAGCTTTTAACATAGGATATGGGTTAAGGGTTATCGATTTGGGAACGCCGTGTTCTGTTGAACGCTGTTCTGTTCCTATACATTTGGATGCGCGGCCCGCGTTAAGGTTACAGCCAATCGCATCCGCCAGCGTAGTGCGTGCGTCTGACGCATTCCTCAGGTGCGCCCCGCTTCCCCCGCAGCCCACCGGCATTTCACATTCGGAGGTTTGTGGCCCAGGCTTGGTTCGCCGCCATCGCTTCGACCTTGCCCTGACATGAAATTGAACTTCAAAAACATCCATGACCACAAAAGTAACAGGCGGAGGGGCCTTGCTTCTGATTATCGCGATCTTGGGCGTCGCAGGCTGCATGACTGGCCAGCGCTCGGCGCAGGGCACCAGCGTGATGCAGTTTCTCTATCCGAAACAGCCCGATCATATCGAACAGGTCGCCTCGCCCGTCCTCTCCTTGCCGTTAAGAGTGGGCATCGCGTTCGCCCCCAGCGGGTCAGCTAATCAAGCCGGATACTGGAGGACGGACTCCCACCTGACGGAAACCAAAAAGCAGCAGTTGATGAAACAAGTGGCCGACCAGTTTCGCGGCCTGCCCTATGTATCGGCCATCGAAGTGATCCCCTCCGCCTACCTGCGACCCGAGGGCGGTTTCGCGAACCTCGATCAGGTAAAATCCATGTTCAACGTAGATGTGATCGCACTGGTGGCTTACGACCAGGTTCAGTTTACCGGTGAGAGCATGTTCTCGCTGGCCTACTGGACCATTGTCGGCTCCTACGTCGTGCAGGGCGAACGCAACGACACCCAGACGCTAATGGAAACCGTGGTCTTCGACGTCGCGAGTCGACGGATGCTGTTCCGCGCTCCCGGAACGAGTCAGGTCAAAGCGACCGCCACGCCCATCAATCAAAGCGAGGCCTTGCGCATCGACAGTGGAAAAGGATTCGACCTCGCGACCATCGAGATGATCACGAACCTCAAGGGCGAACTGGATGCCTTCCGCGAGCGCCTCAAGCAGGCGCCGAATGACATAAAGGTGGTTAACAAACCCGGCTACACGGGCGCGGGAAGCTTTGGACTCTGGAGCGCCCTGGCCATGGCTGGTGTGGCGGGTTGGGCAGGACGTCGGCTGCGTTGAGATGGCGCGTCCCCATCGCTCTTGGCCGTGGTTAGCGGGTGGCGTGGCACTGGCGGCGGGCCTGATCACCGCCTCCGACCCCGGATCCGCGTGGGCCGTCCTTGAGCGGGGCGGTGACGGCGGGTGGTGGCGGTGGTGGACAACCCACGCCGTGCACGTATCCGCCTCGCATCTACTCGCCAGCGGACTGGTGTGGTTGGTCGCCGGTGCAGCCGTTGAGCGAGTCAGTCGCTGGCCGCTCGCGGTGTTGTTGATCGCGGGTGCGCCAGGGATCGCGTGGGCTGCCTTGGCCGCAGAAACGGGCATGAGGAGCTATGTCGGTTTGTCCGGACTGGCGTGTGCGTGTATCGCTTGGCTGGCGCTCGAACTCACATGGGGCGCACGGATCGAAAAGCGCAGCCGGCTGCTCGGCGCCATTCTCCTAGTCGGCGTGGCCAGCAAGATTGGCTGGGACGTTTTGGGCAACGGACAGGGATGGCTCGTGGCGATCAATGAGCCGATGACCGGCCCCGTGCGCGTGGCCCGCTATGCCCACCTCGCCGGAGCCGTCGCAGGCGCGTTGTGCTGGGCCGGCTACGCGTGGCCTCGACGAGGCGTTTCCAAGACACCACCCTGCACGGCGGATTAACGTGCCGGTTCCACCTTGATATCAGCGAGGACGGCTTCGAGGGTTCGCAGGGACGCGCCATCGCCGATCAAAGACAGGTGCACGTCGGCCCAGGTGGTCCCAAAAACGCGACAAGCGCGGATGTTTTGCTGGCTCACCGTCCCGACGGGCAGCTCGTAGGAAACCACGTTCCAACCCGCGACGATTTTGAAGGATTCGTTGGCGACTTTTACGCTGGTGTTCGTCTCCAGCGACGCTTTCTCCGCCGCCCAAAACGAGCGCATGCCCCTGAACTTAGCCGCCTGATCGAGCCAACCCGTAAACATCACGCCGTCCTCTCGCGCGTAGGAAAAATAGCCCGGTGCGGCACTAGCCTTAAAATCAACTGAGGTAAACCCTGCCGCGGGCGCAAGACAAGCGGCGCACCCGTCGCGGCGGTGGTCGTCGGCGCAGGCTTGTTCGGCCCGGCGGTGCCCGTCGAGGAGCCGATGACCGACGCGCTCTTCACGATGGAGAACGCCTCGTTATACGCGGACGAACCGGGCTCGTCATAGAAGATCGTCGCTTGCACGACGACGTCATGGCTTAGAAAGAGACTGACGGACGTAGTGCGTTTATAATTACCTGGCTGGGATGGCTTCCCCACTAATGACGGGTCTTCAAACGACGCATAGACCCCCACGACTCCAGGCAAATTCAGGTCGAGCTGACGCACCTCGGAATCCGGCTTCGGGAGAAACGGCACGCACGCCTTGCGATGAAATTGCCGGAGCGATGCCGCGTCCACCACGCCCAGCCGTGAGGCAGGCAGCAGCGTGAGCATCACGGTGGCATTGCGTCCGTCCGCCGGCACATAGCGCAACGTAGGCAAAGGCACCGTCCGATCCATCGGTGCCAACGTCCAGTTGGCGACCGGCTTGATGTCCACTTTGTCGCCGAGCGGATCAGCGAACACACGCGAGGCCAGTAAGACCCAAAGGCAAAGGGCTCCAAATTTCATAAGTATAGAAGACTGAGAGATGGGCCGCTGCCCGCGTTATTTATTGGCTGACCGCAGGCCCACGCGCGCTCGCACGCTTGCGCACCGACCAGCCGCCACTCGAAATCAGCGCTGGCCGAGTTGACGCCTCACGTCAGGAGAGCGCGGATCTCACCGAGGAGTGCGGCTTCTTTTTCTACGGTGGAGCCGTCCGCGGAAAAAAGCTGCTGGCAAAGATCGAGGGCCAATACGCGCGATGAGTTCGATTGGAGACGCTGGGCGGCAAAGGAGAGAAACTCTTGCTTGGCTTCGGGGCTTTCCTTGGCGAGTCGTGCGTTGGCGATCGATTTTGATTCGTAGCTGCTGAACGAAAGTTGTGTATCCCAGCCGATGGTTTCGACGACGTCCGACACGAAGTCGCCTTCGTTCAATGCGATGTGGGCATCGGCGTAGATGCACAGGTGAAGTAGATCGACGATCGCTTCACGTTCTTGTTGCGGAAGCTGAGGCTTCGATGGCTCGTCTTTGCGAAATGACATGGGAATAGATTTTACCAAACGGGTGCTCTACCGGGACGAGGCAAGGTTTGAAAAGAGGGGTCAAAACCCTGCCGGACCGGTCGGGTTTGGCTGCAAAACAACCGCAGGTAAAGGTGCAACGCACATGGCTGTCCGAATCCATAACGAGTGATCAGGCGCATCCGCGCCCGTGCCAAGTCTCCGGCTGCACGCCCAGTCCGGCGATCTGAAGCAGTGTAACCACCACGCACCCCGAGAATCCTCACCGCTCTCAAGCTTCTCACCTAAGCTGTTTTTATTGAGATGCATTAAACACTCGCCATGACCGACGTGCCCGGCAAACGGTTTGCCGTCCTGCATCCACGCCAGCGCGTTGGCCTTCTGGTTCCGCCCACCCGTATTCCTGCCCTCATGAAACACCTTCATCTCGTCGCCACGTTTGCCCTGCTAGCGACCCTGCTCTTCTCCACCCGGCTCCATGCGGCCCGCAACATGGAGCGTGAAGCCGCGATCGAACAAGAGCTCGGCCAGATCAACCCTTCGCTGGTCGAACCGTTTCGCAACGCCCGTATCGCACGGGACAAAAAAGACCTCGCCACCGCCGAGCCGCTGCTCCGCCTCGTCACTGAAAAAGCCCCCGGCTTCGACGCGGGCTGGCGCCGGCTCGGCTCCATTCTCTGCGAACAAGGCAACCGCGCGGAAGGACTTCCCTTGATTGAACACGCCATCGCCCTGAAGCGGTCCGCGGCCAATCTCGCCAGCCTGTCCTTCTCGCTCGCCAGCGGCGGCACCAAGACCACTGATGCCCCGGCCCAAGACCGCCAGCGCGCCCTCGGCCTCTTGCGGGAATGCAAAGCCCTCCCCAACGGGGACGACGCGGATATTCTCGGCTTCACCGCGCAACTCGCCCTCGGCCTAGATAACATGGCCGTTGCCCGTGACGTCACCACCCAGCTCGAGGACAAATATCCGGACGAAATGGTCACCCACTACATAGCTGCCCTCATCGCCACGCATGACGAACACTGGATCCGCGCCGAAGACGAAATTCTCAAAGCCCGGGACCTCGGCCTGCCCGCCGAAGCAGCCCAACGCTTCCTTAATAGCGGCATCCATGATGTCGCCTTCCGCTGGCGGGCCATCCGCAACACCTCCGTGACCGTCGGAGTCTGGGCTCTCGGCCTCGCCACACTCTTCATCACCGGCTGGACGCTCTCGCGCATCACCCTTCACCGCATCGAGCACAGCGATCCGCGCATCCCGATCTCCACCGGAGAAAAACGCCTGCGCCGCACCTACCGCGTCGTGCTGAACCTCGCGGGCATTTATTACTACATCTCCCTCCCCATCGTTCTACTGCTCGTGATTGCCGTCGCCGTCGTGCTGGTCGGCGGCCTCTTCATGATCGGCTACATCCCGATTTATTTCACCCTCATGCTCATCATCGGTGCGATCGGCACTATCTGGAGCATGCTCCGCTCGTTCTTCATCCGCATTGAGAACAAGGACCCGGGCGAACCCGTCACCCGCGCCGAAGCCGAGGCCCTGTGGCAACTCGCCGAGGAAGTCGCCGCCACCCTCAACACCCGGCCAGTTGACGAAATCCGCATCACGACCGGCACCGAGCTCTGCGTGTATGAACGCGGCACCTGGCGCGAACGCATGAACAACCGCGCCCAACGCATCCTCGTGCTCGGCGCCGCCGTGCTCACCGATTTCCAAAAGGATGATTTACGCTGTGTGCTCGCCCACGAATACGGTCACTTCGCCCACCGCGACACCGCCGGCGGCGATATCGCCCTGCGCGTGCGCAACGACATCTTCAAATTCTGCATCGCCATGGTAAACGCCGGCCAGAACACCCGGCTCAACATCGCGTTCCACTTCCTCCGGCTCTACGACTTTCTCTTCCGCCGCATCAGCCACGGAGCCACCCGCCTTCAGGAGGTCTTGGCCGACCGCGTGGCCGCCCAAGCCTACGGCCCCATCGCTTTTCAAGGCGGCCTTACCCACGTCATCCGCCAAAACATTCTCTTCCACGCGCACGCCAACCGCGAAATTGATGAAGCCATTAAGGCGAGCCGCCCGCTCCAAAACTTCTACGCGCCGCTGACCGAGGCTCCGAAACAGGACCAGGAAGCTGAAATCCAAAAAGCCCTCACCCGCCCAACCACCGAGGACGACACGCACCCCGGCCCGCAAGATCGCTTCCGCCTGATCTCCACGATTCCCGCCCCCGACCGCACCGCTCAACCCGGCACAGCTTGGGACCTCTTCAACGACCGCGACACCCTCATCCGCCGCCTCCTCGACCAAGTGGAAAAAAACATCGCCCCGCACCGCCCGGCTCCCACGCCCACTCCCGCTACCTAACGGGCAGGAAAGCGGCCCGGCCTTATCGGCTAACAGCCGGCCGCGGCGTGGGATCAGATGCAGATGGCGTTTTCGCATAATCACGCAGGACACGCCTCATATCCACCCTCTCATGCGAAGGCAGCCGCCTTGGGAAGAAGTCGGGGAACCACGTATTGCCGCACCAATATAGCTGCCGTTGTTCAGCCACGTAACCGGTAGGAGCATCGCTTGCCTCGGCAAAACGTAGCGGTTCGTGACCTCGGCTAAACATACGTGCCTGCTCCTCCTCACGAACACCAACCAACCCATCGATAAAAGTTATTCCGATCAGGGGATGGCGCGTCCCATCGGTCGCCACCAAAACATTGGGCATCTCCAAGTGATCGAGAGTCCATGCGTGCTCAATCAGGGGACGATTATCGAAAAGCTGGGGTGAGCCGTAGAATTTATGCCCTGTAGCATGTAGAACGAGAACCGCTATTCCCCCGACCAAGGGGAAGCCCAACTGCCAACGAGGAAAAAGACGGATCACCCACGCGCTTGTCAAAAAAACCACGAAGGCGATCCAACCCAGTTCGCCCAAGCCGATCAGGACCAGAAGGAACAAGACGCCAATAGAGGTCCAAAATCCTTTGAACATGAGAGTGAAAGTGTAGCGCCCCCCTACCGACGGCAAGCGCGCCCGCCCGGCGGATCCCGACCACCCGTTATCGGGAATGCCTCAGGTATCCTCGGCTCAGCACCAGACCGCCCGCCCACAGCGCGAGGCCCACGAACGCCGGCACGATGTGGCGCCAGTCCGTGTAACCCACCCACGCGTGCATGACCAAGGCTGCCGCATACGCCGGCAAACCCAGTCCCGCGATGGCCCACCATAACCACGACGCGCCTCGCTGGTGACACCACAAGACCGGCAACAACATCCCCACGCCCGACGCCCACAACATCCCGCCCAACGTCGCCCGGTCATGCGCGACCACCGACACCACGCGTTCTCCCATCGTCCGCACCTGCTCCGCGTCCATGCAGAGAAACGCCAGGTCCTCGCTCACGAAGACCCGCGTCATCCCGATCCCCAAAATCACCCCGCCCGCCAGCACCAAGCCCACTGCGTGCGCGACCCAGCACAACTGCCCCCACTGCGCCCTCCGCCAGCACCCATCCTCGTCATCACGTGGCACCGCCAAAGCCGCGCGTCCGCCGTCCGCGCCCACCATGATCTGCACCGTGAGCTGAAACAGCACCGCCGCCACAAACGCGTGCAACGTGTCGAAATACCCGAAGCCCAAAAACGAGAAGAAGCTCGCAAACCCCGCCACCGCCGACGCCACCACCGTCGTCTTCGCGCCCGCCACTCCGTGACGGATTCCCCGCCACGCCACCACCGCATACAGCCAGCCCAGCCCGAGCATCACGCCCGCCAGCGTGCCGCGATCATGCACCATGAACGCATGCAACTTCGGCGAATTGCGCCGCAACACCTCCGCCGTGAACCCCAGAAATTGTTCGTCATAGGGCAACAACACGCGCCCAAACGACAGCCCCAGCGCGAGCACCCCGCCCCCGGCCAAAGCCACGCCCAACGCCAGCGCCCAAAACCACGACCGCCGCATCACCGAACTGTCCGCCTCCACCGCGCCCACCGCCCCGAGCCGGCTCACCAACGCCGCGTTGCAACGCTTCACCAACCCCGGACCGTTAAAAACCACACCCGCGTCGATGAGCAGCAAGCTCGCTCCCGCCTCGATTAACGCCACCGCGTCAGCCGGCCCCGCCACTCCGCCCGCCACGATCACCACGCCGCCCGCACCCACGTGCCCGCGCCAAGCCCGGACCCGCTCCGCCAAACCAACCGGCATGGCGACCGGCACCCGCCAGCCCCCGTGCGCCTCACGCACGCCCACCTGCAACACCACCCCGCCCGCCAGCGATTGACCCGCCGGCAACGCGTCATCCCAAGCCACCACCGGCAACGCCTCGCCCGAAGGCAACCGCACCACCTCGCCGCCCCGCCCATCGTCTCGCCGCCATAAAAACACTCCGTCGCCCGAGTCGGACACCGCCCGCTCTCCCGGCGCCCACGGCCCTTCGCACAATTCCCGCCCCGCTCCCCGCGCGACCGACCGAATGCCCGACTCGCGTCGCTCAATGCAACCCACGCCGAACCGCTGCAACGCCCGCGTCGCCCGACACTCCGGGTCCACCCGCCAACCCAACCCCACCGGCGAAGCGAACCACGTCCCGACCACCTGGACGGCCAACCGCGGATCGGCATGCATATGCCCCATAAAATCAATCAACGCCCGCCCGGGCCGACATGACCCCAGCGCGCCCATCAACCCCAACGCCACCGCCCGCGCCGCCTTGTCGGGCAACGCAAAAAGGCCGGGTTGAGCCACCGTTCGATAAAACCAGTCAGGCACGTTGCCGCAGACCGTGCACAACACCCCCGCCCCCGCCAAGACGGGACTGCTAGCCCCCCCTCTCGGGCTATGAGTTTTCGTCACGGAGAACACAGAGTTCCGCTCCAGCGTGCACAGAGCCCGCGGGAACCCGAGGCGCGAGGTTTACAAGCGGGCGTAGATGTCGTTATTGGCCCGACCTTCTCTTCAAAGAGTGTCCTCCAAGTTCGACACGCTTCTCCGCGCCTGCGCGCATCCCGGCCTGTATCTCCGCAACGGATTCAGGACGCTCGGCCTGCCCGTGCCTGCCGAACTGCGGGTGATCGCGCGTCGGACGGATGAGTTGCGCCTGCACATGGAACTCGGTGGCGCGCCCGACGAGTGGGCGTTCGCGCCCAAGCCGGCGCCGGATCACGATGCCGTGCGCGCGGCGTCGCGGGCGTTGCAGGAACCGGTGCAGCGGTTGTTGGACGAATTTTTCTGGTTCTGGCCCCTGACGTATCCAGCGAGCAGTGACGACGAGGCGCTGGGGCATCTTGCGCGCTGCGACACCGCCACGGCCACCGCGCTGTGGAGCGAGGCGGCGGGCGAAGGACATCCGGTGGCGTGGCACAACCTCGCGGTTTACCAGCACCTGCTTGCCCTAGAATGGGAACAAGCGGAGGAAGCCGACCGCGCGTTGTTGAACCGCGTGCACGCTGAGGCCTCCGACTACTGGCGGCACGTGGAGGGCGACGACGCGCTGTGGCAGTTGGTGGAGGCGAGGGTCGCCGTGATGAACGACCCGCAACTGCCCGAGGCCGCGGCGACGAAGCTGCGCGAGGCGTTACCGGAGGTGTTGGCGCGCATCCACGCGGAGAACGCCGTTCGTTATGTCGCGACTGGCGACGAAGAAACCGCACGTCTTCATATGGGTTTGGCCCGGGCGCATTTGCCGGCGGAGCGGCTTGCCGGGGTGTTGGAGACGGCGCTGCAACCCGCCGTGGGACGGTTGGAGGCGTTGGCGGCGCTGGCGCGCCGGCCGACCGGCGTGATCGAGCCGCTGTGCGCCGTGCTGAAAGCGGCCGCGCCTGATCTCGCGTTGCTCGCGGCCGTTGACGGGCCGGACGGTGCGCCCCACCTGCACGGGCACCAGACGCGCCTGCTGGCCGACGCCGTGCTCGACGGGCTGGTGGCCTACCAACGCGCCTCCGGCGACGATGCTTCGTGCCTGCCGTTGCTCTTTCATTTGCTCGATGTCGCCACCGCGCCCGAGCTGGTGCAGCGGGTGGAGGAGGCCTTCGGCGTGATGTGGAGCAACGCGCTCGCCGCCGCCCTCACCGCCGCCGGCGAACCGTTTCCGCCCGAGCACGTCGTGACGCTTGAGTTGATCAACGCCGTCGTGATTCCGGGCGTGTCGGCACTCGGACTTTCCGGGGCGGCTGCGGAGGCGACCAACGCCCGTCTCGCGGGCTGGTTGAAAACGGTCGCCGAGGACGCGTTGCGCCTCTCGCCCGCGCACCTGGGGTGGGCCTTGCACACGCTCGATCAGGCGCTGGCCCTGCCGATGGATGTGGCGAACGCGCAGGCGTTGCGGCGCATCCGGGCTGAGTGGCTCGCGGAGACGCCCACGCCAGGGATGGAGCCGCTGGAGCTGACGGCGGGCGAGACGCGCTTGCGCATCGACGCGAGCGGCGTGTCGCTCAACGAGCGGCTGGTATCGGTCGCCGACCTCACCGGGTTGAGGCACGCGTGGGTGGGATTTACGGCGGCGACGCCGACGGAGATCGGGTGGTGCTCCGCGGAGGAGTCCTTCGTGTTGTCGGCGGATTTTTTTGCGGAGCTGCCAGACGGGGCAAATGACGGTGCCGCGATGCGGGCGGTGCTGGCCGCCTTTCATGGTTTTCTGGTGCCCGCGCTGGTCGCCCGCACGGTCGCGGCGGTGAGAGCCGGGGCGGTGCTGAGCGTAGGCACGGCGACCTTGGGCGCCGACGGCAGTGCGCTGGCCGAGGGCGAGCCTTTGACGCCCTACGCAAGACTGCTGCTTGCCTACCGTGACGACCTTGTGATTCTCGCGTCCAAAAACCAGCCGGCCACGACGGTCGAACTTGATCCCCAGTCGAGTTGGAACGTCGTGCTGCTACCCCATTTCGTCGCCGCCCTGACCCCGAGCCCCTCCTGATGCCCTCCACGCTGTTGCAGCAGATTCTGGCCACCGCCCCTCGCAAGCTCGCGCAGTTTCCCGAAGCCCCTCTCAACCGGGCATTGGCCGACTGGCGACGGCTGACCTCCGCAGCCGCGATGACAGCAGCAGCCCCGGTGCCTGCGGTGCCGCCGGTCACTCCCGAGGCGAAGGCCGCACCCGCGCCTACGCCTGCGCCCGCAGTGGCTGCACCCGCAGCGCCCACCGAACCTGTCGTCGCCGTCGCACCCACCGAGGCCGCCGTGCCGCCGGATTTCGGTCCGTCCTTCGCCGACCTGGCCACGCATGTGTGGCGCGCTCGCAACCGCCTGAGCGCGGCCCCGCCCGAGGTCACGCGCCGCACACTGCGGCATCTCGACGCGGCGACGGAGACGTTGCGCGAACTCGAAGTGACCTCGAAGGACTGGCTCAACGAACCCTACGATCCCGGTCTTCCGCTCAAGGTGATCTCGTTTCAACCCGCCGCCGGACTCACGCGCGACACCATCATCGAGATCGTGCGGCCTGCGGTGTTCTGGCGGCAGCGCCTCGTGCAGTCGGGCGAGGTCGTCGTCGGACGTCCGCCGGAAGAGTCTTAATTTATCCCTTTTTTGCCCCACCCCATGCTTCGTTCCACCATCGACTACGGCATCGACCTCGGCACCACCAACTCGGCCATCGCGCTCGCGACCGGCCCGGGCACCGAGATCATCAAAAACAACCTCGATGCGGATACCACGCCCTCGGCCGTCCACATCAATCGCGCCGGCAACTTGTGGGTGGGGCAGAGCGCGCGTTCAAAGCTCGCCGATGACCGCGCCGAACACGACGTGCACATCGAGTTCAAGCGTCGCATGGGCACGGCGCACGAGCACCTGTTTCGCTCCAGCGGTCGCAAGCTCCTCCCCGAGGAACTCTCCGCCGAAATCCTCAAGTCCCTGCGCGCCGACGTGGCCCAGAAACGCGGCGAGGACCTCACCGCCGCCGTGCTCACCGTGCCCGCCGCCTTCGGCCTCCATCAATGCGAGGCCACCAAGCGCGCCGCCACGCTCGCCGGCTTCGTGACCGCGCCGCTGCTGCAGGAACCCATCGCCGCCGCGCTCGCCTATGGTTTCCAGAAGCACGATGCGAAGGCCTACTGGCTGGTGTTCGACTTCGGCGGCGGCACGTTCGACGCGGCGCTGGTGCGCTCCGAACAGGGCACCATGTCGGTCGTGAACCACGCAGGTGACAACTTTCTCGGCGGCGCGGACATCGACTGGGCGATTGTCGAAAAGCTTCTCGTTCCCAAGGTCAGGGAACAGTTCAAAGCCCCCGACTTTGGCCGCGGACACGAACCCTCCCGTTACGATCTTATCCGGCTCAAGACCGCAGCCGAGGCGGCCAAGATCGACCTCTCCCGCCAAAAATCGACGTGGATCGAGGTGGACCTGCGCAGCTTCGGAACCGGTTCCAACGTGCTCGAAGTGGAGCTCACGCGCGAAGACATCGCCGCCGCCGCGCGACCCAGCGTGTTGCGCGCCGTGGAGCTCGCCCGGCGCGTAGTGAGCTCGCAAGGACTGGAGCCCGCCGCCGTGGAGAAACTGGTGTTCGTCGGCGGCCCCACCCTCGCCCCGTATTTCCGCGACCTCGTGGCCGAGCAGTTGCGCATCCCCTTCGACCTCTCCGTGGACCCGCTCACCGTGGTGTCCCGCGGCGCGGCGTTGTTCGCTTCAGGCCAACGTCTGACTCCGGCAGCCGCTCCCCGGACCGCCGCGACCACGTCAACGCCCGCAACCACGTCCCCGTCAACGTCCACGCCTGCGGCCGCAGCCGCACCCACGCCCGCCACGCATCGCGTGGAACTCGTTTATAAACCCGTGGGCTCGGACGCCCAGCCCTTGGTGGGCGGCAAAGTCACCACGCCGGCCGGCACGCCTGCGACGGGTTGCAGCATTGAGTTCGTCAACACCCACTCGAAGTGGCGCAGCGGCCGACTGCCGCTCGGCGCCGGCGGCACGTTCCGCCTCAACGTGCGAGCCGAGGCCGATTGCCGGAACCGGTTCGCGATCGAGCTGCACGACGCCCAAGGCGCGCCGTGTCTGATCGAGCCGAACGGCCTCGACTACACCATCGGCCTGGTGGTCGAAGAGCAGACGCTCATTCACAATCTCGGTGTCGCCATGGCCGACAATCAGGTCTCGCTCCACTTTCCCAAAGGCGCAGGCCTGCCGGCGAAATCCACGCGCACCTATCGCACCACTGCGGCGCTTTCACAGGACAGCGCAGGCAGCCCCTTGCGCATCCCCGTGGTCGAGGGCGATCACCGCCTCGCCGACCGCAATCTCCTCATCGGCACGCTGGAGATCGGCGCCGGCCAGATCCACCGTCCCCTGCCCCTCGGCGCGGAGGTCGAGGTGACGTTCCTCATGGACTCCTCTCGGCTCCTGAACGTGGTCGCCTATGTGCCCCTGCTCGACGAGGAGTTCCCCGCGAAACTGGAACTCGGCGGCGCCCATCGCCAGCCCTCGCTGGACGTGTTGCGCGACGAGTTTGCCCGTGAAATCGAGCGCCTCGCCGCCCTGCGCGCAGGGCTCGGAAAGTCCCCTGCCGCGAGCGATGAAGCGGCGCTGGCGGCCGTGGAGAAATCCCCCGAACGCGCCCACCTTGAAACCGTCTTAAATGCGCCGTCGCCGGAGTTCGATACGCTGCTCAAGGCCGAGCACGAACTGCTGGAGTTCAAGCTGCGGCTCGATGCGATGGCCGAGCGCCTGGCCTGGCCGGCGGCAGTGCGCGACGCGGATCGACTGCTTGCTGAAGCCGACAACCTGCTGAAGGTCCACGGCACCGAGGCTGAGCAATCACGGCTGCGCGGCCTGCGGGTCGAGGTGCAAGCAGCCATCGCGAACAAGCAGCAGGACCGGCTCCGTAAAAAAACCGACGAGATCGTGTCGTTGCACCAGAGCGTGCTCCACCGGCAGCCCGATTTTTGGCGGAGGCACTATGCGGCGCTCGTGGACTGTCGCGACCAGATGTCGAACCTCGCGCGAGCCGATATGCTCATCAAAGCGGGCGACCATGCGTTGCTCGAAGGCCGGCACGACCAGCTCATCGACACCGCGATGCTGCTCCAGGATTTATTGCCGCCACAAGTGGTCGATGACGCCCGTCGTGGCTACGGCTCCAATATCCTCGCGTAACACAGCTCCCGTCACCGGCCATGAACACACTCGAGTCCTCCGCTGTTTCCCACGCCCTGCTTTTGCTGAAAGCCGAGCAGCTGACCAATCAAGGCCACTTTCGCGATGCCGAGGCTCTGTTCGGCGGCGACGATGTCCGGCCGCCAGAGGATCCGTTGCTGTTGCACGGCCTCGCGACCGTGGTGACGCGGAGCGGCGACTACCTGCGGGCGCGGAGACTTTGGCGCTTGTTGCAACATCGCGTGCCGGGACACCGGGAGGCCGAGCGTATGCTGGCGGCGTTGGATTGCTGGGAAGAGCGTCCGCTCTGGGTCCGCCTCGCTCCGGCCGCTTCGGCGGCGCTGCTCGTCATGGTAGTGGGGATCTGGTTTTGGCAGGCGCAAACCGAACCGCACGCCCCGATGGCCACGGCCCCGGTGCAGGCGACGCCGGTGCATAGCTCGACCGCCTCGCCGGTGCCTCGCGTGCAACCGACGCCAACACGGGCGGCCACACCGCCTCCGCCTG
>CBRAFO010000070.1:0-19548 GCA_967755175.1 uncultured Opitutaceae bacterium | reverse complement strand
TGAAGGAAGAAAACAAACCCATGCCCGACCTCGTGGTGATCGACGGCGGACGCGGTCAGATCGGTGCCGCCCTCAAGGCCTTCATCGCGATCGACGTGGTTCCGCCGACGCTCATCGGCCTGGCGAAGAAGCATGAGACGATCATCTTCCCCGACGAACGCGCACCGCTGAACCTTCCGCTCAACTCGCCCGCGCTCAACCTGCTCCAGCGCCTGCGCGACGAAGCGCACCGCTTCGCCAACACCTACAACGCCGACCTGCGCTCAAAGAAGATCCGAGAAAGCGTGCTCGATGATTTCCCCGGACTCGGCGTGGTGCGTCGTGCCGCGTTGCTCGCTCACTTCGGCAGCATCGATCGCCTGCGCGAAGCCACGACCGAGCAGATCGCCGAAGTGGACGGCTTCGGCCCCCGCATGGCCTCCGAGTTACACGCCTTCCTCCACGGCCCGCGCGTGGTGGACTGACACCCACTCGGCGCAGACGAAGGCATTTCCATCAAACGCAAAGTCGTCTCCCGCTTTACCGAGGACACCAGGTTTCGCCACCAAGAGTCGCCGCACCCATCGCCCGCGACGCCGACGGCAAACTCACCTGGCGCCTCGATCTCAAACCCGGCGAAAAACGCGAACTCCCGCTCAAGTTCTCCGTCGAGCACCCGGCCGACCTCCCTGTCACCGGTGTAGAGTAGAGAAACTCCGGTAGCTCCGCGTGGAGACCGAAGGCTGGGAGCCTTCCGGATGTAAGCTTACCGGTCTTTACCATTGGCTCACTGCTTCTTTTGACCGGAAAACAGCCCGGGGTCGTCAACCCTGACCAGCTACCTGCCAGGTCGCTGGTCAGGGTTGGCGGGTCGGAGCTCGGACCTGCCAAGGAGCTGGTCGGACCCAGCGGGTCTCGCCTACTCCCGGCAACTCACTCGTCAGACCCGCCAAGTCGGAGCTCAGGGTTGGCAAGGAGCTGCTCCGACCCGGCAGGTCTAGCCCCGACCTGGCAAGGAGCTGGTCAGGGTTGGCAGGTCGGAGCTCCGAGTTGCTAAGGAGCTGCTCGGACCCGCTGGGTCGGAGCTCGGGGTTGCCAAGGAGCTGGTCAGAGTTGCCGGGTCTGACCAGCTCCTTGGCCACCTGCACCTACTTTTAGCAGATCTGTCCTGCTTCCGGCTTACCTCGGGCAGGTCATATAATCCCCTCTAGATAAACATCGTAAGCCTGAGCAATGCCCCGTGATGACGATCCATAACAGTGCCAATTAGCTGCCCGACTAAATAGCAATCAGCCGTCTATAGGCCAATCCAAGCAATGGCTATTAGGCTGCATTTTGATCAAGTCGCGGCGCGCCGGGACGGGAGGAAGCCGGATCGTGCGCTCTAAAACTAAATAGAAAGCTACCATGTCCAGAACCACGATTCGGATCGAATTACCCTCCAGCAGTCCTGATCTATTGATCAAGCTGCTCGAAGACATTAAGGCCCAGCACACCAAGCGGGAAACCGCCACTCCCGGTTCAAGTCCGCTGGATGACGCCACTATCATCGCATTGGATGAACAGGTCACTTCCGCCAAGGCCGACCGCCTCAAGGCACAGGCGCTGACTGCCGAAGCGACCGCGCTGCTGGAAAAGAGTAACAAGGCACTGGGCTTGGCCGAAGGCCAGACTCAGCGCGTCGAAAAAACCGGGCTGTTCTACGCAGCGCAGACCCGGGACGCCCTCCTCGCCGCTTTCCGCGGACAGGAACACGAGATGGAGACCTTTGGTTTTACCGTGGTCGTAGGCTCCGCCGCCTCACCCGTCCACAAGGTCAAGGCGACCTCCTGAAGAGGTTCTGAACGGACTACCTGGACCGAGGCTCGGGGCCGTGCGTCGCCCCGAACCTCGTTTCCTTCGGGCAACAGAGAACGCGTTGGCGCGGTCTTGATGCCTGAAAAGAGGGCCTCATACGGCTTTCGACGGAAGAGCGCCGAACCAAGCTCAGGTGACTTTCCGACCGCCCACGGCGGCACCGATACCGACTGCGACGAGGACGCCACCGCCGATGAGGTAATAGTAGTGCTCGGGGATGCGGCTGCCTCCGTCCACTTTGTTGGCGACACGCGAACCGGTCTCGTCAAGCCCGCCAACGAGGGAGTCTTTACGGGCGGCGCCTTTGTAAATCAGGAAGCCACCGATCACGATCAGGACGATACCGATGATTTTGCTCATATGGGATGAATAGCAGAGGGAGGGAAATGGGACAGCACAACGTCCGATGGTCGTTCAACGCATCGTCCGGAAAAGGTTCAACGCCAGTGGCGCCCAACGAAAGATGCCGCTGAGGTCGTCGCCGGTTTTGGCCGAAGATGTCCGATTCAGGGCATGGCCCGACGGCTCGGCCATGAGCTTCAACTGAAGCCAGCTAGCATAGATCCCGTCCACGCACCGGATCGGCTGCAATGCGTGATCCATCCGGCCGACGACGTCTTGGCGCCGCGCTCCGATTCTGCGCATGAGGTCACCTTTGCGTTGAGCGAGGTGGTTTAGTTCTGCCTGTGGATACATTCGCGATCCTCCTTGAGCGTTTTGATCGTGCCCTCAAACGGCTTGGGGTGAGTGGACATCCGTCGCAGCAAAACGATCACCCAGGCGAGCGCCGCACCGTAGAACATCGTAAAGCCCGTCAACACACCGAGGCGCGCGCTTTCCCAAAATAGATAGACGATCGTCAGCGTTGCGAAGGTCAGCGTCATCACCCCGGCAAACACCGCCACGCTGATCCAGATGACGAGGCGGATCAGGCGGAATTTCTCCTCTTGGAGCTCGACGGAGACGAGTTCGATTCGCTCCTGAAGCGTGCCGATGAGGCTGTCGCCCAGCTCGGCGAGCGAGGCGGTGATGCCGGGGGAGGCGGAAGACGGATCGTCCATAAGGTGTGTGTCGAGACGGGCGGTTAGTCTTCGCTGCGACGCAGGAACACGCCCAGCAGCACGCCGATGCCGAGGGCGATCGCGAGCGACTCATACGGATGATCGCGGATGACGGAGTCGGCCTGCTTGGCACCGGTGACGATCTTTTCGCGGGCAAAAGTCATTCCATCCTGCACCTTTTCTTTGAGATCGCCGAGACGGTCGCGAAGCGAACTCAGCTTTTCGTCGGCATCTCCGGTGAAGTTGGAGCCCATTGTTTTTTCCGCTTCGGCAATGAGCGCGCGGAGGTGATCAATGATCTGCTCAGGAGTTTCGAGGGTTCTTTTGGTGATCATGGGGGTAGGGTTTAACGGTTTAGGACTTGGGGTTCTCTGAACTCCCCCACCGACCCCATCCCCACTCATCAGTTCGTGAACCGACGTTAAATTCTATGCTATGCGATGATCGGAATATAGGAGCAGCTTTACCGCTGCGATTCAGTCGAACTGTGCGCGCTACGCGCGTCATCGCGGCGTCAAGCCGCTCCTACATCAGGACTACCGCTTTATATTATCGCACCGGCAACAAGAAGGAGAAGTCCGCACCTTCGCTCAGCGTGCTGGCACAGGAGATCGATCCGCCGTGCGCCACGACAATTTCGCGCGCAATCGTCAGCCCGAGTCCCGCGCCTTTTTTGCTCTGGTCAGGCACGCGGTAGAACCGATCGAAAATGCGCGGAATACTCTCCGCAGGTATTCCCGGCCCTTGGTCACGCACGCCGAAACGGATAAAACCGTCGGGCACGGGTTGCGCGTAGAGCGTAATGGTCGTGCCTTCGCCGGAATACTTGGAGGCATTCGTGAGCAGGTTGATGAACACGTGGCGCAGGCGCTCGGCATCCACGTTCACGTCGGCCAAGCCCGGTTCAGCGTTCACCACGATGGTCTGGTCCGCAGCCTCGGTGATCGCACGCATCTCACCCGCCATGTCCGCGAGCAACGGGGCGACGGGCACTGAACGTCGGTTGAGCGTGGACGCGCCGCCTTCGAGGCGGCTGAGGTCGAGCAGGTCGTTGAGGATGCGCAGCAGGCGCTCGGAGTTGTCGCGCGCGGTTTCGAGCAGGTAACGCTGCTTCTCGTTAACCGGTCCGTAGCTCTCATCGATGAGGATGTGCACCGCCATGAGCATGCTGGTGAGCGGCGTCTTGAGTTCGTGGCTGACCGTGGAGACGAGGTTGCCCTTCACGTCGTCGAGTAACCGGAACTTGGTTACATCCTGCAAGATGACCGCCGCACCGCCGAAGCCAGTGAGCGTATCGCCGATGGCGAGAATGCGGGGCAGGTAATGGCGTTCGCCGTCGTCCACGTGGAGAGTGATCACTTGGTCATAACCCGTCGGCAGGTAGTGCGTGCCGGTCGCGAGGACGTTTCGCAGCGGCTCTTGCAACGCGAGGGGAAGGCCGTCGGCAAGTTCGGGCAGGACGGCGATCGCCTCGGCGGCGGGATTGCGCACTTCGTGGTGACCCTCGGCGTCCACGACGAACAGGGGATCGGGAGTCGAGGTGAGCGTGGCCTCCATCGTGCGTCGCGCGCGGGTGACCCGTTCGGTCATGGCATCGCGGTAGGCGCGCAACTTGGCCGCCATGACGTTGAAGGTGCGGGCGAGTTCGCCGAGTTCGTCCTGCGTCGTGACCGGCACATCGTGGTCGAGTCGTCCTTCGCCGAACGCGGCGGCCGAATCATTGAGCGCCTGAATCGGGCGTAGCAGCGAGCGGGCGAGCCGGTAGGACAGGTAGAGCGAAAGCAGGATCGCGCCCACCATGGCGGCGATGAGGAAGTTGATGCTCGCCCGGGCCAGATGGGCGGCGTTCGCGGCGGCGGCGCGCACCGCGGCGTAGTCGCTCTGGGTGAGTTCCTCGAGCGTGGAGAGCACGCGGAAGAACAGGGCTTCGGTTTCGCGCAACGCATCGAGCGAGTCATCGCCTCCGTTTTCGAGCGGGCCTTTCGCGAGTTCATCGAAGCGGCTGAAGCTCTCATCCAGTTTTGCGATCAAGGCGGCGCGCGCGCTCCCGGCCGAGACGAGTGACTGCTCCATGAAGCGCTGATTAAAGCGTGCGCGGTGGGTGGCGTAGGTTTTGCGCGCAGCTTGGAGGTCGCCGCGTTTGGCGGTGGCGAGCGCACCCGCCATGGCGGTGGCGGCTTCACGCATCTCGTAGCCGCCGATCATCGCGCGGTAGTTGGCGGTGAGATCTTTTTCGAGGGAGAGCGCGAGGTTGCGATAGAGCAGCGTCGTCACCCCCGACACCAAGATAAACAGCAACAGCAGGGGAAACAGGCCGAGGTAAAGACGGGTGCGCAGCATGGAAGGCGCGCCCTAGAGCAGTCCGAGTTTCTGGCGCTTGCGATAAAGCGTGGCCGGGTCGATGCCGAGAATACGGGCGGCATCATCGAGCGTCTTGGAAAGGCCGATCACGCGACGGATGTGCTCGGCTTCCAGTTCGTCGAGCGTCACACGGGCGCCGACCGCGACACGGGAATCGACGGGCGCGGAAAATTCCTCGGGAAGATCTTCGAGCGCGATGGTTTCTCCGCCCGCGAGGATGACGGCGCGCTCGATCACGTTGCGCAATTCGCGGAGGTTGCCCGGCCACGCATAGCGGGCGAACGCTTCGTCCACGGCGGGGGAGAAGCCGTTGATCTTTTTGCCAATGCGGCGTGCGAAAAAGCCGAGGTAGCCGTTGGCGATCCGGGAGAAATCCGCCGGGCGATCGCGCAAGCCGGAGAGCGTAAGCGTGATGACGTTGAGCCGATAAAACAGATCCTCGCGGAAGCGCCCGGCCTTCACCTCGTCGACGAGGTTGCGGTTGGTGGCGGCGATGACACGGACGTTGGCCCGCCGGACGCGGGACTCGCCCACGCGCTCGTATTCGCGCTCTTGCAGGAGGCGGAGGAGCTTCGGCTGGATTTCGAGCGGCATCTCGCCGATTTCGTCGAGGAAGAGCGTGCCGCCATCCGCCGCCGCGACTTTGCCCAACGTGTCGTTGACCGCGCCGGTGAAGGAACCCCGGACGTGCCCGAAGAGTTCGCTCTCCAGCAGCTCCCGCGAAAGGCTCGGGCAACTCACGGTGACGAAGGCACTTTCCCGCTGCGCGCCGCGACGATGAATCTCGCGCGCGAGCACGCTTTTGCCCGTGCCGCTGGGGCCGAGAATCAGAATGCTGGCGGAGGTCTCGGCGGCTTTAAACGCGATGGTCAACGTGCGCTGCACCGCGATTTCCTCGGACGTGAGATCGACCGGGGGAGACTCCTCGGTGAGCTGTGATTCGAGCTGCTCCACGCGTTTTTCCAAGCGCCGGGTGCGAGCGACCTTGTCGAGGACCTGGCGGATTTGTTCGGGCGTGAACGGCTTCGGAATGAAGTCAAAGGCACCGCGGCGCATCGCCTCGACCGCGGTGCTGATGTTGGCGTAGGCCGTAAACATCACGACCGGCAGCGCGGGTTGGGCTTTGAGGAATTTTTCCAACACGCCGAGGCCATCTTCGGTGCCGAGTTTCAGATCGAGGAAACAGGCGTCGAAGGACTCCGTTTCCATTTCCTTGAGAGCGCGCAAGCTGGTGGGCACCCCGATGGACGCATGCCCCATGGCCTCCACCGCAAGACCCGTGGTTTTCCTGATGGCGGGCTCATCATCGACGATCAAAACGCGCATATTCGACAAAGTGCATGAAGTAAGCGGATCGGTTCCCGGCATTCGCAAGATTCGATTCGGCACGGGTCTATTCTAGAAAAAGCCAAGGCGGGGTCGCTTAAGGCGGCCCCGCCAGGTCCAGCTTCAACTAACAACCCCGGAAGTCGCACCTCCGGGAATTTTTTTAGCGCAAACAAACACACTTTCACACCGGGCCGTCTACCGTTGGCTCCGAGGTGTCCGGCGGATGAAGAACATCACCAGCGCGATCACCAGAAAACCCACTGTAGCTGCCCACCCACAAAGACCGCCCGACCCTCCAGTGGTTCCGGCAAAAGTAAAAATTGCCGAAACCAAAGAAAGGAGGAGGAAGGTAATCGCCCACGTAAACATGTTCGTATTCTCCGTCGTGTTAGCTTGGCGCGTAGAAGCAGCGGCGAAGTCGTTAGGGTGAGCGCAATAGCGAATGACCAGTGACCGATCTTCGGATTCCCCTCGTTTCATACGCGCGTGCTCCGTCCAAAAATCAGCGACACGATGAAGAGCACGATGAACACAAAGAAGAGCACCTTCGCGATGCCCACGGCGGTTCCGGCAATACCACCAAAACCCAAGGCAGCGGCGATGAGCGCAATAATTAGAAATGTAAGGGACCAGCTTAGCATGGGAGTGTTGGGTTGAGGGTTATTGGCGAGACGGAGCATCGGACGCTTTTGTTATCGCGCAATACGTGCCAGCCCGGCCAACGAGTAACCCAACCCGCAGCAATAATGAAACTTGCGTGATCTTTGTTTATTAATCACCTCCCTGAATACCCCGCCGACCATGCAAGGTGCGGCCTCGTTTCTGGCGACCGGCCGCAAAACGCATGACGAGTTCCGCGACTCATCATTCACCCGCGGGCGGCCCTTTCTTCTGCTAACGGCGTTTCTAGTGTCGAACTGCGGGGGCGAATACTTTCTAAACCTGATCCCAACAGATCCATGGACATCCCCACCCGCGAAAACAGTGCGCCCGTTTCCGTCGCCGCGCCCCAGACCCACGACCTTGAAATCAAGGACGCACAACTGATCTTCAACTCAGCCTGGCGGGCGCTCGAAATGTCTGTCGGCCGCGAGCATCTGCGTTTTCCGAAGGAGATCATTCTCCTCGGCGGCGCCCCCGGTTCCGGTAAAGGCACCAACACCGACTTCATCCTCAAAGCCCGTGGCCTCACCTGCCAGCCGATCGTCGTCAGCGCCCTTCTCGATTCGCCCGAAGCCAAGCGCATCAAAGATGCCGGTAGCATGGTCGGCGACCGCGAGGTCATCGGCCTGCTTTTCCACCGTCTCCTCGAACCGCAATATCGTGATGGCGTCATCCTCGACGGATTCCCTCGCACCAAGGTCCAGGTCGAATGCCTCAAGCTCCTCGTCGAACACATCCAGGCGCTGCGTAGCGAGTTCTACAATACGCCGCTCGGCATCCATTTCCGCCAGACCACCATTCATATCATGGTGCTCTTCGTGGACGAGAAGACCTCGGTCGAGCGCCAGCTCAAGCGCGGCCGGGAGATTCAGTCATACAATGCCGAAGTCCGTCGCACCGGCGTGGGCGAGCTCCTCGAAGAACGCGCCACCGACTACGACACCGCCCTCGCCCAGCGCCGCTACCGTGTCTTCAAAGAGCAAACTTGGGACGCGCTCCAGTCGCTGAAGGAGATTTTCCACTATCACTTCGTCAACGCCCAGGGAGACATTGGTGAAGTCGAACAGAACATCCTCAAGGAGCTCCAATATCAGAGCACCCTCGAACTCGATTCGCGCACGCACGACATCCTTCGCGTCATCCCGGTCGCCAGCGAAATCATCATCCACGCTCGCCAGGAGATGGTGAAACGCCTCGACGCCTATGCGGTCGAACACTCCGACCTTTTCGCGCGCGTCGTCACGTTCATCGACAAGAAGATCGTTCCCATCGTGCTGCGGCACGCCATCTCCGGCGTCGCACTCGTCAACACGGAGGAGCCGCTGCTCGATGATCCGCTCTCGCTGGCGATGCTCATCGATATCTTCTCCGAGCGCGGTTTCCACGCCGTCGTCGATCTCCATCGCATCGAGGTGCCTGAGCGCTTCGACCTCACCAGCGGCGTGATCAAATGCCGTATTAAAAAGGTCTATCGCATCCAGATCCGCTTCCAAGGATCTGAAATCCGCCGCGGCTGAGGATTTGGCGGATCGAATGTAGGAGCCTGCTCGCAGGCGATTCGTGAGGTGAACGACGACGGGGGACTCTCATCGCCTGCAAGCAGGCTCCTACATTTCGAGCAGAAGACTCGTCCGGCCAACCGTCGATTCCCCGCCGCCTTTTTCAGCCAACCGAGTGGACGTGGTAGAGCAGGTCGTGAAAGAGCGGGTCGTTACACGTGGGCTCGACGGCGATGGCGGCTTCGAGGTGGGTCACCGTGAGCACGGACGCAACGCCGGCCAGACGGCGGGCGATCTCGATGGTGCGGTGAAGCTGCATGTAATCGCCCGTCCATTTCTGGCGATTGATCCAGCGGATGGCTTCGGGATCGAGGGTGCCTCGACCGGCGCCGACCCGGCGTAGGACGGCTCGGGCGATCTCCGCCCAATCCATCCATCGCTCGGCAAAGTCGGGAATCATCAGCGTCGCGGTGACGGCGCGCATAAGCAGGAGCTCGTTGAAATGCAGATCGCAGAGGGATCGTTGTGTGCAGAGGACGACGCGCAGGCGCGTGGCGAGAGTGGCGTAGGCTTCAACTCGGCCATGGATGAGTTTTTCGATAAAAACCTGGCGTTCGGAGTCCAGGCGGTGGGCTTCAAGAACCACCACGAAAACCGGGTTCGTCGTGCTGGCGGCGGTCTTAAACAACGAGTCGAGGTGCGCCGCGCTCAGGTCGTCGGCTTGGCAGACGAAGGCATGGGTGTTGACGGCCGGGGCGAGGCTGAGGGCGAGCTCAAAGCGGCCGGAGCCGAGCGGGCCTTCGAGGATGGCGACCGAGCGGAAGTCGCGCATGCGAAGAAGCTCGGTCTGGAGCTTTTTCGCATGGCGGGAGGTGCCGGATGCCAAGGGGCTGGCCACGGGAGCGTCGGCCGTGGCGTGCAGGCCGCGAAAGGGCGACGCGCTCTCGTTGGCCGCAGCCAGTTGCGGCTGATGGCGGCTGAGCATGTGCGTGATCTTTTCGCTCACGACATGGGGATCGACGGGCTTGGTGAGCAGCGCATCCACGCCGAGTTCGCGATAGCGAGTCGCGTGGTCGTTGGTGATCGTGGCGACGCAGACGATCACGGGAAGCCGGGGCAGGGTGCTGCGAATTTCGGAGACGGCACCGATGCCGTCGAGGTGGGGCATCTCGTCGTCGAGAAGCGCGAGATCGAACGCGTGAGCACGGAGCGCCTCCATGGCCTTATGGCCATCGCTTACGCTGATCACATCGTAACCGGCGTTTTCGAGTAGGATGACGAGAACGCCGTGACTCGCGACAGAGTCATCGGCGATGAGAACACGGGCATGTTTGGGGTGAGCGGCGATCATTGGGGCAGCGGCCACTGGCTTAGGGGCAGCCCCTTTTACACCCCCTTGACATTCAGGGAAGGTCATTTTTTGGCCGAGCCGGCAGGAAGACTCCTCAAACAACGGTCTGACCGCGCGTGTGTGGCGCCAAGCTTGGGTGCTTTCCGTGCATTTTCCCCGGGTTTCCAGGCAACGCGTAGCTGCGGGCGAATGACGCATTATCGGTAATGCCTGTTTTTGGCGTGTCCGGCGGGCGCGATTATTTCACGCCTTTGGATTTTTTCACCGCCACGTAGATCGCGATGACAATGATCAGGCCGAAGACGAAGAGAATGGTTTCAATGCCCACGGCTCCTTTTTACACGCAAGTCATGGGAGTGTCTTGCGGTGGCCCATCGGTTGTCGGAGTAGGGCTTTTAACACGTGCGCCTTCGGGTCACCGCCTTGGGCAATCACGCGCGGAGGTTTTCTAACTCCAGTCGGATGGAGGAATGCAGCGAGTCTGCGGCCGTGCCGGCGGCTTAAAAATCGAAGTGATCGGGGTCGGGCCCGAAGCGTTGACGGCGGTTGAGTTGATCCAGCACCGCGATGTCGGCCGGGCTGAGCTCAAAATCGAAGAGCGCGGCGTTTTCCGCGATGTGTAGGGGGTTGGCGGAACGAGGCAGGGTGACCACCTGATGCTGCAGGTCCCAGTGAAGCACGATTTGCGCGGGGGTTTTACCGTGTTGGCGTGCGATCACCGCGATTTCAGGCACGTCGTTAACGTGGCCCTGCATAAGCGGCGACCATGCCGCGCGCACGATGCCCAGTTTACGACAGACCGTGGCGAGCGCGGGCTGCAGCAAGTAGGGGTGGAACTCGATTTGGTTCACCATCGGGATCACGGTGACGCCAGATTGCAGCAATGCGTCGAGGTGGTGCGGGAGGTAGTTGCACACGCCGATGGAGCGAACTTTGCCCTCGTGATAGAGATGCTCCATCGCCTTCCACGCCTCGCGGTCTTTGCCGGCGATGGGCCAGTGGAGCAGCAGGAGATCGACCTGACTCAGGCCGAGCCGTTCGAGGGATTCATGGCAGGCTTCGATGACCGCGCTTTGCCCCTGACGGATGGCATCGGTCCAGATTTTCGTGGTAACGAAGATTTGATTGCGCGACAGGCCGCACTCGCGAATGGCTTGGCCGACGCCGCGTTCGTTGTCGTAGATCGACGCTGTGTCGATGTGGCGATAACCCGCCCTGAACGCGGTGGTGACGGCGTCCTTCACCTCTTGGCCGTCCTTGAGTTTCCACGTGCCGAAGCCGAGCATCGGAATGTGCCGGCCGCTGTTCAGTTGAAGCGTGTCGCGTAGCTTGAAGGACATGGCGTGCATCGACCGGAGGACGGTCGCATGGTGCCCGCGCGGGTAAAGAAAAGCCTTTGGTCAGGGAACGTCTGCGTCCGCCGCCGGTCCGGTGTCGCGTCCGCTGATGTTGTCATGAGGGCGGAGGGCGAACACGTCGTGTTATCGGTAAAGGTGACGGCGCGTATCCACGCCGCATCCCGAACGCACACCAGGCGACGCTTGGCACACCGGGGCGGAGTGCGCACACTCTTCTCCGGAATCGCATGAGCTTGCTCGAATACACCCTGCTGGCCTTCGGGTCGCTGTTCGCGATCGTGGATCCGATTGCGGTGGTGCCGGCGTTTCTCGCGATGACGCGGCAAGATTCACATCGGGCGCAAGTTCGCATGGCCCGGCTGGCGTGCGCGGTGGCCGGGGGCGTGATGGCGCTGTTCGTCCTCGCGGGGGAATGGATTTTCAAATTGCTCGGGGTGACGTTGCCCGCGTTTCAGATTGCGGGCAGCGTGCTCCTCTTCCGCATCGCCTTGGACATGTTGTATGCGCAACGCACGGGAGCGCGTGAAACCGACGAGGAAGTCGCGGCGGGTGCGGCCAAGGACGATGTGGCCATCACTCCATTGGGCGTGCCCATGCTGGCGGGACCGGGCGCGATCTCGGCGGCGTTGATTCTTCGGGCTCAGGCGCAGGGGCTGGCGCAGCACATTTCATTGGTGCTGTGCATCGGACTGGTGTGCTTGGTGAGTTACTTAATCCTGCGCCTCGCCGTGTATAGCGCGCATTGGCTGAACCCACTGGCACTCAAATTAACCACGCGCCTCATGGGCCTGTTGCTCGCCGCGGTCGCGGTGCAGTTCGCGCTCAACGCCTTGGCTCAACTGGGCGTGCCCCTGCATCCTTAATGGCAAAAAAAACGGCGGCCCTGCCTCGTCCGCGTCTCACGCGGTGACAGGAATGCCGCTGCTCCCCCAAATTCTGAAAAAATAGAACGACGTGCTGAGTTCTCGGGCCTGTTTACCCAACGAGGAAAACCGGGGTGTCCGCCAAGGCGGTGCGCAGGCTGAGTTCCTCTTGGTCGGTTTCCGCCTCATCGGGAGTAGAGAACAGGATTACCGCTTCATATTTGGGGTGGGGCCCCGAGAGAATACGATCTGCGTGCGGATACCAGAAAGCCTGCACTGTCGTGCCTTCTGCGGCGAATCGGGCGACGATTTCGGCGGCACGGGCGGCATCGGGGGAGATCACGGCAAAGATACGTTCACCGACCGAGGGCTCATTTTGGCCGAGCGCGCCATCCGCAGAGATATCGTGGATCATGACCACAGCATAGCTGCATGGGCTTCCGTGGGTAACCGGCTTTTATATTCGTTTTACAGTTATGTATTACCCAGTCCGCGCTCGGTAAACACCCTAGGGTTTTGTGGCCTCGCGTGCTGCGTTTAATGGCTGAGCGCAAACGTTCTCACGATCCGGTGCTCGGCACCTTCCGGGCTGAGCTCGCTGGCCATGAGGTGAAAGGCGTCCACCCGCCAAGTTGGGCCGTTGAAGTCACGGTGGTGCTTCAGCCATTGCTCCACGGCTCCGGCGGAGGCTTCGCTCGTGCGTGCCAAGGTGAAGTGCGGCACGAACGGTTTCAGCTCAAACGGCACGCCGGTGGACAATAGGCGGTCGTCCACTTGCTGCCGGAGTTGATGCAGGTGCGGGTGTCCGGCCACGCCCGCCCATGCCACGGATGGATGGCCGCGCGGAGGGAAGCGGCCCGTGCCTTCCGCCGAGAGGTGGAATGGGGTTACGCGCACGTGTTCCAGCGCGTCCTCGATCTTCTGTCGTGAGGAGTCGGATACTTCTCCGATGAATCGCAGCGTGAGGTGTAGGTGCGGAGGCGGCGTCCAGCGGGCGCGCGCGAGGTTGCTGGTCAGGGCGGTCAAAGCCAGCCGCACAGGTTCGGTGGGCTGGATGGCCACGAAGAGGCGTTGCGTGCTCGTCATAATGAGACGGAACGTGTCCGGCATTGGCTGCAACGCGAGTCGGCCCGGAGGAGAATTCCGACTCATCTCCAGATCCCCCTAGGTGCAGCCTCAGCCCAGTTTGTAACTTATTAAGTTACAAACTGTCGGAGGGGGCGCGATGTGCGTTGGCGGATGAAGGAGCCTAGAAGCGGGTTCTGACAAATAATCGGGAGCTCCTGCTTTTCGGGAAAACCCTCCGGTGCGCGTGGGATCAAAACGTCCGGCGGATTCCGAGGGTCGCGAGCCAATGTGTGTATTCGCGGCCGGGTTTGTCGGCGATGGCGGAGTCGCTCCATTCACGGGTGAGCTCCAGGTCCAGTTTTGTCTTCGGGCCGAGGTTGCGCGTGACATCCAACGTGCCGGTGTAAATCCAATCGAGACGGCTACTGGCGGCGGACACGTAGTTGCGGCTGTCACCGGCTTGAACATCGGCGGCGAGCGAGGCGCTCCAGTCGGGGTTGAACGCATGTTTCCACTGGAGATTGCCGCCACTCTGCTGGTAGGCGCAGCGTCCGCCCGCGGAGAGCCACAGATAATCTTTGCCCGTTAACGTGACCGTGTCGGCGGCACGGGGCGTCCAGGTTGCGGCGGCTTCAACGTAGCGCGCGGTGCGGGTGCGGTCGAAGTTGGCGGCGACATCGTTGCCGTAATGGCGCACGTCGGGGCCGGCGAGGAGGTGCAGGTTGAGATCGCTCCGGGGCTTGCCTTCGACGCCAACCAAGAATCGGGCGAGGGTGTTGCTATAGTTGTTCGCCACGCCGAGGAGATCGGACTGGTGCTGTTCACCGCCACGAACGCCCGCGACGACGGCGAAGTCTTTGCTCACATTGCGGCCGGCATCGACGCCGGCGGACCACTCGGAGCGGTCCACATAGTTGGCGTAACCCGGGACGGTGGCGGTGCTGATTTGGCGCGTGCGGTAATCATTCTCGACGAGATCACCCACGGCGCGGACGAAACCGCCGTCGAAGGTGCGCGTGAGTTGGCCGTTGAGCTTCGAGTTGAGCTGATCGCGGCGGGAGCGCACCGCCACGCCACCGATCGCGGGGCCGCCGCCAGCGTGGCCAAAAACAGGGGAGTCATCGGAGCCATCGACGAGGACGAGTCCGCCCTTGAGTTGGTAGCTCCAGGCGCCTTCGCGTCCGCGCACGCCTAGATCGAGGCGGTGATCGTCGTGGTTTTCCGAGGAAAAGGCTTCGTAGCGGACGAGTTCGGGCGAGTAGCTGGCGTCGAATTGAAACGCGGGGGAGAGTTTCCACGTTGCGTCGAGTGAAACCGAGGCGCGGGCGAGCCATGAACCCGCGCGGTCGGGGACGGCATCGACCACTCCAGGCAGGATCGCCGCACGATCTTGCAGGAAGACGTTGTCGTCATAGCCAACCCGGGCGGCCACGGACGGCCGGAAGGTCCAAGCGGGCGCGGGTTCGGAGTCGGCGCGAACGGCGACAGGGATCAGCAACGAGAACAGAAGAAGGCGCGAGGCGGTGCTCATGGCGCCCGCCACCTTAGGTTACGCGGAAATATCCGGCCCTGCGTTTATTGGCAAAGAGGACGTGTTACTTGCCGATTCCAAGGTGCCCGCCGGAGCTGCACGCGGAGTGCGGCAGCGATCACTGTTGGCAGGGAACCGTAGGAAAACGCGATTAATTGCCGGCGGGCTTCTTGGCGTCTTTGGGGAGCGCCTTGGTGTCGTAGCCGGCGCTGTCTTTTCTAAACGTGATGGTGTTGCCCTTCTCCAGTTCCTTGAGCCAGCCCATGCCGTTGTTCTTGAAATAGGCTTCGGCGCCTTCGTTGCCGAGGCTGGCGCGGATCTGGTCGCGGGTGCTGTTGGCGAGAGCGGCGAGGGCGGCTTTTTTCTGGTCGGCGCCAAGGCTGGGGTTGTCCGCGATCTGCTGCACGGTGGAGGCGGTGGTGCCGCGCAACGCATAAAGACGGCTGGGCGTATCCGCGGGCAGGTCGAGGCGGTTGGTAGCGGCTTCGAGCTGGCGCCAGTCGTTATCCTGCAGGCGAAGCGAGTCGGCGTAACGCTGTTCGCCGATCACGGTCTTGATCTGATCCTGCAGCTGCTTTTCGGCCGCTTGGCGCTCCTTCCAGTAGTTCTGGTCGTGCTCCACATTGTCCCCGTATCCGTAGGGATCGTTTTGCTGCTTGTTGTATCGGTCATCGAAAGATTTCTGGAGAGGAAAAATCGCACGGTATTCCTCTTCCGTGGCGTCATACTGGGTCATTTTCCAACGGAGCTGCTGGGCGGTGGGCGACGCGCGGAGTTCATAAGCCTGGCGTTCTTCCGGACTCATCAGCGCTTCGATATCGCGCTTTTGTTCCTCTTGAAGAAAGCGGAGTTTTTCGGTGTCCGAGGGAAGGCGAAAGCCCTGCGAGTCCTGCTGAACTTCATTCATCAGCTCCTGGTAGTCCTGTTGGATCTGTTGGAGCGACTGGCGTTTTTCGTCGGGCAGGAATCCGAGGCGCTGGTCTTGCCAGCGGTTCTGTGTGGTATCGGGTCCGAGGAGCCGTTGGGTCTCATCGCGGACCTCTCGTTGCAGGCGGCGAGATTCTTCGCGCTGAGCTTTGGTCATGCCCCCGTTCCAGCGGCTTTGGTCACGATTATCCTTCCACCAGGGCTTGTTGGGATCGGGATAACTCTGGGGATTAAGCGCTTTGAAGCGGGCTTCATATTTCTTCCAAATCTGCATCCCTACCACGCCTCGAATAATGTCATCGGAGAGCCCGGCTTCGCGAAGGAAATCGCGGAGAGCTTCGGGATCGTTCGAGTTCAGGGCTTCCAAGAGTTCGGGCGGAAGCGTGAGGTGACGCTTGGCGCTGGCACTTCCAGGTTTCGTTGCGCCGCTTGTGGCGGTCGCAGAAGACGGCGAGGTTTCGTTGGCCTTGGACGAACCGTGGTGGATTACGACGGCGACGAGGGTGGCGTTGGCGATGAGCGACGCAGAGAGGATCAGGGGCAGCGCTTTCATGGGGTAAGCAGCACGGGGGCGGGGCGGTGAGCGCGGGTCGGGCTAGTTTTTGGTCGCGGGCTTCTTCGGCGGGGAGGGAATCCCGCGTGTGTTTTGTCGTCCATCTTCGGAGAAGGTGATGGCGTTGCCCTGCCCGACATTGTCGAGCCAGCTCATGCCGCTGGTAAGGTAAACGTCGGCGGCTTCAGTGCCGAGGGCGGCGCGGACTTGGTCGCGGGTTTTCTTGGCGAGGTCGGCGAGTGCCTGCTTCTTCTGATCGGTGCCGAGATTGGTGTTGTCGAGAATGCGGTTGGATTCGGCGGAGACATCGTTGCGCAGGTTGTAAACTTGGGTGGCAGTCTCGGGCGGCAGAGAGAGGCGTTTGGTGGCGGCGGTGAGTTGTTGGTATTCGTGATTCTGCGACCGCACGTAGTCGGCGTAGCGGTCGGGGCCGAGTGCTTCTTTGATTTGGGCGGCGAGTTGTTTCTCGCCCTCCTGGCGTTTTTTCCAGTCATCCTGACCCTGATTGATGGGGTTTCCCCAGGCATCGTTTTTCTGGGTGGAGTCGAACGCCTTTTGGAGGTCGAAGATCTTTCGGTATTCGTCCTCGGTGCCTTCGAACTTGGCCATTTTCCAGCGGAGTTGCTGGGCGGTGGGGGACATGCGCAGTTCGTAATCGGCGAGTTCCTGCGGCGTGAGGATGGCGGCGAGATCGCGTTTTTGTTCTTCTTGGAGGAATCGGATTTTTTCGGCGTCGGAGGGGAGGTTAAATCCCTGCATGTCCTGTTGCGCTTCTTGGATCAGATCTTGGTAGTCCTGTTCGATTTCACGGAAATCTTTGCGCTTAGTCTCCGGCAGAAAGGTCAGGCGTTGGTCCTGCCAGCCCCAGCCATTGCCGTCTTTATCCGGACCGAGCAGACGGGTGGTTTCGTCGCTGGCTTCACGTTGAATATGGCGGAGTTCAGCACGTTGCTCCCGGGTGGTATTGGCGAACCAGTTCTGGTCGTTTTTCCACCAAGGTTGTTTCGGGTCCTGCTTGGGCTGCACTGCTTTCATGCGCTCACGGTAGCGGCCCCAAATGGCGGAGGTGATCATCATGCGCACGGTCTCGTCGGGCAGGCCGGCCTCGCGGAGCAAATCACGCAGGGCTTCCATGTTGTTGGCTTTAAGTGCCGCGATCATGTCGCGGGTCATGGCCGTCGCAGTGGGGTTCCTGTTCCCGGCGCTTGCGGCTGAGGACGCGGACGCCTGCGCCCGAAGTTCCCTATCCGCATTGGCGGACGACGAGCTGATGACGTGTGTGGCGACAAACGCGACGTTAGCAACGAGCGAGGCGGCCAGCAAAAGGGGCGAAATTTTCATGAGCGCAGCGTGGGGAATTTGCACCTCAGCGGGCTCCCGTTCGCAACCCATTAAGGGCTTCGCTTTGGCCCCACTTCACTTTTCAGAGATTTTCTAACCAATCTTTTTGTCACCTATTAAGTGACAAGTGGGTTGGCTGCCTGCTGGAGGGAAGAAGTTAAGCGGTGAAGCGGCCGGTGCGGAGGAATGCACGGATTTCCGCGAGCACGGGGCGGCGCCACATCAGCCAAGTATGCGAATAGGGAACGGTGAGGTGGGCGGTTTCACCGTCGAGGTGGGTGCGCGCGACGGAGACCTTGCCGTCATCAGGGCCGGCGATCAGCGCGGAGAAAATCGGATTAAGCGAAACGTTGCCGGCGATGATGCCGATCTCGACGCCGACCGGAGGAGCACCCAACTTACGCGGCAGCGCATCGTCTTCGGTGCCGAGTTGCAGGCCGGCGGGACCGTTGATGCGGCGGTAAAGCCTCCAGTCCCGCAGGCAATCGACGAGTTCACTGCCGGCGTTGGGTGGCGCCAGCATGACAACACGCCCGAGTTGGGGAGGCGTGCCGTGATCGTGGAGGTATTGCCGCACCAAAATGCCGCCGAGCGAGTGCGTGACTACGTGGATACGGGCACCCTCAGGTGCGGCGGCGAAAACAGGGCCAAGCGTGGAGTCGGCGAGCGTCTGGATATCGGCGCGTTGCGAAGGATAGGAAAGATTGTGAACGGCGTAACCTTCCGCGCGCAGATCATGGGCCAGGCGCGCCATCGCGAGGGGACTGCGACCGAGGCCGTGAAGCAGCACCACGGTGTCGGCCGCGTGAGCGACTGGCGCGATGCCGAGCAGGCAAAGGAGGAACTGAGGGGCGCGGCGCAGCATTTTTAGGGGTAGGGGATGGCGTGCGATCAGCATGCACTGGCTATTGAACCTGCATTGGAGTGGATCGGATTTGATCAAGACTGCGATGTAGATCGACAGCGCGGCATAGCTCAGGAGAGGGCGATGCGAGCGCCCAATTGCAGCGCCTTTTGCGTGTGCAAATTCAAGTCATGATACCGCAGCGGCAACTGCCTGACGATGGTCGCTTGCCTTGGTCGCTCTGAAGGGAAAATATGAGCCCCACTATGGGACTCTTTCACTCTGGAATGAACCATTGGCAGAGGCAGGCGCTCAGCGATCAAATCCACAAGCGGGGGCGATATGCGCCGACGCCACCATCACCGGCGCCAGCGCCCGTGCCACTGCCCGCTGAACAACGGACTGCCGCTCGGAAGGGACGCCCCTTGCCCGTGCAGTCAGTCGAAAAATCTGAGAACCCCGTCTCCGTATCACGATCCAAACGCCCCACGAAAATCGTATGGCCGGACAAAGAAAGCCTCGCCAAGCTCGTTTGGGAAAAGCCCGCCACGCAAATTGCAGTTGGGCTGGGTGTTTCAGATACGGCGGTGAAAAACCATTGCCGCATGCTCGGCATTGAAAAACCACCGCGTGGCCACTGGGCCAGACGGGCGAAAGGAAAATAGCGTTCATGGGGCTCTCTCTTCACGTCCACGTTCACGCGCCTGCATCCCTTGATGAACCAGCGGTGCGTGCAATCGTTGCTCGCTGGCATGCGGTGGCTGAAGCCTTCGCGTCCGAAGGCCGGGTTGATCGTGTCTTTGAGCTTAGCAACGAAACGGCTGATTTGAGTCAATTTGCGACGGCATGGCTCAGCCTGCCGCACTTCCTCGCATGCTGCAAAACCCAATACGCAAGTCTGCATGGCTGGGAATCGTTTCGCCGCTGTCATCTCGCGGCCGTCGATCTTGCCCTTGCCGGGCA
>CBRAFO010000069.1:0-19925 GCA_967755175.1 uncultured Opitutaceae bacterium | reverse complement strand
ACCTCGACCTCTACAACTCGAAGTATCAGCCGTGGAACTCCGTCGCGCTCGGTCCGAAGAAGGACTTGATCGGCGGCTGGGCCAAGGCCGCCCGAAAACAGGGTCTGCGCTTCGGCGTCAGCGTTCACGCTTCGCACGCCTGGATGTGGTATGAGCCGGCCCAAGGCGCCGACAAATCCGGTCCGCTCGCGGGCGTTCCTTATGATGGCAAACTCACGAAGGCCGACGGCAAAGGCCAGTGGTGGGAAGGCCTCGATCCCCAGGATCTCTACGCGCAAAATCACGCGCCCATGGGGTATCATTGGGAATGGGATGCCCCCAAAGGCAGCAGCGTGCCCGATGCGGCCTACATGGAGAAATTCTTTAAACGCACGCAGCAGCTGTGGGACGACTATAAACCGGACCAGATCTACTTCGACGATTCCGTGCTGCCGCTCCACGGAGTCACCGACGAAGTCGGCCTCAAACTCGCCGCGCATTTCTACAACACCCGTCTCGACAAGAACGGCCGCACTGAAGCGGTGATGAACGGCAAGTGGCTCTCCGACAAACAACGCCGCGCCTTAGTTTATGACATCGAACGCGGCAAGGCGCACGAGATCCTGCCGCAACCGTGGCAGACCGATACCTGCATCGGCTCGTGGCACTACGACCGGGGGATTTTCGAGCGGAAGGGCTACAAACCCGCGTCATCCGTGGTGCGGATGCTGGCCGACATCGTGAGCAAAAATGGCAATCTCATGCTGAGCGTGCCGCTGCGCCGGGATGGCCAGCCGGATGAATTGGAGATCGAAATCGTCAAGGATATCGGCGCGTGGCTGAAAGTGAACGGCGAGGCGATCTACGCGACCCGCCCGTGGAAAATCTATGGCGAAGGTCCTTCCACCATAGTCGCCGAGAAAGGCCAGTTTGACGGACAGAAAGACGTCTCCGACAAGCCCTTCACCTCCGAAGACATCCGCTTCACGCAGTCGAAGGACGGCAAGACGCTTTACGCCATCGCGCTGGAGCTTCCCACGGACGGCCAATTCACGGTCAAATCCCTGGCAACCGATTCGCCGCAGTGGCCGGGCAAGATCGGCAGCGTCCAACTCGTCGGCGGCGGTCAGCTCAGATTCACGCGCGACGCCGCCGGTCTGCACGTTTCTCTGCCGGAGAAATTCGACGGCAAGATCGCCTTCGCCCTCAAGGTTAAATCCTGATTCCAACCGCCCTTTAGCTGCCAACCACGATGAGCCTTATGACACGAAGCCTTGCCTCCGGACTTGCCGCGTTGATCGCGACCGCCGCTTTGTCGGCGGCCGACACCAACGCGGTCGTCCGGACCGTTTCCGCCGACCTGCAGCAGGCAAGCGGCCCGCTCAACACGATGTTCAAGCGCTGCGTGGGCGCGGGGCGGGCCAACGAAGGACTGCGCGCCGACTGGCAGCGTCAGCTCACCGTCGTGCGGCGCGAGTGCGGCTTCGAATACATCCGTTTCCACGGTTTATTCTGCGACGACATGGGCGTTTACCGGGAGGTCGATGGCAAACCCGAATACAACTGGCACTACATCGACGAACTCTTCGATTTTCTCCATGGGATCGGCATGAAACCGTTTGTGGAAATCGGCTTTATGCCTACGGGATTGGCGAGCGGTTCCCAGACCATCTTCTGGTGGAAGGGCAATATCACACCCCCGAAGGATTATGCGAAATGGGAGGCGTTCGTCGCCTCCTTCGTGCGGCATTGCACCGAGCGCTATGGGGCGGACGAGGTGCGCTCGTGGTATTTTGAAGTCTGGAATGAGCCGAATCTCGATGGCTTCTGGATGGGGAATCCCGAGAAGAAACCCTGGTCAGAGTGGGCGCCCGGTGCTCGTGCCGAATATTTCAAACTCTACGCGACCACGGCTCACGCCGTGAAATCTATCGACCCTGCGTATCGGATCGGCGGCCCCGCCACCGCCGGTTGCGGATGGGTGCCGGAGTTTCTTCAGTTCTGCGAAATCCACCACGTTCCCGTGGATTTCGTCTCCACGCATACCTATGGAGTGGATGTTGGATTTCTGGACGAAACGGGAACCGCCGGCACGGCGCTTTCCCTCAACCCGAATTCCATCTTCGGCGAGGTCCGGGAGATGCGCCAAGCGATTGCCCAATCTCAAAACCCCAAGCTGGAACTCCACTTCACCGAATGGAGCAGTTCCTACACGCCCTCCGATCCGTTTCACGACAGTTATCACAGCGCGGCCTACATCTTGGACAAACTCAAGAACTGCGGCGACGCCGCGCAATCCATGTCCTACTGGACGTTCACCGATGTCTTTGAGGAGAGCGGTCCGCGCTGGGAGGCATTTCACGGCGGTTTCGGGCTGATGAACTATCAGGATATCAAAAAGTCCGCGTATCGCGCCTATCAGTTTCTGAACCGGCTCGGCGCGACGGAACTCAAGAGCAACGATTCCGCGTCATGGATATGCACGGACTCTTCCGGCGGCGTGCAGGCGTTGATCTGGGATTTCACCAACACGTTTCCGGGCAAGGAAACGATCAACCAGGTCTTCTACCGGCGCGATTTACCCGCGAAACCCAAAGGCGTGATCGCGCTCAACCTGTCGCACTTGCCCGCCGGCAAATACGCCATGGAAACCTACAAGGTTGGCTATCGCATCAACGACCCCTACGCGACTTACCGGGATTTCGGCGCGCCCGCGCAACTCACCAAGGATCAGGTCTCCAAAATCAAATCCGAAAACAGCGGCGCGCCCGTGGATGTCCGCACCGTGGAGATCGGCCCCGACGGGAAATTCGAGCACGCGTTCAATCTCCGGGAAAACGACGCCGTGCTGATCACCTTCACGCCGCAGCGTTAAAAATGACGGTGAGAATTTTCCTATCTCTGCTAACCGGAGTGTCGGTCGCGCTCTTGTTTGTCGCGCCCATTTCCATCCATGCCGCCGAGGCGCCAACGGTTAATACCAATCAGCCGATAAAACCGCTGGATGCGTCGGCTGCGGTCGGCCTAATGACTCCCGGCATCAACATCGGAAACACCTTCGACAGCACGGGCGCGTGGGAAACCGGCTGGGGCCAGCCGCTCGTCACTAAGGAGTTCATCCAGAGCCTTGCGCGCATAGGCTTCAAGTCGGTGCGCCTGCCCGTGGCGTGGGATACTTATTCCGACAAAGGCCGCATCACGGAAAAGCAGTTCAAGCGGATCGACGAAGTCGTTAACTGGATTCTGGAAACCGGCATGTTTTGCGTCGTCAACATTCACTGGGACGGCGGCTGGATCGATTCGGGTAATAAAGAAAAGTTCCCGGACACCTACCACACCTTCAGCAAGGAAGCCGAAAAAAAGTTCCGCTCCTACTGGGACCAGATTGCCCGCCATTACGCAGGCAAGAACGAGAAACTCCTTTTCGAGGGCCTCAACGAGCAAACCGAATTTGAAAACGAAGGCTCGATGGAAAAGGCCTACGCCACGCTGACCCGCGTGAACCAACTCTTCATTGACACGGTGCGCGGGACGGGTGGCAACAACGCGCGCCGCCTCCTGATCGTCACCGGATATGCCACGGACTTCGGCAAGACCAGCCAGAAGGACTACAAGCTGCCAATCGATTCCATCCCGGGGAGGCTCTTTGTTTCGGTCCACTATTACACACCCTGGCTGTTCGTCGGCCTGAACGAGGATACCAGCTGGGGCAAGGTGCGGCAGACCTGGGGAAGCGAAGAGGACGTGAAGGAGTTGAACGACCTCTTCGACGGGATGGAGGCGTTCAGCAAGCGCACCAACACCCCGGTCTACCTCGGAGAGTTCTCGATGTGTTCCAAAAAAGAGAGGGCTTTGAGTCTCCTGTGGACCACCTCCGTGTTCCATGCCGCTCTGAAACGGAAAATGGTTCCCGTATTCTGGGATATTGGCGGCATGGTCTCTCGCCAGCCGCCCTATAAGGAGAGTGATGACCTGGCCGAGATCAAGGTCATGATCCGGAACCTGAACCTTCCCAAGCCCGTTCGATGAACACCGTGGTCTGCCTCAAAGAGCCTCTGGCGGTTCGCGCCTGATGCCTCGACCGCGCCGTTCCCGACTCAAGATCCCAACCCTCTTCAAATGAACTTTCCCCGTATCGCGACCCTTGGGTTGCTTTCCATCGTCGCCGCAGTTTTCAACACCGGTGGGGCGCAGGCGGCTCCCGAAAGCCGCGAGCATTCCTTCGACTCCGGCTGGCGTTTCCTGCGTGCGGACGCCGCCGGTGCGGAAGCGTCAGGTTTTGACGACTCGACCTGGCGGGTGCTCGATGTCCCGCACGACTGGAGTATCGAGGATTTACCGACGCTCGAAAAGTCGGTGGTTCCCGAGTTGCCTGTCGTGGCGGGACAATGGCGTTTTCAAAAAGGCGACGACTCGGCATGGAAAGCGCGCGAGTGGGACGACGGCAAGTGGCAGAGCGTCGCGTTGCCGGATAGTTGGGAGCATCACTCGAACTACACCGAGGACAATGCGTATGGCTGGTTCCGCCGTCGCATCGAGATCCCCGCCGATTGCCGGGGAAAGGACTTCGACCTCCTGCTCGGCTGCATCGACGATGCGGACGAGACGTTTTTGAACGGTAAACGCATCGGCGCCACCGGGACGTTTTCGCCCGGCTTTCGCAGCGCGTGGAGTGTGCAGCGGCGTTATCGCGTGCCCGCTTCGCTCGTGCGCGGCGACGGCTCGGATGTGCTTGCGGTGCGCGTGTTCGATGAGAGTGGCAATGGCGGTATCTGCCAGGCCGCGATCAAGACGGTTCGCGTAGGTCCCTTTGATACGGGGCTAAGCGAGAGCGGTGGCTACACCGGCCACGTCGTTGGCGGCACGGGCTGGTATCGAAAGCACTTCACGTTGACTCCAGCGGAGCAAGGCAAGCGCGTGGCCGTGCGCTTCGACGGCGTTTACATGAACTCCGATGTCTGGCTCAACGGCCGGCATCTCGGCAATCACCCTTATGGCTACACGAGTTTTGAGATGGATCTGACGGCTGACCTCAAACCTACCGGACAGGAAAACGTGATCGCGGTGCGCGTTCGCAACGAGGGAAAAAACAGCCGCTGGTATTCCGGCTCGGGCATCTATCGTCACACCTGGCTGACCGTCACCGATGCGGTTCACCTGCCGACTTGGGGCGTGTCTGTAACCACGCCGGAGGTTTCAAAAGAGAAAGCGGTGGTGAAAATCTCCAGCGAGGTTCGCAATGGCACCGACGCCGTTGCCGATGTGGTCGTCCACGCGCGTGTGCTGAATTCAAAGGGCGAGCCGGTCCAGACGACCCAGGTAAAACTGCGCCTGGCCGGCAATGAAACCCGCACCGTGGAGCACGTGATCGACGTGCGTTCTCCGAAACTATGGTCGTTGGAATCGCCGGAATTGTATGTCGCGGAAATCGGAATCGTGGCTGCCGGCAAAACCATTGATCGGACTTCGACGCGTTTCGGCATCCGCAAGATCGAAGTCGATGCCGTGAACGGCTTCCGGCTCAACGGCCAGATGATTAAGCTCAAGGGCGGCTGCATGCACCACGACAATGGCCCGCTGGGCTCGGTGGCGATCGACCGCGCCGAGGAGCGCCGTGTCGAACTGATGAAGGCGAACGGTTTCAACGCGATCCGCACTGCGCATAATCCGCCGTCGCCCGCGTTTCTTGCCGCTTGCGACCGCCTGGGCGTGCTCGTGGTGAACGAGGCCTTCGACTGCTGGGAGGTCGGCAAAAACGGGCAGGACTACAACGTCTATTTCAAGGAGTGGGCGAAGCGCGACATCGCCGCGATGGTGCGACGCGACCGCAATCATCCGTCGGTCGTGATGTGGTCCATTGGGAATGAGATCCCCGAGCAATTCCGTTCCGATGAGATCGCCAAAATGCTGCGCGAGTCGGTACTTGCGCATGACAACACCCGTCCGATCACCCAGGCGATCTGCTCGGACTGGGGCGATGTGATCAAGAATTGGGATCAGCGTTCCGACATTGCTTTCAGCCACCTCGACGTCGGCGGATACAATTATCTACCGGAGAAATACGAATCCGACCACGCCCGGAATCCGCAGCGCGTGATGATGGGGACGGAATCCTATCCACAGTCCTTCTACGATTACTGGGAGCTGGTGGAGAAGCATCCTTATGTCATCGGCGACTTCGTTTGGACGGCGATGGACTACTTCGGCGAATCCGGCATCGGGCACGCCGTGGCCAGCGGAGAAAAAGAGAGCTTTCTCATGCCATGGCCGTGGCATAACGCTTGGTGCGGCGACATCGACGTGTGCGGTTTCAAAAAAACACAGTCCTACTACCGCGATGTCGTCTGGCGTCGCAGCCAGATTGAGATGATGGTTCACACGCCCATGCCGGACGGTGTTTGGGAGCGCGTCAGCGGCTGGGGCTGGCCGGATGAGACCCGCAGTTGGAACTGGCCGGGCCAGGAAGGGAAATCGTTGCAGGTCGCCGTCTATTCGCGGTGCGACGCCGTGCGCCTCGAACTGAATGGCAAGGTGATCGACGAGAAACCGATTTCCGCAGCGACCAAACTCACGGCCCGGTTCGACGTGCCGTATCAACCGGGCGAGTTGCGCGCCATCGGACTGATCAGCGGAAAACCGGTCGCCAGCACCACGCTCAAAACGGCCGGCCCGGCGAAACAAATGAGACTGACCGCCGACCGCTCCGCCATTCGTGCTGATCGCAACGACCTTTCTTATGTCACGGTTGAGATCGTTGACTCGTCCGGCGCGGTTGTTCCGAACGCTGCGGTGCCGGTTCGTTTCACCGTGGATGGTGCGGGTGAACTGGCTGCCACCGGTAGCGCCGCGCCGAACGATGCGTCCAGTTTCCAAGCGCCGCTGCGCACGACTTATCAAGGCCGTTGTATCGCGATTCTCCGGCCCCAAGGTGCCGCCGGCCAAATCACACTCAAAGCCGAAGCCGACGGCCTGAAAACGGCCATGATCGTGATCCGAACCCAATGAAACGGCATATGCTCGCCGACCGCTCGGCAACAAGGCCGGTATCTCCCGCTCATACCTGAATCGCGTTCATCTGAACCATGACAGACCGGCCGCTCTTAACGTGCGACGGGGCCCCGATGATAAACCTAATTCATGGAGCATATCCTTGGTTTCACACCGGCGACGGAGCCGGAGGGCATGGTGCGCGAGCGTTTGTTGATGGATTTCGATTGGAAGTTCGCCTTTGGTCACGCCACGGATGTCTCGAAGGATTTTAACCACGCCACCGGCCAGTTTTCCTATCTGGCCAAGGCGGGACTCGGCTCCGGCGCGTCGGCCCGCGACTTCGACGACCGCGGCTGGCGGCAGCTCGATCTTCCCCATGACTGGGCGGCTGCGCTGCCGATCAGCAACCGGTCGCATAAGAGCCACAGTTTCAGGACGCTCGGTCGCAATTTCCCGGATACGAGCGTCGGCTGGTATCGCAAGACGTTCAGCGTTCCTGAGTCCGACTTGGGCAGGCGCATCAGGGTCGAATTCGACGGCGTGTATCGTGACTCCATCGTTTGGATCAACGGTCATTACCTCGGCGAGGAAACCAGCGGATACAGCGGGTTTGTCCGCAACATCTCGGAACTCCTCAACTACGGCGGCGAGAATGTCATTGTCGTGCGCGTTGACGCGTCTCTGGAAGAGGGCTGGTTCTACGAAGGCGCGGGCATTTACCGTCACGTCTGGCTCGTGAAGACTGCGCCGTTGCACGTCGCACGGCACGGCACGTTTATTACTTCCGAGCTCAAGGGCGCGAATGCCGATGTGGCGGCCCGCGTTTCCGTGGTCAACGAAGCCCAGGCTCCCGCAGCCTTCAACATCGAGCAGGTCATCCTCGACGAGTCGGGCCAGCGCGTGGCCACGGCCCGGACGCCCCAACTCCACCTCCCGGCGGGCGGGCAGGCCGAGTTTGGCCAGACATTCTCGGTCGCAAGCCCCCTGCTTTGGTCCATCGAGACGCCGAACCTGCACACGCTCGTCACGACCGTCCGTGCCGGAGGCGAAGTGATGGACCGTTATGAGACGACCTTTGGCATTCGTTCGATACGGTTCGACGCCAATTGCGGCTTTTCCCTCAACGGCCGGCCTGTGAAGCTGAAGGGCACGTGCAATCACCATGATCACGCGGGCGTCGGCGTGGCCGTGCCCGACGCGCTGATGGAGTATCGCATCCGCCTGCTGAAAGATTTCGGCTGTAACCTGTATCGCGTCGGGCACACGCCGCCCACGCCCGAGCTGCTCGATGCCTGCGACCGGCTCGGCATGCTGGTGATCGATGAGAACCGGCTCATGGGCACGACCGATTATCACCGTGATCATTTGCAGCGACTCATCCGTCAAAACCGCAACCACCCCAGCATCATCCTCTGGTCGATCGGGAACGAGGAGTGGGCGCTTGAGGGCAACGACGTGGGTGCACGCATCACCGCGACCATGCAGAGCTGGGCGAAGCAACTCGACCCCACGCGACCCGTCACCGTCGCGCTCAGCGGCGGGTGGGGCCGGGGGATCTCGGAGGCCGTCGACATCGCGGGCATCAACTACATGGGTAACATGCGGAAGTGCGGTTACACCACCGACGAGTGGCATGCGCGCCATCCCGATCAGCCGATCCTCGGGACCGAGGAATGCGCCTACACCCAGACCCGCGGTATCTATTTTGAAGACCGTGAAAAGTGCCACCTCCCGGCCTACGACTGGGTGCCCTCCGAGTGGGGCGCCAGCCTGGAAATGGCGTGGAAACACTTCGCCGAGCGCCCCTACCTCGCGGGCATGTGCATCTGGACCGGGTTTGATTACCACGGAGAACCCACGCCGTTCGAATGGCCCGCGACCTCCTCGCTGCGCGGCGTCCTCGACCTCTGCGGTTTTCCCAAGGATGGCATGTTCTACCTGAAATCCTGGTGGACCGATGAACCCGTGTTGCACCTCTTTCCGCACTGGAACTGGCCCGGCAGGGAAGGGCAGGCCGTCAGCGTCTGGGTGCACAGCAACTGTGATGAGGTGGAACTCTTCCTCAACGGGCAAAGCCTGGGCCGCAAGCCGATGCACCGAAACTCGCACCTCGAGTGGCTGGTGACCTACACTCCCGGCACCTTGGTCGCTCGTGGCTACAAGGCGGGGAAACAGACCCTCACGGCGCAGGTGGCGACCACAGGCCGACCCGCCGCAGTCCGGCTTGTGCCGAATCGCGTCAAGCTCAACGCCGATGGTGAGGACGTTTCCGTCGTCACGGTGCAGGTCACCGATGCGCACGGCCGTGTTGTCCCCGACGCGCACAACCTGATCGCCTTCGAACTCGACGGCCCGGGCAAAATCCTCGGCGTGGGCAACGGCGACCCCTCGTCGCACGAGGCGGAGCAGTTTCTCGCGGCCGAGGGCGGGGAGGCTCCCGCCTGGCTCCGCAGTCTGTTCGGCGGGTTGGCGCAGATCCTTGTGGGGACCACGCGTGAACCCGGCGAAATCACGCTCACCGCGAACGCGAAGGGACTCTCCTCCGCCACGCTGATCCTGCAATCGCAACCCTGCCTGCTACGTCCGTCCGTGCCGCCGGTGCCCTCGGTGTCGGAGCGCCTCCTGGCAACCTAAGGAGCACATTTCTCGACACCCTTCCGACCTTCCCCCCTCCAAAAAAACTGAAAGCTTAAAAATGCAACTTCGCGTCACCCTTCTCGGATGCCTTCTGGCCACGGCTGCTTACGCCGTGGAGTTAAACCCGTTGTTTCAAGACAACGCCGTCCTGCAATGCGACGCCCGCGTGCCGGTCTGGGGCACGGCGGAAAATGGCGAAAAAATCACTGTGAAATTCGCCGATCAGAGCGTCTCCACCGTGGGCGCTGGCGGCGTATGGAAGGTCTGGCTGAACCCGATGCGGCCGAGCGCCACGCCGCGCGTGCTGACCGTGCGCGGGAACAACACCCGCGAGATCGCCAACATCCTGGTTGGCGAGGTCTGGATCGCGGGCGGACAGTCCAACATGGAGCGACGGCTCGGCTTGGCGGGAGGTCAGCAGCCGATCATCAATTGGGATCAGGCGGTCGCGACGGCGAACCACCCGGAAATCCGCGAGTTTCATGTGCAGCATAAACGGGCGCTCGCTCCGCGTGAAACCGTGGAGGGCGGCGCGTGGACGGTGTGCAGTCCCGGCACGGTGGAAAACTTCAGCGCGGTCGGCTACTTTTTTGCCCGCGACATTCTGGCCGCGCGAAAAGTGCCGGTGGGCATCATCCACAGTTCGATGGGCGGCACCCCGGCGGAGGCGTGGACCAGCGAGGCGGGCTTGAAAGCGTTTCCCGAATTCGCCGAGGCGCTGGCCGATTTGAAACGCTTCGCTGCCGATCCCGAGATGGAGATTCGCAAGGCGCAACCCGCTCAACTCGAATGGTTCGAGAAGACGGACCCGGGGTCCAAGCCCGACGCCGCCTGGAGCGCGGCTGATTTTAACCCGAAGGAGTGGGCTTCGATGACGCTCCCGAGCTATCTGGAGCAAGGCGGTTTTCCCGGTTTTGACGGGATCATCTGGTTCCGGCGCGAGTTCACGTTGCCGGAAAACTGGGACGGCAGCGACGCGCAGCTGCACCTCGGCGGGATCGACGATATGGATACGACCTGGGTCAATGGCGAACGCGTGGGCGTGACCAACGTCTGGAACAAGGAGCGTGTTTATCCGATTCCGGGCCGTCTGTTGACTCGCGGCGCCAATTCCATCGCCGTGCGCGTGTTGGATGTCTCCGGCAATGGCGGCCTGTATGGCGGCAAGGACGAGATGCGTGTGGAAATCAACACCCGCAGCGGGAAGGCTTCCCTTCCGCTGTCCGGCGCCTGGCACTGCAAGCCGTCCCTCGCGATGGCGGAAATCCGCTGGCTGCCCGGCTGCTTTTTTGAAAGTTCGGGCCTCTCCACGGGGCTTTACAATGGCATGATTTCGCCGCTGCTCCCGTATGCCATGCGCGGCGTGATCTGGTATCAAGGCGAGCACAATGTCGGCCGCGAGCGGCAGTATCGGACCCTGTTTCCCGCGATGATCGCGGACTGGCGCCGCGCCTGGGGGCAGGGCGATTTCCCGTTCCTGTTTGTGCAAATCGCGCCGTTTAATTACATGACGCCGGAGATCCGGGAAGCCCAGCTGCTCACCTCGCAACACGTGAAAAACACCGCAATGGTGGTGACGGCCGACTGCGGCGACGCCAACGACATCCACCCTGCCAACAAGCCGCCCGTCGGCGCACGGCTGGCCTTGGCGGCGCGGGCGCTGGCCTATGGCGAAAAAATTGAATACTCCGGCCCGGTTTTCGACTCGATGAAGATCGAGGGGGCGAACGCGGCTTTGCGTTTCACTCATCTGGACGGAGGACTCGTCGCGAAGGACGGTGAGTTGAAGGGCTTCACGGTCGCCGGTGCGGACAAGGTTTTCCATCCCGCGCAGGCGCGCATCTCCGGCGATACCGTCGTCGTGCGGTCCGCCGAGGTGCCGCGACCGGTCGCGGTTCGCTACGGCTGGGCGCATGTGCCGGACGTCAACCTGTTCAACCGCGCCGGCCTGCCTGCCTCTCCTTTCCGCACCGATGTGGACTAGGCCGTGTTTGCAAAATAAGCCGGGCCAGCGGCCCGGCTTATTTCGTAAAACATGACCCTAGTTCGCTGCTGAAATCCGCCTAAGACAGTCATTCGTTTAATCAGGAAAGCAGGAGACACAGCCGGTAGCCTTTCTTCGGACTCCGGCGCTCTGCTTCATCATTCTCTACAAAACAAAAAATGCCCCGCCCACTCACATTCGCGATATTCGTCGCATCCGCAGCCGCGCTGGTGGCTGGCCCATCCTTCACCATTGACGCGACCCGCTCCACGGGAAACGTCAGCCCGAAGCTCTACGGATTGATGACCGAGGAGATCAACCACTCCTACGACGGTGGCCTTTACGCGGAGCTGATTCGCAACCGCGCTTTCCTCGATGACAACAACTCGCCGGCAAATTGGTCCGCAGTGAAAGACGATGCGTCTGCCGCAAGTATCGCCCTCGATCCGGCCAATCCCCTGAATGAAAATATCCCGACCAGTCTGCGCCTGACGGTGACGCAAGCCACTCAAGCGCATCCGGCGGGTGTTGCGAACAGCGGCTACTGGGGCATCCCCGTCCATCCCCAAAACCAATATCGCGCCTCGCTCTGGGCCAAGGCTGAAGCCGGTTTCACCGGGCCACTGTCGGTTTCCATCGTGAGCGAAGATGGGCGCACGGTTTATTCGTCGGAAAAAGTTTCAGGTCTCACCGCCAAGTGGAAGAAATTTGAAGTCAAGCTCACGACCGGCAAGGTTACGCCCACCGCCCAGGCGCGCTTCGCCGTCACGCTCGACCGTCCCGGAACGGTCTGGCTCGGCCTCGTCTCGCTGTTTCCGCCAACCTGGAACGATCGTCCCAACGGCATGCGCAAGGACATCATGCAGATGCTCGTTGATTTGAACCCGAAATTCCTGCGCTTCCCCGGCGGTAATTTTGTGGAAGGCCCCAGGATTGAAGATCGGTTTCCCTGGCAAAAAACGCTCGGCCCGATTGAAGACCGGCCCGGTCACCCCGGTTCCTGGGGCTATCGAGCGAGCGACGGCATGGGGCTTCTGGAGTTTCTCGAATGGTGCGAAGACATGCGCGCCGAGCCGGTGCTCGCGGTCTATGCCGGCTACTCGCTCCAGGGCGCTTACGTCAAGGCCGGGCCTGATCTGCAGCCGTTCGTGCAGGAAGCGTTGGATGAAATCGAATACGTCATCGGCGGCACGAACACCAAATGGGGCGCGCGCCGGGCGAAGGACGGGCATCCTGCGCCCTTCAAGCTGAACTACGTCGAGATCGGCAACGAGGACGCTTTTGACAAGGCGAAGACTTACGATGGCCGCTACGCGCAAATACACGACGCCATCAAGGCGAAGTATCCGCAGCTCAAACTCATTTCGACCATCCCGGGGGTGAAGCACGAGGGCCGCAAGCCCGACATGGGCGACTGGCATGACTACAGCAGCACCGAGAATTTCCTCAAAAAATCGGTTGATTACGGAAAGGATCTGGACCGTAAGGGCCCTGAGGTTTTCCTCGGTGAATGGGCGGCGCACGAAGACACACCGGTGCCGCCCTGGAACGAGGCCTCGAAAAAAATGGCGCCCACTCCCTCGATGAAGGCCGCCATCGGCGACGCCGTGTTCATGGCCGCGATGGAGCGGAATGCCGACATCATCAAGATGCACTGCTACGCGCCGCTGTTTGCCAACGTGAACCCCGGCGCCTGGCAATGGCGCCCGAACCTCATCGGCTACGATGCGCTTACGAGTTTCGGTTCGCCGAGCTACTACGCGTTCGGCATGTTCAGCCGTAACGTCGGCGATGAGATCCTGGCGGTTACCGCCTCGGAATCCCCCGTCCAGGGCTGCGCGACACGTGACAGCAAGACGGGCGAAATCATCGTCAAGCTGGTGAACCCGGAATCGTCTCCGCAAGCGCTGCCAATCGAGTTCAAGGGGGTCAAGTCACTCAAATCCGAGGCCATCGTGATCACGCTTTCAGGAAAGCCGGAGGATACTAATGCCATGTCCGGACCGAAAAATGTCGTGCCGGTCACCACGACGCTGCGCGGCATCAAGCCCGGCATGACCTACACGCTTCCGCCCACCAGCATTGTCGTCATCAAGTTGAAGCCGCTGTAACTTCCCCGGTTGCAAGGCTCCTCCGCCGACCTGCGCTCGTTTGCCTTCGCCTGCGGCAGCCCTGATCGATGCCGGATGGTTTTGTCGCGCAAACCCCGGTCTTGCTTTTAAAAAAGCAAGATGACCCCACAGACAATCAAGCCGACTGCACGCCTCGCCCACGCCTTCGCCGGTCTGCTCGCAATGATCGCGATGCCCTTGGCCGTCCATGCCGCCAACCCCTTTCTTCCCGGTTACGAATACATCCCCGACGGTGATCCGCACGTGTTTGGCGACCGCGTGTATCTCTACGGATCGCATGACCTCGCCAACTCCCAGAGCTTTTGTGATTACATCCTGAAGGTCTGGTCGGCTCCGCTCAACGACCTCAACAACTGGACCGATCATGGTGTCGTGCTCACCACGCGGGACATCGACGGGCGCAAGGATGACGTCCCCTGGTCCGACAACCAATTCTACGCTCCGGATATCGCGAAGATTGACGGCAAATATTACCTCTTCGCCCAGATCGTCGGAGCACCTTGCCCCGTGGCGGTGAGCGATACGCCGGTGGGGCCGTTCAAGGTGATCAAGCATGTCCAGCCTCCCGCCGGAGCGCCCATCGATTTCGGCGTTTGGGCGCAATACTTCGACCCGGGTCTGCTCGTGGACGACGACGGCAAGGTTTACCTCTATTATGGCGGCGGCCGCTCCTACATGGTGCAGCTTGACCCGAAGAACCCGACCCAAGTCTTACCGGATACCTACCAGATCGACGTGCTGCCGCGCGAGGCACCGTTCAATTACCAGGAAGGGCCGTCCCCCCGCAAAATCAACGGCACCTATTATCTGGTCTATGCCCGAGGTGCGGATCTGGCCTACGCCACCAGCGATGCGCCGACCGGTCCGTTCAACTACCGCGGCGTCATCGTGAGCAACAGCGGCGACGCGCATGGTGGCAACATCCACGGCGGCTTGGCGCAGTTGAACGGCCAGTGGTATATCTTCTATCATCGCATGACCAATAAAACGGTCTACTCGCGCCGGGCCTGCGCGGAGCCGGTCACGATCAAGCCCGACGGCAGCATTCCGCAGGTTGAACAAACCTCGCTGGGCTTTGAGGCAAGTCTCGATCCCTACAAGGTGACCCCGTCCGATATTGCCTGCGTGTTCCGAGGCGGGAGTTATGTCACGGAAACCGACAAGGCGACGCGTCCGATCAAGGGCAACCGCGACGGCAGCGTGGTAGGTTATAAATACTTCGATTTCGGCCAGTCGAAGTCCGTGCAAAAGATCCAGTTTCATCTCGAGCTCCAGAACCGGGAGGCCGCCGGCGAAGTCGAAGTCTGGTTGGACGACCCCAAGAAGGACGGAAGGAAGATTGGCGTCGTTCCGGTGGACGCGCTCTCCGGTGGCGAAGCGGTTTGGCGCAAACTCACGATCCCCGTGGACGACATCACCGGTCGCCACGCCGTATTTCTGAAGTTCACCTCAGAAGCACAAGGCAAGGAAATCACCGACATTCGCTCGTTTTCTTTCACTCGGGATACCCGATGAAGAGGTTTTCGCGTCTCTGCTTTTGCGCATTCATTATGCTGAAATCGCTTTGCACGATTGAGGCGGCGCCGGCCGGCCACGCGGCCCTTACAAGGAAGCCCGGCGCTCCGGTCGCAGATAAACTTACCGCGCCCATGGCCGGGGCTCCGCGCAGGGTATGTTCGCTGGACGAGGGGTGGCGCTTTCATTTGGGGGAGGCGCCCGATGCCGTAGCCCCTGACTACAATGACAGCGCCTGGCGTCAGGTGGACGTGCCGCACGATTACGTGGTCGAGGGCTCGTTCGTTCCGAGCGACCCGGGCACGTCCCCGGGCTCGAAGCCGTCATGGTTTTCCCTCCATGCGTTCCTGCCGGTCAAGTCTGCGGTGTATCGCAGGGAGCTTCCGATTCCGGCGGACGCCAAGGGCAAGCGACTCTGGCTCGAGTTCGACGGCGTGTTTAACAACAGCCACTACTGGCTGAATGGCCGCGAGGTTTATAGCCAATACAGCGGCTATACACGGGCTCGCTTCGATATCACGGCGGCGGCGAACTTCGGCGGGCGGAATGTGTTGGTCGTGCAGGTCGATCCCCGCTTCGAAGGCTGGTGGTATGAAGGCGGCGGTATTTATCGCCATGCCCGCATGGTCGTGCTCGACCCGGTTCACATCGCGCCTGACGGCGTGTTCGTGACTCCGCAGCTCGCCGATCCGGGCGGCGGCGTCCGGGCCGATGCCGATATTAGAATCAGCACGGCCCTCGCCAACGCCGGGGACGTGCCCGCCGAGGCGACCGTTCTCAACGAAGTCGTCGACGCCACCGGCAAGGTAATCGCGACCACGTCCTCCGCCCAAGCTCTCGCGGCCCGGGCCGACGCAACGGTCTCGCAATCGATTTCGTTGCCCGGAGCCACGCTTTGGTCCGTGGAGACTCCTTATCTATATAAATTACGCAGCACCGTTAGCATGGCCGGAAAGGTCGTCGATCAAACCACGACGACCTTTGGGGTGCGTCATATCCGCTTCGACGCCGCGCACGGCTTTTTCCTCAACGGCAAGCACGTCAAATTAAAGGGCGTGAATATGCATCAGGACCACGCGGGAGTGGGCGTTGCGGTGCCCGACCGCCTCTTCACTTGGCGCCTCGAACGCCTGAAGGAAATGGGCTGCAACGCCATTCGCCTTTCCCACAATCCAGTCACGCCGTTCCTCCTCGATGAGTGCGACCGCATGGGCATCCTCGTGATGGCCGAGAATCGGAACATGGGGGATGTCTATGTCGATCAGACGCCGAAGGACGCTCCCGCCGTCGAGCACCGCGAGCTCAGCGCGCTGATCCTGCGCGACCGCAACCACCCGAGCATCTTCGCTTGGTCGCTTTGCAATGAGCAATGGATCCAAGGCACTCCCGAATCCGGGGCCATGGTGCGGGCGATGATGAAGTGCGTCCGTGAACTCGACCCGACCCGGGTTATCACTGCGGCGCTCAATGGCGGTTTCGACACGCCCGAGGGCATCATCGGCCAGCTCGACGTGATCAGCATCAACTACAATCCGTGGGTATATGACGGCGTGCATGCGCAATTCCCCAAGGTCCCGATGATCGCCTCCGAGATCGCCAGCGAGATTTGCACGCGCGGCATTTACGCGACCGAACACTGGGAGGATTATTACGGCGACCGCGAGCGCGGTTATGTTTCAGCCTATAGTATCACGGCCGGCCCCGCCGGGCAGACGGTCGAGAAAGCGTGGCCGCCGGTGGCGGAGCGCGAAAATATCGCGGGCGGTTTCGTTTGGGCAGGCTTCGATTATAAAGGTGAGCCGCGGCCCTTCGAGTGGCCGGTCATCAACTGCCACTACGGGTTCTTCGACATCTGCGGGTTCCCGAAAGACAGTTACTACTACTATAAAGCCTGGTGGAGCGACGAACCCGTGCTGCACCTTTTCCCGCATTGGAACTGGCCGGGCAGGGAAGGGGAGGAGATTCCCGTCTGGGTCCATAGCAACTGCGACGAGGTCGAGTTGTTCCTCAACGGCGTCTCGCTCGGCAAGCAAACCGTGACGCCTCTCCATCACTTGGAGTGGAAGGTGAAATACGCGCCCGGCAAACTCGTGGCCAAGGGCACCCGCAAGGGGCAGCCGTTCGAGGCCACTCGCGAGACGACGGGAGTTCCCGCCGCCATCCGCCTCAGTGCTGATCGCACCGCGCTCAAAGCCGACAAGGCCGACCTCGCCGTCTTCACGGTGCAGGTCGCCGACGCGAAGGGGCGCATGGTTCCCACCGCGAACGATGCCATCACCTTCGCCATCACCGGCCCCGGCAAGATCATCGGCGTCGGCAATGGCGATCCGTCGTCGCACGAGCCGGACCAGTTCATCTCGACCAGGGACAACCCGTCGCCCAAGTGGAGCCGCAGCCTGTTCAACGGCCTCGCGCAGGTCCTCGTGCAATCCACGCAGGCCACCGGCGAAATCAAACTCACCGCGACCGGCAAGGGCCTCGAGCCTGCCTCCGTCACCGTGCAAACGAAGCCATCCGCGCCGAAAGAATTTTTGAAATGAAACGCATCGCTTTTTTCCTCCTCTCTCTCACCTGCCTCACTGCCCTGGTTCAGGCGGCCGATTCGCCCCGCGAGCGGCGCCTCATGGACTCCGATTGGCGGTTCGCCCTCGGGCACGTCACGGATGAGACGAAGGATTTCACCCCTCCGGCCGATGGATTTACCTATCGGTCCAAGGCGGGCTTCGGCAATGGCGCGCGCGCGGAGAACTTCGACGACAGCGGCTGGCGCAAACTCGATCTGCCGCACGATTGGGCGGTGGAGTTGCCCTTCAGCGAGAACGGCAGTGGCAGCCACGGCTACAAGGCCATCGGCGGCAACTTCCCGGAGAACAGCATCGGGTGGTATCGTAAGAAGTTCACCATCCCTGCGTCCGACCTCGGCAAGCGCATCAGCATCGAGTTCGGCGGCGTGTTCCGCGATTCCGAGGTCTGGGTCAACGGCCACTACCTCGGTCGCGAGGAAAGCGGCTACAGCAGCTTCTCCCGCAACCTCACCGAGTTCCTGAACTACGGAGGCGAGAACGTCCTCGTCGTGCGCGTGGACGCGTCTCAGCAGGAGGGCTGGTTCTACGAGGGCGCGGGCATCTACCGCCATGTCTGGCTCGTAAAAACCGACCCGCTGCACGTCGCGGAGAACGGGACGTTCGTGACCTCGGAAATCAAGGACAACGCCGCGGATGTGACCGCCCGCACTACGCTCGTGAACGACGGCGGGAAAGCCGAAACCTTCGACATCCGTCAGGACATTCTCGACGACGCAGGCAAAACCGTCGCCACGGCGGAGGCGAAAAACCTCAGCGTCCCGGCCGGCGAACGCGGCGAGTTCAAAGAAGTGCTGCCCGTGGCCAATCCCAAGCTCTGGAGCATCGACACGCCGGCCCTCCACAAACTCGTCACGACGATCACCTCCGGCGGCAAGGTCGTGGATCGCACCGAAACGACATTCGGCATTCGCTCGATCCGCTTCGACGCGAACGAGGGATTCTTCCTCAACGGCAAGCACGTGAAGCTCAAGGGCACGGACAACCATCAGGACCACGCCGGCGTCGGCGCGGCCATTCCCGACGCGCTGCAAGTATGGCGCATCGAGCAGTTGAAGAAATTTGGCTGTAACGCCATTCGCTGCTCGCACAACCCGGCCACGCCCGAGTTCCTCGACGCGTGCGACCGGCTCGGCATGGTGGTCATTGACGAGAACCGCCTGATGGGCACGACGGAGTATCATCACGACCATTTGCGCCGCCTCATCGAGCGCGACCGCAACCACCCGAGCGTCGTCCTTTGGTCGATCGGCAACGAGGAATGGAAGATCGAGGGCGGCGACACGGGTGCGCGCATCGCCTCGACGATGCAGCGCTGGACGAAACAACTCGATTCCACGCGGCCCGTCACCCTCGCCATCAGCGGCGGCTGGGGGCATGGCTTCTCGGAGGTCATCGAAGTCGCGGGATTGAACTACCTCAACAACATGAAAAAGGGCGGCTTCACCACCGACCAATGGCACGCGCGCAAGCCGGATCAGCCGATCATCGGCACCGAGGAATGCGCCTTCCACCAGACGCGCGGCATTTACTTCGACGATCCCGCGAAGTGTCACCTGCGCGCCTACGACTGGCAGCCGCCGAACGATTGGGGATCGAACCTGGAAACCGCGTGGAAGCATTACGCGGACCGCCCCTATCTCTCGGGCATGTGCATCTGGACCGGCTTCGATTATCGCGGCGAGCCGACGCCCTTCGGCTGGCCCGCCATCGGGTCGCAATTCGGCATCCTCGACCTGTGCGGTTTCCCCAAGGACGCCGCGTTTTATCTGAAATCCTGGTGGACCGACGAACCCGTGCTGCACCTTTTCCCGCATTGGAACTGGCAGGGCAGGGAAGGGCAGGAGATTCCCGTCTGGGTCCATAGCAACTGCGACGAGGTCGAGTTGTTCCTCAACGGCGTCTCGCTCGGCAAGCAAACCGTGACGCCTCTCCATCACTTGGAGTGGAAGGTGAAATACGCGCCCGGCAAACTCGTGGCCAAGGGCACCCGCAAGGGGCAGCCGTTCGAGGCCACTCGCGAGACGACGGGAGTTCCCGCCGCCATCCGCCTCAGTGCTGATCGCACCGCGCTCAAAGCCGACAAGGCCGACCTCGCCGTGGTCA
>CBRAFO010000068.1:0-20016 GCA_967755175.1 uncultured Opitutaceae bacterium | reverse complement strand
CTACTCGCTACTTCCTCGGCTTCAGATCGTGAACGCGTCCTTGAGGAAGGCGGCGAGTTCCTGCTTGTGGACGGCGAGCGAGCCGACGGCGGGCGAAGCCGAGGCGTCGCGACCGGCGTAAGCGGCTTTGCGGCCGAAGATGCCCTCAAGCTGCGGAGCGATGTAGGTCCATCCGCCGTTGTTCTGAGATTCCTCCTGGCACCAGATGAGCTTGGCTTTGCCGTAGGCCTTCGCGATCTCGGCGAGCTTGTCGCTGTGAAGCGGATACAGTTGCTCGATGCGGACGAGAGCGGTGTCGGTGACCTTGTTGGCGGTGCGGTAGGCGTCGAGGTCGTAGTAGACTTTGCCGGAGCAGAGGATGAGGCGCTTGGCGGCTTGCGGCGGGGTGGGGTCGTCGATGATTTCTTGGAACGCGCCGGTGGTGAACTCTTCGAGTTTGGACGTCGCGGCAGGCAGACGCAGGAGGGACTTGGGCGACATCACGATGAGCGGCTTGAGGAAGTCGCGCTTCATCTGGCGGCGCAGGGCGTGGAAGAAGTTCGCCGGAGTCGTGATATTGGCGACCTGCATGTTGTCCTCGGCGCAGAGCTGGAGGAAGCGTTCAAGACGGGCGCTGCTGTGCTCGGGGCCTTGGCCTTCGTAGCCGTGGGGCAGAAGGAGGACGATGCCGCTCGTGCGCTGCCACTTCGACTCAGAGGAGGAGATGAACTGGTCGATCACGACTTGGGCACCGTTGGCGAAGTCGCCGAACTGGGCCTCCCAGATGCAGAGCATCCGGGAATAATCGAGGGAGTAGCCGTAGTCGAAACCGAGGACGGCGACTTCGGAGAGAAGCGAGTTATAGACGCAAAAACGTTCCTGCTTTTCTTCGAGGTTGAGGAGCGGGACGTATTTTTCGCGGGTCTCGGAATCGTAGAGAACGGCGTGGCGGTGGCTGAACGTGCCGCGTTCGCAGTCCTGGCCGCTGAGACGGACGGGCGTGCCTTCGACGAGGAGAGTGCCGAACGCGAGCGCTTCGCCGAAACCCCAGTCGATCAGGCCGCCTTCTTTGTGGGCCTGGACGCGCGTATCGAGGAAGCGTTTGATCTTGGGGTTAACTTTGAAGTTGGCGGGCACCTTGGTAAGGCCGGCGACGACCTTGGCGATCACTTCGGGGGCAACGCCGGTGGGCACGGGCGCGTGGTTGTAGCCGGGTTGGAAAATCGCGGTGGAACCAGCGAAGGGGCTGGTGGTGTGACCGGCGGCGGCTTTGGCGGCTTCGACAGCTTTCGCTTTTTCGAAGGAGGCTTCCATGGCGGCGGTGTATTCGGCCTTGATGGCCTCGGCACCGGCTTCGCTCAACGTGTCGTCTTTGACGAGGCGCTGGGAGTAGGGCGTGGAAATGAGCGGGTGCGCGGCGATCTTCTTGTAGAGCACCGGCTGCGTGAATGCGGGTTCGTCGGCCTCGTTGTGGCCGTGGCGACGGTAGCAATACATGTCGATCACGACATCGCGCTGGAACCGCATGCGGAAATCGAGGGCGAGGCGGGTAACGTAGCAGACGTCCTCGGGGTCGTCGCCGTTGACGTGGAAGACGGGGGCTTCGATGAGCTTGGCGACGTCGGTGCAGTAGCGCGTGGAGCGGGCTTCGGACGGGTTGGTCGTGAAGCCGATCTGGTTGTTGATGACGAAGTGAACGGTGCCGCCGGTGCGGTAGCCGGGGAGCTGGGAGAAGTTGAGCGTCTCCGCCACGACGCCTTGGCCGGCGAAGGCGGCATCGCCGTGTATGAGGAACGGACATACGCGACGGCGCTCGACATCGCCGCGGATGCGCTGACGCGCACGGGCTTTGCCTTCGACGATCGGGTTGACGATTTCGAGGTGGGAGGGGTTGGCCGCGAGGCGGACTTCGACGGTTTTGCCGGAGGTGGTCTTGAGCTCGGCTTCGTAGCCGAGGTGGTATTTCACGTCGCCATCGCCGCCCACGGCGTGGGGGATGTAGTTTTCCGAGAACTGTTCGAAGAGAACTTCGAAGGGCTTGCGCAGGATGTTGGTGAGGACGCTCAGACGACCGCGGTGGGCCATGCCCATGACGATCTCCTCAACCCCGACTTCGGGGGAGTATTCGATCATCGAGTCGAGAGCGGCGATCATCGTTTCGCCGCCTTCGAGCGAGAAACGTTTCTGGCCGACGAAGCGGGTGTGGAGGAACTTTTCGAAGAGTTCGGCCTTATGGATACGGCGGAGGATGCGGATCTTCTGGCCGCGGGTGAAAGACGGCTGGTTGTTGCAGGCTTCCATGCGGGCCTGGAGCCACTCGCGCGCGTCGTGGTCCTGCATGTGCATGTATTCGACACCGATGCGACCGCAGTAGGTTTGTTGCAGCGCGTAAACGATGTGCTTGAGCTTCTTCTGGCCGCCACCCTGGAAGTTGGTGAGCGTGAACGTCTCTTCTAAATCCTGCTCATCAAGGCCGAAGTGGGAGAGCTGAAGCTTGGGATGGGGCGCGGGCGGGTCGCTTAACGGGTCGAGGTGCGCCTGCAAGTGGCCATGCGAACGGTGCGCGTTGATGTAGCGGATGATCTGAGCCTGCTTGTAACTATCGATGACCTTCACGCCATTCGCGGAGGCGGCGCTGATCGAGTCGCCCGCGCTGCCGAGCGCGAAGCCCTGAAAGAAGGCGCGCCACGTGGTGTCGACAGAGTCGGGGTTGGCGAGCCACGCATTATAGGCGGCTTCAATGGCTTCAGAATTAGCGCGTGTGGGAAGAGATAGGGAGTTCATGGAGGGTGAGCGACAGGTGTTTGCCGGACGGGGGTTTGGGTTCACACTGGGCTCGATCTATTCGGGTCTGTAATAGTGAAAATTGGGTCTTATCCTGCATGACAACGGTGCTTTACTCAAGTGTCATCCGGTTCGGCGACGTCCGGAAACACACGGTGTGAAATTTTCTAACTGACTGAACTGCCGGCTTAATTAGTTTTGATGATTCCCATGGAAGCACAGATCAAAGACGCTCTTATCTCCCTCTTGGCTGCAATTAAGACCGCTAATGGCGCGGCCATCGCTGACGAGATGGCGCGGCTGGATGTTTTCCTGGAGCAGGGACGGGCCTCACTCCATCCGCAACTTGTTCATTTCCTTCAAAACAGAAGCTATCCAAAGGCCCTGATGTTTCTCGGCGGAGAGAGTGACATTCCCGTTGGAATTTGCGGCGGGCGGGCGGGACGGACCTCGGAAAAATAGGATCTACCGTATAAGTTAAGCGCGACGTAAGACCGACGTGTTTTCACTATGAGCAAAGACAAAATTTCAACCGATGGTGGCCGCGAACTGGGGCAGAATCCGTTTGGCTCGCTGGGGGGCTTGAGCCTTCCGCCAGGGCCGAAGCCGGCCGCAGCGGGTGCGGTCAAGCCGGTCGCCGACGAGGCCAAACCGACGAAGAACCGGGGACGTGTGGATGTGCTGCGTTCGACGGCGGGACGCGGGGGCAAGACCGTGACGGTGGCCAAAGGATTCACCGGGATCGGCCTTCCTGAAAAGGAACAGCTCGCAAAAAAAATACAGAAGGCCTGCGGCTCCGGCGGCACGGTCAAGGACGGCGCCATCGAAATCCAAGGCGACCAACGCGAGGTGGTGGCGCGGATTTTGACCGAGGCGGGGTTCCGTCCGGTGATGGCCGGCGGTTGAGGCGCCGGCCATCACCGGGCCGGTTACAGGAACCCGGGGTCGATGAGGTGCGGTCTATAGCCGCGCGTTACCGGCTACCTTACGCCGCCAAACCGGCGGCGAGTGCGAGTGCACTTTTCGCGCGATTCAGAATGTAGAGGTGGTAGCCCGGTGCGCCTTGGGCGAGGAGGTCGCGGATCTGCGTGAGCGCCCAATCGATGCCGATAATCTCCACCACGTCGGGGTTGACCTCGGCGACTTCGAGACGGCGTGCGAGCGCGGCGGGCAGCACCGAGCCGGAGAGCGTGGTGATGCGTTGGATTTGTTTGACCGAGAGCACGGGCATGAGACCCGGCACGATCGGCACAGTGATGCCGGCGGCGCGGCATTTATCCACGAAGCGGTGGTAGATCGCGTTGTCGAAAAAGAGCTGGGTAGTGATAAAGTCAGCGCCGGCATCGACCTTGCGCTTGAGGTGATCGAGGTCGGCTTCCAGTGAAATGGCCTCGGGGTGTTTCTCGGGATAACCGCCGACGCCCAGGCAGAAATCGGGATGGCGCGCTTTTAGAAGGGCAACGAGTTCACTGGCGTAGCGCAGGCCATCGGGTGCGACGGTGAACTCGGTCGCGCCCTTGGGCGGATCGCCGCGCAGGGTCATAATGTTGCGAAAACCACCGTCGTAAATCTGGTCGGCGAGCGCCGTGAGGTCGGTCCGGCTGTGGCCGACGCAGGTGAGATGAGGCATGACCGTGAAGCCAAATTCGCTTTTCAGCAGGCGGCTCACCTGGGCCGTGCGCTCACGAGTGGTGCCGCCGGCACCATAGGTCACCGAGACGAAATCCCAAGGGATCGTCTGGAGCGCAACGGCGGTCTGCCGGAGCGCCTCGACACCGGTATCGTCCTTGGGCGGGAAGAACTCCAAGGAGCGCAGCGGGCGGTTGGCGGCGAAAAGCGCGGAGATGGAACGGTCTGGCTTCATTTACGTATCAACGTATGCGAATCTAATGATGTGTTGTAAAGCCGAGAAGCGCTGAGCCCAGCCCCGTTCGGCGAGTCAACGCGATCAAAGGAGCGCAAAGCGCCGAGGGGAAGTCTGAGTTACTTCAGCTCTCGGGCGGTGGCGGCGAGGGCGAGTCGGGTTTGATGCACCAAGGCGGAATCACTCACCGGATCGAGGACTAGGAGGGCTTCCTCCAGCGCGGCGCGCGACGGCTTACGCATCGCGATGAGCTTCGGGAGATTTTCGACCAAACCTGGCCGGTTCTGAGTAGAGGAGTCGAGGCGAACGAGGTCCGTCCAAGCCATTTGGTTCAGATAATCCGTCGTCGTGGCGTGGGTGAGCACGGCGCGGGCGGCGGGAACGGCATTCACGCGCTGCAACTGGCGGGCCAGCAGGACCGCGTCGGTCGCGCGCAGAGTGCTCTGGCTAAGAAACGCCTTCAGTTGCAACGCTCCATCTTGCTCTTTGGCACTCGCAAAGAGTGCGACCGCTCGCAGCCCGGCCAGCATGGAGTCGAAGGTGGCTTTGACCTGGATTTTGGGCGACCTGAGCGCTTCGTCGGCCGAGGCCAGCGCACGCGGGTAGTCTTGGTTGGTGAGCTGCGCCTGCACCAAGGCAAACGTGAACCCGTTCAACGGGTGTCCATTGGCGGCGGCCACATCCAAGGTTCTTTGGGCGAGCGGAACATCCCCGGTATCCATGCACATCCACGCCATCATCATGAGCGCGAGGTGATCTTTGGCATACGTGGTGAGATAGGCGTCCGTTTCACGGGCGATGGCGGCTTGATCGTTTTCCTGAAAATACGAGTAGATGAGGTCGATGCTTGGGCCTGGTCCTTTGGGCGCATTGACCCGGCGGAACTGCGCATATTCGCGGGCTTTGTCGTATTGGCCCCGCTCCCGATAATATTGAATTAATTGGATGAGGATCGGCTCGGTCCATCCATGTCGATCCAAGGTCTGCTGGAGCCGAGTGAGCGCGCCATCTTGATCGCCTCGCTCCCAATCCATCCTGGCTAGCAAGCTACATCCCTCGCTGGAGCGCTCCAAATTCCAGTGTTTCACGATTTGCTCCGCCTGATCGTAAGCGCCTCGATAATACTGGGCGGTGGCCGCCTGAAGCGCGGCATAGAGGTGCGGGCGTTTATCATCCGGCTTTTCAGGGAGGATGCTTTGGGCAATCTCCAACGCCTGTTTGTCGTGCTGGCCTTCGAACAAGAGGCCGAAGAGGAGCTTGAGATAGTCGAGGTCGGCGGCGCCCCACGGGAGTCCGGCCTCCATGGTCGTGATGCCCAAATCTGGCCGGCCAAACGCGTCGAAGACTTGAGCCAGCATTTCCCTGCCCTGCAAATCCTCCGGGATGCGAACCACGCCCATTCGCAGGTAGGCGAGCGCATGGGAGTAGTCCTGGTCGGCTAGCTTCTTCGGCGCTTGGTCGAGATAAAATCGCCCGACTTCCTTGCGATGTTCCGGCCAACGCCAGGGCGCCGCGATGTTCCAATAGCTGAGGTTTTTGAGGCCGTGTTGGTAGCGGACGTAAGTCCACGCGCTCCCGGCAATCGTGAGCCAGCCAATGACGGCCAGTGCGACCATCGTGCCGATCAGGCGCTTCCAAAAAATGTAGATTTGCCAACGTTCCTCGGACTTACAAAGCACCCAGAGCTTCCGCTTATGCGCGGGATCGGCAGGATTGAATACCGTCGAGACGGCCTTGGATGTGTCGCTCACCTTGTTACGTGACGGGCGCGTAAAAGGCTCCGTTCTTGCGGAGCGGAGCCTGATTGAGCGGGCTCGTCCTCGGGTTAATTACGAGCCGTGGCCGGTTGGCGGCGCGTATAAAACGCGATGCCAAAAACGGCGATCGCACCGAGCATCGCGGTGGTCGCAGGCTCGGGGATGGCGGTGGCGGTAAGAACCCCCAAAGAGCTGATCTGCGCACCGTAGAGCGTGCCGCCGATATTGAAATGGATCTTACTCAACTGCGCTGCGGTGAGAGCCGAGGCGGTGCTGCCAAACTTCAGCGTATCGAGGGTGCTGGAGTAGTTGAGAATCGTGAGCGTGCCCGTCCACGTGCTGGCGCTGCTTGCCGTGAAAGCCACGGTGTTGGCGGTGGCCGAGGTGGAGCCGAAGTCGATGGTGGTCACACCGGTATTGTTGAGCGAAAGGGTGCCCAGTCCGGTGAAGGAGCGATCGGCAAAGGCCAAGGTGTAGCCTGCGGTGGTGAAATCCAACGATGCCGTGATCGTCGGGACGGAGGCGGTATCGATGGTGACCGTTCCTGCGGTGCCGCCGAACGTCGCCACGTCGGAGGCGCTGTCGCTCCATTTGTCTCCATTCGCAGTGCCGGCAGAGGACGTGGACCAGTTCTTCGGGTTGCCGGCCGACGTCCAAAGGCCGGTCCCGCCTATGCCTGCCGTGGATTGGTTGGTGTCCCAATAAACGGGTGCGGCAACAGCCGAGGCGACCAAGGTGGCGAAGGCACCGAGGATGGTGAAATGTCTCAGTTCAGTTTTCATGTTAATTACCATAATGACCGATCCCCATCACTGACTGGGGAACTGACGCAGAGATGATCGAGTGGTTCGGTGCTTCCGCAGGGTTTTAACCCCGGTAAAAGCATCGGGGAATTTGCCTCTAAACAGTGCGGCTTTCTATCGTCCGGGGTTACCGGCCTTCCATGACGGCGCGGAAGCCGATGTAGCGGTTGCGTGCCGTGCGATCCAGGATCGAGACGGGAGTTTGCTGGATCCGGTCAGCCGTATCCAAAAAACTGCCACCCGCCACAGGAGCCTCGGGCGAGGCGGGGCTCGCGGGCTGGAGCCACTCCGCCACGTTTCCGGTTAAATCACTGAACCCCGTCGGGCCGGGCGCCGACTTGCCGGTTTCCTGAGTGCGTGCGTTGCTATTTTTCACAGTCCAGGCGGGCGCGTTTTCGGAGCCGGTGACGGCGGCCTGCCACTCATCGCAAGTGGGCAGGCGCACCGTTGCCCCCATTAGCCACGACAAGCGTCGGCAGAAGGTCGCGGCTTCCTCCCAGTTGACGGAATCCACCGGGAGGGGACCTCCGGGGTTGCGGCTGGGATTGGCGTTCATGATCTGCGTGTAAAGCGCCTGGGACACCTCGGCTTTTTGCATGTGGAGTCCGGCATGGGACGGCACGGGCCTGAGCTGTTCGCGAAACTGGTCACGGATGGACGCGAGTTCGTTTTCACGAAGTCCGATATAGGTGAATTTGCGGATCAACGTGGGCTCGAGGCGGCTGCTTTGGGGAAACTTAACTTGGGCAATTTCCAACGTTTCGAGCGCTTGCCGGGCAAGGGTGACCGCGAGCCGCGTATCGCCGATACGGAGCGCTTCGTCACACCGGGTGTTCAACGCGGCTGCGGCATCGATGAGCGGCCGGGAACGCACTGTCTGATACGTGCGCTCAAGATCATCCATTTCATCGGCGGCGACGGCGGACGGAAAGTGCTGGGCGAGCTCGCGGAGTTTCGTCAGGGCAGTGGCGAGTTGGTTGGCGGCGGTGTCGATTTGGCCGGCGGAAGCCGCGAGATCTGCTTGGACCACCAACTCCCGAATCTCACGCAGGGGGACCTCCGCCTGCACCGCAGCGGCTTCGACGTCGATTTGGCTGAGCAGGGATTGGCTGGCGAACGAAGTTCCCGCGAAACGTAGATTGATCGCGACCTGCGCCTCACGAGCGCGGGTGTAGGCGGCCGTGGCCTCCTCAATGCGCGAATCTTTCGCGGCTTGGCGGGCGCTGTGCAGGTCCCGGTTAACGGCGTTGGTGGCGGGAGTCGCCTCGGCTTGCCGCAGGAGCGAGGCGAGGGTGCTTTCGCCGGAGATGTCCTTCGCGGTGGCGGGAGCCGGGCTTTGATTGATGGTGCGCTGGCACTCGAGCGCGGCGCGCAGCGTTTCAGCGGCGGTCTCGAATTGTCCGTCGGCCAAGGCCTTTTCCGCAGCGACACGGAGGGCCGCGATACGCGGGGTCAATACACGTGCCTTGAGGGTGGCCAGTTCCTCAACCAATGCCTGCAAATGGCGGACGTGGAGGTCGGTGGACGAAGGGTCTTTCACGAGCAGGCGTTGCATGTCCACCAGCACGTCCAGCATGGCGACTTGTTCATCGAGGCTTGCCCCTGCCTTTTGTGCGGCGCGCAACGACTCCTCGCTCTGGAGAACCTTCGTTTCTTGAGGTCCCGGTTTGCTCGTGACGACGACGCTTGTGTTTGGGTGGCGTGACCCGGTTTGAGTGTGGAGGACGGGCGACTCTGCAAAGAGCGCCACGGCACAGCCAAGTAGCAGGAGGTGATACGGTGACCGGGGCCGGAGCGCGAGGGATGCCATATGCAGCCAGATATTAAACTGTTCCGGCCCGACGCGTATCGGGCGGGGGCCTAATTCCTACGGGCCGTTGTAGAAGACGAGGCCGCCGGGTTCGCGCCCGGCGCGGGCGTGCTCAGGGCGTGAACTCCACCGGACTGCCGTAAATCGCGAGGACGATGCACCCGGCTTCGCTGACCACGCTGTGAGTGGTGCCAGGCGGATTGATCATGAGGGTGCCGGTTTGGGCCAGGCTGTTTTGGTCCCGCTGGGAGCCGGCGAGCACGAAGATGTGTTCATAGCCGGTGTGGCGATGGAGGGGGACTTTGCCGGCTTGGTTAAAGCGGAGGAGGGCGGCGCTGGGGCCAGTCAGGCCGTCGCCGTAGAGGCGGTGAATCTCCACGCCTTCGACGAACGGCTCCCAGTTGAGCTGATGCTGCCACTCGGCGATGCGCGTGAAGTCGGGCAATTCGATGCGTGAATAAAGCGGCGCGGGATCGGGCTCGGAGGAAGGGACCACGACGGGGATGTAAGCGGAGGGAAGGAGAATGGAAAAGGCGTTTGCGGGGAGGTGACAGAAAAACCCGCTGCGGGCGGCGCAGCGGGTTTCGTGTGTCTCCGGGCTGAAAGCAGGCGAGGTCAGGTCAGCGCGGCGATGAGGGCTTGGGAGTTGGCGACGGCGCCGAAGACGCCGCCTTGCATCTTGATCATTTTGAGCGCGGCGAGGTGGTTGCCGTGATCGGTCGCGCCCGTGCAGTCCTCCAAGAGCAGGCATTCGTAACCGCGGTCGTTGGCTTCACGCATCGTGGTGTGAACACACACGTCGGTGGTAATGCCGGCGAGGGCGATGTTCTGAATGCCTTTTCGGCGGAGGAGCATGTCGAGGTCGGTCGCGTAGAACGAACCTTTGCCGGGCTTGTCGATGATGGCTTCGCCGCGGAGGGGCGTGAGTTCGGGGATGATTTCCCAGCCGGCTTCGCCGCGGGTGAGGATGCGTCCGCAAGGGCCGGGATCTCCGATGCCTGCGCCGATGCGTTGGCTGCGCCAGCGTTTGTTGGCGGGCAGGTCGGCGAGATCGGGCCGGTGACCCTCGCGGGTGTGCATGACGTGGAACCCCTTCGCGCGGGCGGCGTGGAGGACGTTCTGAATCGGGCCGATGGGTGCCCGGGTGAGCGACAGGTCGTAGCCCATTTTGTCCACGTAGCCGCCGGGTCCGCAGAAGTCGGTCTGCATATCGATGACGAGCACCACGGTATTTTCGGGGCGCAGGTCACCGTTGTAGGGCCAGGCGTAGGGATCGGCGGATACGTGGCGTTGCATGGGTAATCAGGTGGCGGCTTCGGTGAGGCCTTCGGGGAGTTCTTCATCCTCCTCGGCTGCGGTGGGCGCGAGGGTGGTGACCTTGGAGAACTTGGCGCAGCCGATGAGGATCGCGCCAACTGCGAGGTAGCTGATGGCGACAAGCGGGCTTTGGCCGATGCCGATGGCGTTGCCGTGCATGAAGCCGAAGAACGTGAGGACTGCGCCGGCTGCGGCGAAGGCACCGGCCTTGATGAAGTTGCGTTCGATGATGAATACGCCGACGGCGCCGAGGATGAGGCCGCCCAGGATCGAGCCGCCTCCGACGACCTCGAGGCCGTGGTAGAGGACGCCTTGGTTTTTCATCGCGCTGCCGAGTTCCTCGGAAACCGCGTAGATGCCGGCGGCGGCGAGGGCACCGTTGATGAGCGTGACCGCCCAGTGGGCCAAGTGCGGGACGAGCGAGAGGATGATCGCGGGCGCGTGGCGCTTGGGTGTTTCCTGGAAGGCCTGCGAACCGATCAGCATGGCGATGTAGAGGAGAATGGGCAGGATCGCCACGCTCGGGATGAGCGCGAGCATTACGGAGATCGTGCCGAACCAGCAGAGCAGGATCACGGTGACCCCGGTGGCGGCGGAGTAACCGATGCGACCGCCCATCGCTTTCCAGCCTGGGTGTCCGATGTAAACTGCGTTGATAAACGGGTTGCCCATGAGGCAACCGATAAGGCTGACCACGCCATCGGCGGTGAGCACGCGGGTCGTGGGGAATTCGTCGCCGGCGACCGCGGCGCTCTCGACGTTGTCGATCGCTTCGACGAGGTCGTAAATGCCGAACGGTATCGCGGTGACGAGGATCACGCCGATGAACTGGAAGCCGGAAAATACGTGGCTGAAGGCGGGCAGCGGAATCTGGAAACCGAAGTTGGCGAAGGAATCGGTGAGGCCTTTAAGGCTCATGCCGCCGTAGTTGAGGCCGAAGAGATTCGATCCCCACGCGATCGCGGTGCCGACGGCGATGGCGATGAGGCCGGCGGGAATGCCTTTGAAGTAACGCACGCCACCGAACCAGCTCAGGAGGATGATGGTGAAGCAGACGAGGCCGATCACCGGAGTGAGGAACATCTGGATCGCCGGGCTCATCGAGATGAACGTGACCGAAACGCCGGCGAGCGTGCCGAGGAGGGCGGCGCGGGGAGTGATCTTACGAATCCACGGGGCGATGAAGCCGCCGGCCATGAGCACGAAGCTTTGGATAAACACCCACGTGAGGCCGGCCTCCCATCCCTTGATCGGGTCGCCGGTTTTAATAGAGATCGGTAACATGATCACGAATACGACGACGAACATGTGCGGCACGCTGATGCCGGAGGGCAGGGCGCAGACATCGGTGCGACCGGTTTTATTGGCGAGGCGGTAGGCCATCCACGCGTAATACACCGTGGACAAACAAAGCATCAGGCCGACGGCCGGCAGGATGCGCCCGAAGACCAGGCTATCGGGCATCTTCAAGACGAAGCGGAGCAGGGCGGTGAGGGTGAGGAGGTTTACGAGGATGTTCGTGCCGAAGCCGAAGTAGGCGTTCCAATCTCCGGGGACCCAGAGTTTGGGTTTGGCGATGATGGCGGTGCTCATGGTGGTGGTAGTTGCGTGCGGTTTAACGAGACAGTGACGAAACGTGCGGACGGGCAGCGGCGCGGATCAGAGCGCGGCGAGAAGGTGGTCGGAGTGAGAAACCCAGCCGAAGATGCCGCCTTGGGCCTTGATCATCTTCAGGCCCATGGTCTGGAACTCGGGGAAGTAAGAGCCCACGCAATCGGCGGGCACGAGGCAGTCGTAGCCGCGGTCGTTGGCTTCGCGGACCGTGGTATTGACGCAGACCTCGGTGGTGACGCCGGTAACGACGAGTTGGATTATGCCGAGGTTTTGAAGGATGCCGTGGAGATCGGTCGCCCAGAAGGCGCCTTTGCCGGGCTTGTCGATCACGGGTTCGGACGGGAGTGGATAAAGCTCGGGGATGATGTCGTGGCCGGCTTCACCACGGACGAGGATGCGCCCCATCGGACCGGCGTCGCCTATGCACGTAGCGCTGCGCCCGCGGATCTTTTTGGCGGGTGGCAAGTCGGCGAGATCGGGGCGGTGTCCTTCGCGGGTGTGGATCACCGGGAGGCCCTTGGCGCGCCAGGCGGAGAGCAGGCGGCGGTTGGGCTCGATGGTGCGCCGGAGTTGAGAAACGTCGTTGCCCAACATCTCACCAAAGCCGCCCGGCTCCAGGAAGTCGCGCTGCATGTCGATAATGAGCAGCGCGCATTTCGCGGGCAGGAGGTCGAACGCGTAAGGTTCGGCGGCGATGGAGAGCGTGGGCAACGAGTTCATGGTGCGCGGGGCGGGGGCTCGCGTTTTTTTAGAAGAACACGGTGACGCCCGAGTAGATCTGGGTGGTGTCCTTGGTGCGGTTACCGAAGCCGCCATCGGTGGCCAGCTGCTGAAGGTTCTTATCTACGAACTTCATGTAACGGACGCCGATGTGACCGCTCCAGAAGCCGTAACCTTTGGGCATGAAGGTGAGCGGCGCGCTCGCTTTGAGGCCGACTTCGTAGAGGCCGACGGTGGACGTCTTGGCGAACGTCTCGCCGTAGAAGTTATCGGCGGGAAGGAGCACTCGAATAGGCGCTTCGAATTTGACCGAACCGATAGAGTAGCTCGGGGCGATGCCGGCTTCGAAGTAGTAGCTGGAGGGAACGCCGAAGTTCGCGGCGGCGGTGGCTTTGTTATCGAGCTCCTTCCAGAAGCTGACGTAAGGATGGAGAGCGAAGGCGCCGAGAAGCCCGCTATCGTTGTAACTGAGCTTGGTTTCGAGGTGCTCGGACGTGCCGATGTCGAGGATCTGCATCGCGAACGCGGTGTAGGTCACGTCGAGTTTGAAGTTTTTACCGAGACCGAGGGAGACGCCGAAAATCGGGTCGATCTCGACCCAGTTGGTCTCGGTGCTGCCGGCGCCGACGTGCTCGGGCAGGCTTTCGGACGCGTAGTCGTTCCAGAAACCGCCGACGAGGGTGACATCGCTCAGCAGGGCGTCGGGCTTGGAGTAAACGTTCAAAAAGCCGAGGAACAGCGCTTGGACGGTGACGCCCTTGTCTTGGACGATCATGCCGCGTGGCGTGAGGTATTTATCGGAGACCTCAAGGTTAACGAGCGCGTGGAGGCGGGACGGTGGGGCGTCGTCGGCGCGGAGGCTGGCAGGGAGGAGCGCAGCGGCGGAGAGGGCCGCGAAGGAGAGACCGGCGAGGAGGCGGGCAGGCGCGAGTTTCATAGTGGTGTTGCGTCGATTGGGAACGCTGCGGAGGTGCAGTGCCCATTGCTTAGCGGCGCGTGTGCCAGTGGGCGTGGTGACGGACCTAAGTCGCTTTGCTTTAAACCGTAGAAAAATTAATCGGCTTTTAGCGTCCGTTTCGCCGCACGGCGTGAAGTGTCGCAAACGTCGCGGCGGCGACAGCGGCGTCGCTCGCGGGCACTCAGTTCTCTTCGGCGAGCGTGCGGTAGATGCGGGTGCGGTGGACGCCGAGCAAACGGGCCGCCTCTGCGATGTTGCCGCCGGCCTGCTGGACGGCGCGGCGGATGAGCATGCGTTCGGCGGCGTCCAAGTTGAGCGGAAGCGGCGCGGTGGATTCACCCGCCCCGACGGGAGCCTCCATCGTCGTGGGCGATGGAGGCGTCGGAGGCGGCGTTGTTACGGAGAGGAAGCGCAGGTGAGCGGGCGTGAGTTCACGGCCGTTGCCGGCGATGAGGGCGCTTTCGATGAGGTTACGCAGCTCGCGGATATTTCCCGGAAACGCATGGGCCGTAAGCGCGGTGAGCGCGGCGGCGGAGATCGCGGGCGGAGGCAGGTTCATCTCGGTCGAGAACTGCTCGATGAAATGCGCGGCGAGCAGCGGGATGTCCTCCGGGCGCTCACGCAGCGGCGGCACGCGCATGCGGGTGCGAGCGAGGCGAAAGTAGAGGTCTTGGCGGAACGCACCGCTGGCGATCTTGCTTTCGAGGTGGGCGTTGGTCGCGGCGATGACGCGCACGTCCACTTGTTTTTCCACGGTGCCGCCGAGTGGAGTGATGCGTCCATCCTCCAGCACGCGCAGGAGCTTGGCCTGGAGCGCGGCGGGCATGTCACCGATCTCGTCGAGGAAGAGTGTGCCGCCGTGGGCGAGTTCGAAGAATCCTTTGCGATCACTGGTCGCGCCAGTGAAGGCGCCTTTGAGGTGGCCGAAGAACATCGACTCCATGAGCTCGCCGGGCACGGCCACGCAGTTGACGGGGATAAATGGCGCTTTGGCGCGCGGACTTCCCGAGTGGAGGGCGCGGGCAACGAGTTCCTTGCCGGTGCCGCTTTCACCGCAGAGCAATACGCCGGTGCGGCCGAAGGCTTGCAGGCGTTCGACTTCGCGCAGCAACGCTGTGAGTGCGGGGCTGCGACCAACGAGCCCGGCGACGTTCCATTTGCGAGCCTCGCGGGCTGAGAGGAGCGAGAGGCGTTCGTCGGCGGCGTGGCGGGCGGTTTCGGCGGCTTCACGACGGGCGACTTCGGCGTGCAAGTCGGCGAGTCGGGCGGCGAGGTCGCGGCGGGTGCGCGAGAGGTCGAGGTGCGTGCGAACGCGAGCGAGCACTTCGGGCGCTTCTAAAGGTTTAACGATGTAATCAACGCCACCCGCGGCGAAGCCTGCCAGGCGCATGTCGGTCTCGCTGCGACCCGTGATAAAGATAACCGGGATGTCACGCGTGCTCTCGTGGACTTTGAGCTGACGGCACACGTCGAGGCCGCTGCCGCCGGGCATGACGATGTCGAGGAGGATGAGATCGGGGCGCGCTTTGCGAGCGAGGCGAAGAGCGTCTTCGGCATTGGTGGCCGAGAGCAATTGGTGGCCGGCGGGTTCGAGCAGATCACCGAGGAGGGCGAGGTTTACCGGCTGGTCGTCCACCACCAAGACGAGGTCGGAGTGGGGCTTGGTCATGCGAGTTCGGTATCGGCGGGATCGGCAATGGTCTCGGCGGTAACGGGGGACGCGTTGAGTGCAGGCGGTTGCACGTGGAGGTGTTCGAGGAGGCGGGCGATCGCGGTAAAGTCGTAGGAGCGCAGCAGGTGACGCAGGTGATCCGCGAGGGTCTCGGAGGGGCCGCCGAGCTCGCGCAGTTCCTCCAGGCAGGCCTTGAGAACCGTGGTGCTGTGCAACTCCGCGGCGACCGTCATGCGGTTGCACAAGTCATGGGGAAGGACGATGCGGTCGAGGTCGAGCGGAGTCGGCGCGGGATCGGCAGGCGGAGTCTCGAAGCGCACGCCGGGCACGCGCAGGAGACAGGTGCAGAGTTCTTCGATGCGGAAGGGTTTGATCAAGAGACTCACGCCGCTGGCGAGCAGGGCCTGGCGATCCGCGGGACTGAGGAGGACCGCCGTGTGATAAACGATGGGGATGTCCGCCGGCAGACCGTCGGCGCGAAGAGCGGCGAGGAGTGCCGGGCCGGTGGTGTCGGCGAGCAACATGTCGATGAAGACGATTTCGGGAATCGACTTGGCGATGTCGCGAGCGGCGGCGGCGGTCGCAGCGGTGGCCACGCGGCAACCGATGTCGAAGAGGAGGCGGGCGAGGAGGCGGCGGTTGTCCCGGTTATCGTCGATGATGAGCGCCCGGACCACCACGTCGGGCACGAGCTGAGGAATAGCCGACAAGCTTGAGCTGGCCGGAACGACGGAGGCGGGCAGTGGCAAGGTGAACTCGAACCGCGTGCCGACGCCCTGCTCGGAGTGGACTTGGATTTCGCCGCCAAGCAATTCCACGTGGCGGCGCGCGATGGCGAGGCCCAGGCCGGTGCCACCGAAGCGACGGCCGGCGTTGGTTTGGTGAAACGGCGCGAAGAGTCCGATGCGTTCTTCCTCGGTCAGGCCGATGCCCGTGTCGGTGATTTCGAATCGCCACTGGTTCGGCGCGGGCGTGGTCACGCCGATGGCGATCTCGCCACGCGGCGTGAATTTCACGGCGTTGCCGAGCAGGTTGATGAGCACCTGGCGGAGCTTGCCTTCGTCACCCACGACAACGGTGCGCGGGCTGGTGCCGGCTACGTTGACGCGCAGATCCAGGTGTTTGTCGGCGCAGTCCGGTTTGAACATCTCGACGATGCCCTGAACGAGGACCTTGAGGTCAAAGACCTCGTGCTGGACGTCCATGCGCCCGGCTTCGATTTTGGACAAATCCAGGATGGAGTTGAGCAGCCCGAGGAGGTGACGCCCGCTGTTGGCGATGGCGCCGACGGCGTCTCGCTGACGATGGGGGAAATCGGGATCGCGTTCGAGAATCTGGGTGTAGCCGAGGATGGAATTGAGTGGCGTGCGGATCTCGTGGCTGAGGCTGGCGAGGAAGTCGGACTTGGCGCGGTTGGCGGCGGCGGCGGTGTCTTCGGCGCGCTGACGTTCGAGCATTTCCGACTGAAGCGCGGCATGAGCCCGCGTGACCTCGGTGCCGCGTCGGAGATTGTTGATGAGGTAGGCGGCGAGCAGCCCGGTGAGAAAAAGTCCGCCGGCGAGCACCGTCCATGATTGCCAGGGGCGGCGACCGGCTTCGAAACGCGTGGTCGGCGTGAACGTGAGCAACCATTCGCGACCGGCAAAGGGCAGGGGAATGGTGCAAGGCGTCAGGTCGGCGGAGTCGGGTGCGGAATCGCGCCGCGAAACGGCATAGCGGACGAGCGGGCCGGCGGTGAATTCGCTCAAGTCCACGCGCAACCCGGGAAGCGAACCGAGCGCGGGATTAACCAAGTCGGCGATGCGGAAAACCGCAGCGACGAAACCGGTGTTGGCCGCACGTCGCGCTTCGATCGTGGCCGGGGCGGGTCCGTCGAACACGGGCAGATAGACAATGAAGCCGGGTTCTTCGTGTTCCTCTTGCACGAGGTGAATCGGCGGAGTGGATACTGCGGCGGCCGTGTCGCGGGCTTGGGCGAGCGTGGCAATGCGGTTGTTCAGGTCGAAGCCGAGCGCGGCGCGGTTTCGCTCCAGCGGCTCGATGAAATAGACCGGATAATAGCTGTCCTTGTCCGAAATCGCCGGGACGGGCACGAGGTGGCCGGAGGCGGCGAGTTCGGTGAAGTGAAACTCGGGAAAGCCATCGGCGTGCGCGGCGGCTTCGAAGGCCGCACGTTGAGCAGCCGGCACGCGGGGCGTCCAAGAGAGCGCCTGCAACTCCGGGTGGCGGGACAGGACTCCGCCGACGAATTGCCGGAAGCGGGCGCGGTCAACGGCGTTTTGCGCTAGAAAAAACGAGCGCAGCGAATGCAGTGCTTCGAGCGAGTTGCCGAGGGATTCGCGCAACAGCTCGACGCGTTGGGCGGCGAGCGCGTTGACGGCAGCCTGGGCTTCACGGCGTTCCCAGCCGCGAATGGTAAGGAAAAGTGCCGTCGATAACGCTACGCCTGCGACGAGCGACGCCACCACCGGCCCCCGGAACGCGAAGGCTCGAAAAACACCAGGACGGGCGGTAGGGATAGGCATGGTGCGTGGGCGAACGCACTGAGCAAAGCAGGTGACATGCCTAGGCAGGGAGTTTGCGAAAGTGTGGCTCCCTCCGTGCCTCCAAAGGACGGCTCACGCCAGCAGGTTAGACGCTGGCGAGCGGATGACTTCCGCTGGCGAACGGGTGTTCGGCAGGCGGCTGATCTAGGTCTGGCCGGCGGGGGCGGCGGCCACACTTTAAGCCACACTTTTACCTTGTTGCTGGGGTCGTGGCCGGAGTCGCTGCCGGAACCGGCTCGAACAGATCGGCGGCCTGCGCCGGCAGGGAGGTGAGCGTCGATTCGCTGATCTGGAATGCCCTCTTCGCCATGGCGGCGTTGATCGGTGCCGAGGGATTGGAGTGCGTGACGAAGGCGAACACCGGGCCGGCAGGGATTTTTTCGGTAAGCGGACCCACCACGGCGGTTGGGCCGGATTTCTCAGGCGTGGTGGCGGCGGGCGTGGGCTTGGTCGCGTCGGCCACCAGCGCGATGGGTGCGGAGGGATCGGCTTTGGTGGCCTCGGGTTTTACGATGGTTCGCTCGGGCTGACGGCCAAGGGCGACCGTGTAGGTTTTGCCGGCAAAGGTCTTGAGCGTGAGCGTGCGGGCGTGCTCACGAGCTCCGACGGCTTCCGGTGCGTCGGGCGCGCTGGTTTCGGTGAAACGCAGGTTGTCCACGTCGCTCAGCAACGTGGTGACTGCGGAGGCTTTTACTTGCTGACCGGCGGGCGTGGACGCGGCGGTGAAGGCGGCGGTCTTGTCAGCGCGGGTTAACGTGAGCGGTTCGCCGGAGGGAAACGAGAGGGTTATGCTGGCGATGTCGTCGTGAGAAAACGCGAGCAGCGTGGTGTCGGCCCAGTTGCGGGCGGTGGCATCGAGCCAAACGTTGACCCGGCTAAGATACGCCTTGGGCGTATCGTCGAACTTCACGAACCGGCCGCCGCCATCGGCGTTCTTGCCCAGCGTGAGCGTGACGAGGGGCTTGCCGTTGGCGTCGGCGAAGGCGATGCGGGTGTCTTTGAATTCGAGACGCACGATGCGCTCGGGGTTTTGGGTGACGAGGCGCTCGACCTTGGCCGACGTGAGGCTGCTCACGAGCGAGGAGAGCTTCGTGAAGTCCGCCGGCAAATCGTAGTAGGACTCGACGAGCCAGGTGCCGGGCGCCGATTGGTGCAAGCGGACCGTCTGGCCGTTTTCAGAGAGTTCGAGGCGGGCGGTGCGATCGACGAGTGCGGACGCGACGAGCGGTTGGTTAACGCGCTCGTCGGACGCACCGGCGTTGCGGTCGGAGTGGTTCAGGAAATACGTCCCGCCAGCGAGCGCGGCGAGGGCGAGGATAACGATGAGGAGGGTCTTGAGTTTCATCGCGGAGTTCGGAGAAAGACGGGAGAAAGAGTAAGAGAAAGAGAACGATTTTAGGTGCGGCGGGCGCGGTAGAACCAGAGGCCGAAGCAGCCGAGGAGCAGTGGCGTGGCGAAGAGGTTTATCACGAGCAGGCGGTTTTCGAGGGCGTCGATGTCTTCGCGCAACGCGCGGCGGATCTCGCGGCGCTCACCGTTCATGACGGCCTCCTGTTTGCGGAAGTCGTCGATGGCTTTCTGCATCTCGGGCGTGGCAACGAGGCGTCCGCCGTCGGGACGTTTGCTCTGGAGCGAGGAGAGCTTCGACTGGACTTCGCCGATGCGGGCTTCGAGCGCGGTGAGCTGTTGTTGGTATTTCTTCTGCGCCTCGACCTGCATCTGGGCGACGACGGTGAAGGGGCGGAGAGCGTTGCCCTTGCCGCGAATGGAGATGAGATCCTGCGAACCGGCGAGGAATTCGACGGCGTTGCTGCCGAAGGCGAGGTTGTCGTTGAGCGGTTCGGCGGCTTGCGATCCGAGGAAGTTCATCCGGCGCACGCTGAAGTCGTCGAAGAGCCAGTCGGTGTCGGCGACAAGGAAGAGCGTGCTGGTGCCGGTCGATTCCTTAAGGCCGGTGGCCGACGCGACAGCCGGAGCGGGCGTGGCGTTGGCGGCGTCTTTTTTGGCGTCGTCCTTCGGCGCGCCGTCAGGGAACGCGGTCTTGAATTTTCCGGTGAGCAACGCGGCGAGCGTGCGTTTGCCGGAGGGCAGGATTTGGCGGTCAAGCTGGTCGGGCGGCATCATCTGCAACGTGGTCGCCATGATCTCGCCGCTCTGGTCGGTGCTTTGCACGAGCGGTGTGACGGTGACGC
>CBRAFO010000067.1:0-20184 GCA_967755175.1 uncultured Opitutaceae bacterium | reverse complement strand
CACCTCAGGTGAACCTCTTCAATCAATCAGATCCCCAAGCAACAAGGAGCCTGCTTGCAGGCGATGAAAACCGAACGCCCGCGTTAATCTCCCGAAATCGCCTGCAAGCAGGCTCCTACATTCCCGCCAAGATCTCGGCCAATCTGCGCAACTTCCCGTGATCCTTCACGCCCGGCGATGACTCCACTCCGCTGTTCACGTCAAGGCACCGTGCGCCGCTTTTCGCGACGGCCTCAGTTACGTTCTCCGGACTGAGCCCGCCCGCCAGAATCCACGCGTGCTGCGGATTCGCCTGCTGATGACGGACAAACTTCTCCCAGTCGCCCGTCTTGCCCGAACCGCCGAAACCAGCGGCATGAAACGTATCCAATAAAAACGTGCCCGCGAGCGGTAGCCAATCGGCCGGCACATTCTCAGCCGGCGGCAACTTAGGCGCCAGCCACAGCCGATGCGCGCCGACCTGCAACGACCAGCCACGGATCGTCTCCAGCGGAGTCGTGTGAGCAAAGTGGATCTGAAAAAAACCAAAGCCCGCGCTCGCCGCCGCCGCGAGTTCGTCGGCGGTCGGCTCCACCATCACCGCCACCCGTCGCAGCCCCGCCGGCAGCGCGGGAGCGAGTTCTTTGTAGGCATCCAGCGACAGGTAACGCGGGGACTTCGGATAGAGGATAAAGCCCAGATAATCCGCCCCAAGCTCGGCCGCCACCCGGGCGTCATCCGCCCGAGTTTGCCCGCAGACTTTGAGTTGGAGGCCGTTAATCATGAGGCGGAATTGAAACCACTAATGAGCACTAAGAAACACTAATCAAACCACGGAGGTTAACAGTGGGAGCGAGCTTGCTCGCGATTGGATCGATCTTCGTGAGCAAGCTCGTTCCCACGGGAGACATCTGAGCCTCTGGAGAAACTCCGCCCCCGTTAAAAAGCATTTACCGCCGCGATCACGTGATCGACCTGGGCATCGGTCAGCTCAGGGAAGATCGGCAGGCTTACGCAGGTTGCCGCCGCCTTCTCTGCCACCGGGATCGAACCTTCCGCATAACCCAGCCCCGCATAACACGCCTGACGGTGCAGCGGCACAGGATAGATCAAGTCGGTGCCGATCTCGTGCTTCGTGAGATGCTCGCGCAACGCATCGCGGCGCGGATGGCGAATGGTGAACTGGTGATACACGCTCGCGCCGTAATCGACCGTCGAAGGAAGAACCACATCGGCGAGCGTGATGCCCGCGAGATACCGCGCGGCGATGGCCTGACGGCGGGCGGTCCATTTCGTGAGGTGCGGCAGCTTCACGTTGAGCAGCGCGCCTTGAAAACCATCCATGCGGAAATTGAACCCCACCAGATCGTGGTAATAACGACGACCCATGCCGTGCACGCGGAGGAGCTTGGCGCGATCGAAGTGCGCGTCGTTTTTGGAAACCAGCGCACCGCCCTCGCCGCAGCCACCGAGGTTTTTCGTCGGATAAAAACTAAACGTTCCCACATCGCCCAACAGGCCGACCGGCGTGCCTTTGTATTTGGCTTCGACGGCTTGCGCGCAGTCCTCGACGACGAACAAGTTGTGCTTCTTCGCGATGGCGAGGAGCGCGTCCATCGGTGCGGGCTGGCCGAAGAGATGCACGATCACGATGCCCTTTGTTTTCGGGGTGATGGCGGCCTCCACGGCGGCCGGATCGAGGTTGAACGTCTTGGCGTCGATATCGACGAACTTGGGCGTCGCACCGACATAGCTCACGCCCCACGCGGACGAAATAAAGGTAAAGGCCGGCACGATGACTTCATCGCCGGGGCCCCAGCCCGCGATGACCGCGGCGAGGTGGAGCGGAGACGTGCCGCTGTTGACGGCGAGCGTGCGCGGATAGCCGAGCGTCTTGGAGAAGTTGGCCTCGAACTCCTCGACATCTTTGCCGAGGCAAAAGCGCGTGGCGTCGTAAGTCGCGGCGAGCGCGGCGAGCGCCTGTTCACGAAGGGCTTGGTGCTGGAGCGAAAGATCGAGGAACGGGACTTTCATGGAGACCCGCACGAAAGACAGGAACCCCGAAGAAACCAAACCTGTTTTCAGTGCCCGCGCCCAATTCACCCCAGGCGCGGGCTGATGCCTCCGAATTACGGGCGCCTATGGCCCGTTTTACTCACCTCAACGCACACTGATTTCCAGCGGAAGGCGGGCGTAAACGCCACGCGGATCGTTGAACTGTTGCAGGGTCTTGGCCTGCTCTTCCAACCGCGTCACCACTTGCGCAACCAGACTGTGTTGCGAGGTCTGGACCGGGTTTGCGTGCTCGAGCCAGCCAGCCAGCATCTCGGCGAACGTCTGCTCCTGCGGAAACTCTTTCAGCGTGTAGTTATTCTCCACGCCCGCCGATTCCGCCGCTTGCGCGATAGCGTCATCGAGACCGCCGAGTTCATCCACGAGTCCGAGCTTCAGTGCCTCGCGGCCAGACCACACGCGGCCTCCGGCGATCTTGCGCACATCTTCCGGATCGAGTTTTCGACCTTCGGCGACCTTGCGGATAAACTCCCCGTAAATCCACTCCACCATGCCTTGAAAAATATCCAGCTCCGCCTGGGTCTTCGGGCGCGAGATCGTGAAGATATCCGCGTATTTGCCGGTCTTCACACCGTCCCAGGTGACGCCGAGATCGTTGGCCAATTTCTTCACATCAAAGTGAATCCCCACCACGCCGATCGAACCCGTGATCGTCGTAGGTTCGGCAAAGATACGGCTGCCGTAGGTCGAAATCCAATACCCGCCCGACGCGGAGTAACTGCCCATCGAGACGACCACCGGCTTCACTTCAGCCGCGAGCCGCAACTCGCGCTGGATGTGCTCCGAGGCGGTCGCTGAACCACCGGGACTGTTCACGCGTAACACGATGGCCTTCACGTCCTCGTTCTGACGCAGGGCGCGCAACTCGCGGGCGAAGCGCTCGCCACCGACTTCATCGGGTTTGCCCTCCCCGTCCACAATCGCGCCTTCGGCATAGATCACCGCGATTTCATGGCCGGGATGGCCCTTAGGCGTCGGCAGCGCATTGGCATAAGCCCCCAGCTCGACCTGCTTGAACGGTTTGTCGGCTTCCGTGCGGCCCGTGTTGGTCTTGAGCTGCGCGATCACTTCGTCGCGATAGGCGAGCCGGTTAACCAGCCCCGCCTTGAGCGCGGTTTCAGGACGAATGATGCCCTCGGAATCAACCAGCGCCTGCAGATCGGCCGGCGTGATTTTGCGGTCTGCGGCGAGATCGGCGAGCAAATCGCCCCAAAGATCGCCGAGGAGCTTTTCCATTTGCTCGCGATTCGCCGGGCTCAGGTCCTTACGCACGAACGGCTCGGCGTAGGACTTGAACTCGCCGACCTTCGTCACCTGCACGCCCACACCGAAGCGTTCAAAGGCACCGGCAAAAAACGTGGGTTCGCTGGCCAAGCCCGGAATCACCAGCGAGCCGTAAGGATCGAGAACGAGGTCGGTTGCACCCGCCGCCAGATACAGATCGCGCGTCGTCGCAAAATCCAAATACGCCACCACCGGTTTGCCTGATTTTTTGAAATCACCCAGAGCTGCTCGCACCTCGTTGAGCGCGGCGAAACCTGTGCCGTAGCCTTCGGGCGCGAGGCTGCCGAGCAACAGCACGCCGGCGATGCGCTTGTCCTTGCCGGCTTCGCGCAGGGCGCGCGTGACGGTTCGCAATTGCAACGTCTGGGAATCCTTGCCGCCGCCCAGCAAACCGGCCAGCCCCACTCCGTCGGGAGGTGAATCCGTGATGTTGGCACTGAGATCGAATACGAGATACGAGCCCGACTCGACCGACTTCGCTTCGGGTTTGAAGGTGGAGAGCACGACGATCAGGCCGAATGCGACCACCACAAGACCCGTGATCGCGAGCGCCAGCGCCGCCAAAGTGCCAAGGAACGAAGCGAAGAAATTCTTCATAAAAGTGCCGCAGCGTAGCCAACCGCCTCCGCACTGCCAGAGCTTTTCATGAGCCTTTCGTCCGATGGATTCTGCAGGTTATTTCCCAGAGGACCGCCCTCGCCATCTTTGCTTTCACAGGATTGCGGTCCGGCCAACCTCGCGCCAACTATGCTGCGATGACAGAGCAAAAAGACCTGCTGACCACCAACCGCAAGGCCCTCACGATCAACCTCGATGAGCCCAAATACGGCACGTTTGCCGAGATCGGCGCGGGCCAAGAGGTGGCGCGCATCTTCTTCCAAGCCGGCGGCGCGGCGGGCACCGTGGCGAAGTCGATGTCGGCCTACGACATGACTTTTAGTGATGCGATTTACGGCAAGTCGCCGCGCTACGTCTCGCGCGAGCGCCTCGGCCTCATGCTCGATCACGAATACACCTTACTGCTTGAGCGCCTGAACGAAAAGCGCGGCGACGCCACCACGTTCTTCGTGTTCGCCGACACGGTCGCGGCGCGCAACTACAAGGGCACGAACGAATGCCATGGCTGGATGGGCCTGCGCTTCCAGACCGAGCCCCACGGTCCGCCCAGCGATATCATGATACACGTCCGCATGTGGGATAAGGACAACCTTCTCCAGCAGCAGGCGCTCGGCGTCGTTGGCACCAATCTGATTTACGGCGCGTTTTATTACCGGAATAACCCCGAAAAGTTGATCCAGTCGCTCCTCGATAACGTGGGCCCGGAGCGCATCGAGGTGGACATGCTCAAGATGAGCGGCCCCGCCTTCGGCCAGGTGGACAACCGCCTCATGTCGCTCTTCCTAGTGCGCCACAAGTTGACCAACGCCGTCATGTTCGGTGCGGGCGGCGAAGTGCTCCAACCCTCCGAGATCCTTTATAAGAAAGCCGTCCTCGTGGAGCGCGGCAGTTTCCGCCCAGTCACTCACGTCAACGTGGACATGCTCAACTGCGCCTGCGCCCAGTTCATGCAAGAGCCGCAGGTGAAGGGCAAAGACCTCGTCGTGCTCATGGAAATCACCATGAACAACCTCCTGGCCTCCGGCGAACTCGACGCGCAGGACTTCCTCTCCCGCGTCGATCTTCTCGGCGACATTGGCTTCACCGTGCTCATCTCGGATTACTCCGAGTATTACCGCCTCACGACCTACTTCCGCCGTTATACGCAGGAGATGATCGGCGTGACCATGGGCATCAACAACCTCTTGGAGATCTTCAACGAGAAGTATTACGAAGCGCTCCCTGGCGGCATTCTGGAAAACTTCGGGCGCCTCTTCCGCAACGCAGTGAAGCTCTACATCTACCCGATGCAGCAGCTCGCTTACGACCGGTATCTGACCGACAACCACCCTGCCCCCGCGCTCACTGGCTCCGACCATGTTGCCGGTTCGCCCTTTGCCGCCAACGTGCTCATCACGGCGAAGAACCTCCAAGTCGAAGACCACCTCAGCAACCTCTACGCGCACTTGATGGAAAACCATTACATCGAGTGCATCGTGGGCTTCGACAAGACGATCCTCAGCATCTTCTCCCGCGACGTATTGCGGCGCATCCAGGAGAATGACATTTCGTGGGAATCCATGGTCCCGCCGCCAGTCGCCACCGCGATCAAGAAGCGTGGCCTCTTCGGCTACACCCCGCCGGTGCCAGCCATCGCTTGAAGGTCGGCTGGAGGATAAGAACAGGAGCATCTCGCTGAGGTGCCCCTGTTCCTATCCCGACCTTATTGGAAATAACCCTCCGGGTGCATCACACCCGACTCGCCATCGTCCAAATCGGACGCTTCACGGCAGGAATCAGGGAAAGCCGGCTGACGCTGAACCCAACGCACCGCGCACAAGCTGTCGGTAAGAGCCTCATGCAAAGCCGAGCCGAAGTCATAAGCCTGCCCGTCATACCCGGCTTCTGCCACCGCCTGATCGATCGCCAGCATCACCGCGAACATCCGGCCCCGGACGCCCGGAATATAAACGTCGATGTCTTCACGTTCGAGTTGGAGATTCGTGCGACAGGCCTCGGCGTTATTACTGTGATGTGAACGACACGCCTCGGGTCGCGCCTCATAAATCGAGCAACTGCCGGCGCGCAGCAGCACACAGGGCGTTTTCAGAGCCGTCCGCTCGGAATTGGAACGCCCCGCGAAAGCCTCGCGATGCGCCGCAGCTCGATCAATCAGCGCATCGAGATCGACGGGCGAAAAGTGCGTCTGCACATACTGGGCCGCGATCAGCACCTCATGGGCCTGCACGCCCACCGGCACATGACAGCACGCGTCGCATCCCGCCCGACAAGCAACCGCCGCTTTGGCCTCGACGGGAGCCGTGGCAAACGCGCGGTCAAACTCCTTGTGCGCGCTCCTGATTACCGAGAGCAGGTCGGCGGGATTACGGGTCTTCCGCAACCGTTTCAGCACTGCGGCGCCGGTCTTCTCAAACAAGGTGTCTTCTTCCGGTGAAAATGCGGCGCACATAAAAACGCCCACTGAATCCCAAGCCTGAAAACATCACAAGGCCCGAGGCTATCACCTCAGATAATCCACGGGCCTCGAAACACCATTCGGTCGGACCTCGTGTGTAGTGGGCGCGCAGTCGCCTTCACTTCGCCACACCGATCACGCCAGTGGCGACGCGTTTGCCCGCGTTGCCCACGGGTTGTGATTTCAGGTCGTCCGCATCGGCATGCACCACCACGCCACGCCCAATGATGGACGTCGGACCGTCCAACCGCAGGGTCGGATCAACGAAATCCAAGGTGGCGTGACCGCTGGCGTCAGCCGTCAGGTTCCCCAAGTCGCCCGCGTGATGCTCGGCTGCATCGGGTGAACCATGGTGGACATGAGTGGGATTAAAATGTCCGCCCGCCGAAAGGCCGTCGGTCGAAGTCTGGTCACCGAATTCGTGGATATGAAATCCATGCACCCCGGGACTCAGTCCCGAGATATCCGCAACGACTCGAACGCCCGTATCCGTCAGACTGAAGTGCACCACACCCGAGACCTTGTTCCCCGCCGTCGGAACGAGCACCGCGACGGCGGCTTTGATCGCGGAGACCTCTCCCGGCATGGTTGCCATAGAGGGCATGTCTGCGGCTTGAGCCGAGGGAGACGCAAATGCGAGTAACAGCGCGGTCAAGCAGCCCAAAGAGCCGAAGCGTGTAATCATCCTAGGGGTATAGAGGTTGTTTAACATCTCACTGTCAGACTCTCCAACCAGCTGAAAGTTCATGAGGAAAGCAGCCCGCCCCATCTTCACGTAAGCTTTGGTCCCCCACCCTCATGCTGAAACAACGCGGCCAGCGGCGCGAACGCCTCATAGTCCACCGTCCATCCCGCGCAGAGAGCGGCCAGCCCGATCACGCCGCCCTCGCCGGAGAACACCTCCCGTTGCTGCATGAACTCCGCCGCACGTCCCCATGCCGAGAGAAAGCGCTCCTCACGCCCGTCTTTGGTCACGGTAAAACACGATTCTTGGCACCACTTTGCCTCATGCAGCGCGTCGGAATTTCCCGTCAGCTCGCACGCCAGGTCGTGGAAGGCGGGCGCACGCCAAGAGCCAAATAGCTCCAAGTGCTCGGCCACGCTTCGCTGGATTTCGGTCGTAACCGCCAGGCCCGCCGGGAATGCCGCAAACCGAGGCACCTCGTTGATCCGCGTATCGGCATCCAAATAGAACGCTGTATCGAAACTCTTAAGCGCCGCCTGAATCGCGAAGCGTTTGTCGTGATAGGCGGGCCCTCCCCGATTGCCACCTAGGGCATGAATACGGGCATCGAAATCGGGCGCCATGGGACCCGTGGGCTTATGTCGGATGACCTTCACCGGAAGATCGGCGAAATCGGCCGGTTTATCCGTCAAAACAAGTATCGGCGCGGGTGCCAAGTCCGCACAAAGCCGTCGTGCCCGCTCGCGATAAGGGGCGTGGATGGCGAGCGTGCAGAAGCAAATACCCCCGGGAGCGGGAGCCGCTTTTTTGTTTCCAAACCATGCACCTAATACAGGCCACTTCATATCCGCACCTTTAAGGAGCGTATGCCCGCCACTCGTCAACGCAGGTATCACCTTCGATTGCTCTGAACGTGTGCAATGTGCACCGCAGGTTTTCCGCGTCGGCCCGTCCCTGACGCTTGCACCACGGACGGGGTTTGTGCACAACCGGTTGCAGCTACCCCTCGCGCCCTCCAGCAGCCCATGAGCCGATACGCCTTTCCCTCAGATGAAGATCAACAGCCCGTCACCTGGCTGGCCGGTCACGCCATCTACGCTGCGCATTTTATCGTGGTCGTGTTCGTCGCCTCGCTCATCGCCACCACCCTCGCGATGGCCTTTGGCGCCAGCCACCTGTTTTCCTGGATCACCTTCTCCAGCGATGACGTCCTGAAGGGGCAGGCGTGGCGCGTGTTGACCTACGGCTTGGTCAACCCGCCCAGCCTCGGGTTCGTAGTCGATATGTTCATGATCGTGTGGTTCGGCCGGGAACTGGAAAAGTTCTTCGGGCGACGCACCTTCTTCTTCCTCTACGGCGCGCTCTACCTCATCACCCCGCTGCTCTTCACTTTGCTCGGCCTGCGCTGGTCACTTGAGCTCGCCGGCGCACCCGGAGCACTCGCCCTCTTCACCGCGTTTGCGACCCTTTACCCCACCGTCCCCGTTTACTTCGGCATCCTCGCGAAGTGGGCGGCGGCACTCCTCATCGGCATCTATGCGCTGATGCATTTGAGCCAAAAGGACTGGCCTCAATTGCTCGCGTTGGGCGCAACGGTTGGCTTCGCCCACCTCTTCGTTCGATGCGCCCAAGGCCACTTCACGCTCCCCCGCCTGACCACGAAGAAGTCGCGCCCAAACGCACCAGCCAAGTTGCGTGAGAGCGCCCCACGCCGCGTCCAGGCCGCCCCTGAATCCAAGGAAATGGCCATGGCCGAAATGGACGCCCTGCTCGACCGCATCGCCAAGTCCGGCATCTCAAGTCTCACCGCCAAGGAACGCGCCCGCTTGGACGTGGCCCGTGAAAAGCTGATCAAGTCAGCCAAGTCCGCCCCTCACTGATCTCAACCGTCGGCCCGGCCGGCACGGACGCACGCACAGCACGCACAAATCGCGGCGAGCGCTCCGCCCGAAAGCCGAGCACTCGTCATCGCCTCAAACGCGATCCAGTTCCCAACACACCAGCGCGCACGGGGCCAAGTCCTGCGTGAGAACGAATTCCCCGCCGCCATCACAGTCCACTACCTCGTCGCGCAGGCAAACGGGCTCGGCTGAGGCACGCAGCGACGCAATCTCCGCCGCCTTCGGATAATCAGGCGAACCCATCACCCGCCACGCGTGGAGTGCGTTGCCACGTTGGTCATCGACCGTCCACACCCGCACGCGGTAACGCCCCTGCAGGCCTTTGATCGCAAACGTGTCGGTGCGGGTTTCGCCTTTCGTTTTCCAATCACCGCCGCCGAGGTCGGTCTCGATGACTTCGGGCAGATTCCACGCGAGGACACGCACATCGCCTTGCGTCGAGCGCGTCGCCCGGGCCGACGCGTGGGCCAGCGGAATCTCCTCGGCAAACAGGCGCGCCAGCCAGCGGAAGGCATGGAAAACGGGCTTCTTGATTCCGTGTTGGTTAACCAGTCCGTATTTGCCGGTGAACGGGCGCAGGCTCAGGCCGCTCTCTTCAAAAATATCGCTCACCGTCCACCACATGTAGGAGTCCACCATGCCGGAGACTTCCTTGATCGTCTGGAGTGCAAAGGCAGCGGTGAACGCGGTGTCTTTGCCATAGACGTCTTCGTGGGCCGGGCAGGAATTCCACTCGGTGAAATGCAGCTCGGCGTGCGGAAATGCCGAGGCCGCGATCTGTGCGCGCACGCGCTCCACGTCGCCACGCATACCCTTCATTCCGCGATAATACATCGGGCCTTCGGGCACGCCGCGAACGAGGTCGGCGTCCACGCAGTAGTGGTGCGTGGAGATGAAATCGAGGGGCACGCGTTGCTCGGCGCAGAAGGCCAGCAGGTCGGGAACCCACATGGTTTTCGACGTCGCCGGGCCACCGACACGGAGGCGTTCGTCCACCGACTTCACGGCGCGGGCAGTCTCGGCGTAGAGTTGGAAATAGTCGGTCATCGACCCCGTCCAAAACGTGTTGTGCAGGTCAGGCTCGTTCCAGACTTCGAAGTGCCACGTGAGCACCTCGGCGAGTCCGAAGTGGTTGACCAGATGCGCGACGAATCGGCGAACGAGCCGTGACCACTGCGCCCAGTCTTTTGGTGGCGTGATGTTGCCACGGTAGTCAAAAATTGTCTGCGGACCACTGGCCAGCCGCGTAGGCATGAAGCCGAGTTCGACGAACGGCTTCATGCCTTGGGCAACGAAGAACTCGTAGATCTTGGTCGCGTTTTGGAAGTTCAGCTTGGGGCCGTCCGCATCTTCGCCGTTGTGCACCACGCCGACGTATTCGGTGAAAATCCCGTGGAAACGAATGCCGCCGAAACCAATCTCTTTCTGCGCGAGGCGCACGTGTTCGCGGAAGTCTTCGCGCAGCGTGAGGTAAGCGTGACACGAGCCGACTCCGCGTTGAAAGAAGCGATTGAACGGCACCGTCGGCAGGGCGAGATCAACAGGGGTAATGTTGGGCATGGGTAAGGAGTTGATGAGCGAAAGTTGAGCGTCCGCCGTGCGAAGCTACGAGCCAGAATCGGGCGCCAACTCGTCATTCGTGACAACCAACTGGCGTGATGCGTCGCAGCGTTTTTTCGACAGTTCGACACCGAGCGCGTCCAGCCCGAGCGTGTTGGCCACGGCAAGCACCGTGCCGACGCCACAGAACGGGTCGAAGATCACTTTGGCACCGACCTGATCCTTCGCGAAACGCACCGCGTGCGCCGCCGCGCGCACACCCATCGCCCTCACCCAGGGCAACCGGCCGGCGTCGGTGATGATGTCGGGCAGCGGCAGGATGTCCGGGCACTTCATGGCGCGGGAAATCGCGATCAGGTGCGTGAACCCCGGCCGGCCATAAGTGAGCACGCCGGGCGGACGGCGGCAGACGATCTTGTGAAACAGCACGCGGGCACCGGCATCCTCGGCCGCCCGGATAACCATAGCGCCTTTGTCGATCCACACGCCGTCGCGTTTGATATCCGACTGGAAAAACAGCGCCGCGCTCTCGTCCGGCACCGCATCGACGACCAGCCGCACGGCGTCTAGAAACCAGGCACGCCACACCGGCAGCGCCTTGCCCACTTCAGACACGTCCGGCAACGAAGTCACCGCGCACGCGCCATCAATCCGACCACGCGCCTGCATCCACGCGATGGAATCGGCGCAATGAACTTCACGCTGAGGCGTGGGCAAGGAGGACGAAAAGGCATCGGACATGCCGCGCACTGTTCCAGCCTAAACTCATGCGCACAAGGACGGAGCCTTCATTGCGTCCGGCTACTCCATCCATCCGCGAATCTCACGAACCGGCCAACCTACCGGCGGTCGGTTGTGATCAATTATGATGCAGCAACTTCACTCCGTGTTTGAGCAGCTGCTTGGTTTGAACGTTGAGCCGAAGAACCTCCCGACCGGCCAAATGGCCGCGAGGGCACTGGTTGTTTTCGTCGCCGCCTTGTTAATGCTGCGACTGGCCCACAAGCGCTTCTTCGCCCGCAGAAACCCGCTCGATGTCCTGCTCACGCTCATTCTCGCATCGACCCTCTCGCGCGCGATCAATGGAAGCGCACCATTTGCCCCGACCATCGTGGTCGGATTCGTGTTGGTATTTCTGCATCGTGGGCTGACTTGGTCCGCCTCCCGGTTCCATTCCATCGGACGGCTGGTGAAAGGCTCGCCCGTGCTGTTGATCGACCAAGGGAAAGTGCAGCCCGATGCCTTACGCCGCCACAGCCTCAGCGCCAAAGACCTTCAGGAAGACCTGCGCCTCAAAGGCGTTGATCAGACGGAGGCCGTGCGAACCGCGACCTTAGAACGCAATGGCGAGGTCTCGGTGATCAAAGCGTGAGTCCATCCACCTGCAACGAGCCCATCTTTCGCTTGCGAGCCACTGAAGCGGAATGATTTGAACAGTGCGATGATCGGCGTGTCCTACTTGAGGCCCGCGCCGGTCGCGCTTTATTACGCTCAACCCACTTCCTCTATGTTTATCTGGTTTGTTCTCATCATCGTTCCGTTCCTCTTCGGCCTCTACGCGCAGATGCGTGTGCACAGCGCCTATAACAAGAACGTGCAGATCCCCTCGCGCGGGCACATCACGGGACGTGAAGCCGCCGAGGCCGTGATGCGCTCCGCCGGCATCACCAATGTCGAAATCGTGTCCGTGGCCGGGCAGCTGACCGATCACTATGACCCGATTCATCGCCGGCTGGCGTTGTCGGAGCTGAACTACAATGGCACCAGTCTGGCCGCGCTCGGTGTCTCCGCGCACGAGGCGGGTCACGCCATCCAGCACAAGGTCGGCTACGCCATGATGAATGTGCGCCAGACGATCGCGCCGGTCACACAGATCGCCGCCGGTGTTTCCAATTATGTGATCATTGCCGGCATTCTCATGCTGAGCTACATGCGGAATCCGTTTGGCTATAATCTACTCTATATCGGTGCTATCGCGCTGGCAGTGGTCGTCGTGTTCCAGCTCGTAACCTTGCCGGTGGAATTCGATGCCAGCCGCCGGGCCAAGCAGCAACTCGTGACCCTCGGCATTCTCGACCAAGACGAGATGAAGGGTGCCAACGAAACCCTCGACGCCGCCGGCCTCACCTACGTCGCCGGCTTCGTCGCCGCGCTCGGTTCGCTACTGCACATCCTGATGATCATCTCCGGCGGGCGCAGGAACGACTGAGCCGGCGGAGGCCGGCTTTGGAAGTAGCGAGTAGTGAGTAGCGAGCATCCGGATTTCCAGAACGTAGTTCGCGCTTTCGCTAGGCACGAAAAGGCCGCGTCCCCCGAAGGGAAACGAGGCCTTCTCATTCCGACTACTCGCTACCCGCTACTCACTCCTCGCTACTTCACAACGTGGCCTGCGCCACGTTGAGCACCGCGTAGGTGCGTTTTCCTTTGCGGAGCAGCACGTGTTTGCCGAAGAGCAGGTCGGCGCTCGTCAATGCCTTGGCGATGTCGGCGCACTTCACGTTGTTGATGTAAACGCCGCCGCCTTCGATGTCCTTTTTGGCCTGGCCCTTGGACTGCGAGAGACCGGCGTGAACCAAGGCGTCGGTGAGACCGAGGCCGGGAGCAGCGAGTTGGGCCGAAGTGATTTCCTTCGTGGGGATTTCGCCGACCACATCGCGGAAAACCTCCTCCGTGGTGTCGCCGATCTCGGCGCCGAAGAGGATGTCGCTGGCCTTGAGCGCTGCATCGAGCGCGGCTTGTCCGTGGACAAGGCGGGTGACTTCGCGGGCGAGTGCCTTGTGCGCTTCGCGAGGGCCGGGATTGGCGGCGTGTTTCGCCTCCAACTCCTCGATCTCGGGGCGCGAGAGGAAGGTGAACTTGCGCAGGTATTCGGCCACCTTGGCGTCCTCGGTGTTCACGAAGAACTGGTAGAGCTTGTAGGGGCTCGTCTTTGACGCATCGAGCCAGACAGCACCGCTCGCGGTTTTGCCGAACTTGGTGCCGTCGCTCTTGGTGATGAGCGGAAAGGTCCAGCCCCAGACGTGCGCGCCGAGTTTTTTGCGGACTAGGTCGGTGCCGGCGGTGATGTTGCCCCACTGGTCGGAGCCGCCGATCTGGAGCTCGCAGTTGGCGGTGTTGCGCAGGTGGTAGAAGTCATGCGCCTGGAGCAGCTGATAACTGAACTCGGTGTAGCTGATGCCGGAGTCGCCTTCCATGCGGGACTTCACGGAGTCCTTTGCGAGCATGACGTTCAGCGAGAAATATTTTCCGACCTCGCGGAGGAAATCGAGGAAGCTGATGGGCGCGGTCCACTCGGCGTTGTCCACGAGGCGAGCCGGGTTGGCAGGCGCGTCGAAGTCGAGGAGGCGCGCGAGCTGTTCTTTAATGCACGCGATGTTGTGCGAGAGCTGTTCGCGCGTGAGCAGGTTGCGCTCGGAGGAACGGCCCGAGGGGTCGCCCACCATGCCGGTGGCACCGCCAGCGAGGGCCATGACGTGGTGACCGGCGAGTTGGAAGCGCTTCAGCGTGAGCTGGCCCATCAGGTGGCCGACATGGAGGGAGTCGCCGGTGGGATCGAAGCCGCAATACAGCGTGATCGGGCCTTCGTTCAGGCGCTTGGTGAGCGCGTCAAGGTCGGTGCAGTCGGCGAGGAGTCCGCGCCATTGGAGGTCTTCGATCAGGGTCATGCTGGGGAGACGGGTTGAGAGTTGAAAGATGAGAGTTGAGGGCGCGGAAGGCGGGGAGTCCAGAACGGAGGACGGCGGCTAATCGACAGTGCCTTCTGGCTGTCTCTCTCAACTCTCAGCCTGCAACTCTCAATTACGACCTCTCACTTAATCAGATCCGGCGGGACGTTGGCCAAGGCTTCTTCTATGGTCGTCAGGCCCTGCTTCACCTTGAGCATCGAATCTTGGTGAAGCGTCTTCATGCCAGTGCGCATGGCGATGCGCTTGAGCTCGGCGACCTCGACTTCCTTATTAATCGCGTTGGTGAGCTCTTCGTTGTTCACCATTAGCTCGTGGATGCCCACGCGGCCTTTGTAGCCGAGGCCGCTGCACACCGGGCAACCTTGTGAGTTGGCTTTGAAAACCTGACCGCTCCACCCGATGGCGTCTTCGAGGATCTTCTTTTCGCGGCCCACGGGCTCATAGGGCTGCTTGCAGTTTTTGCAGACGCGGCGAAGCAAGCGCTGGGCACACACAGCCACGAGCGAAGCGGAGATGTTGAACGGCTCCACGCCCATCTCGCCAATACGCGCAATCGTAGAGGGCGCGTCGTTGGTGTGCAGAGTCGAGACGAGCAAGTGACCCGTGAGCGCCGCCTCGACGGCGATCTGCGCGGTCTCTTCGTCGCGGATTTCGCCGACGAGAATGATATCCGGGTCCATGCGCAGGTAACAGCGGAGGGCGCGCGCAAAGGTAAGGCCGATCTGGCGGCTCATCTGCATCTGATTGATGCCGGCGAGCGTGTATTCAATGGGGTCCTCGGCGGTCTGGATGTTAACGTCGGGGGTGTTCACCTCGCCGAGCGCGGAGTAGAGCGTCATCGACTTACCCGAACCAGTCGGACCGCAGTGCAGGATCATGCCGTAGGGCTGGCGGATGCACTCGCGGTAACGGGCGAGATTCTCCTCGGAAAAACCGAGCGCCGGAAGCGGAAGCGTGCTCTTGGTTTTGTCGAGAATACGCATGACCACCTTCTCGCCATGGTTCATCGGCCCGGTGGCAACGCGCAGGTCGATATCGATGTTTTTCTTGGTGAATTTCTTGAAGACAATGCGGCCGTCCTGCGGCAGGCGACGCTCTGCAATGTCGAGGTTGCACATGATCTTGAGCCGGGTCACGAGGCCATTGGCGACCTGCTTGGGCAGGCGAAGCTTCTCCATGCAGAGGCCGTCAATGCGGTAGCGGATGACGAGGTCTTTTTCCTGGGGCTCGATGTGAATGTCGGACGCGCCGCAGATGTAGGCGTCCTCAATGATGCGGTTGGTGAGCTGGATGACCGGAGCGGACTCTTCGTTTTCAAGGTCCTCGGCCTTCACGTCACCGCCCTCGCCGTTGTAGGCGGAGCTGATCACCTCGGCGACGCTGGAGATATCGATGTCACCGCTACCCTGCGCGACGGTCTCGGCTTTGAAGTATTTCTTGAGAAGGCTCTCGATGAACGGGGCCGAGGCGATGTGGATGTCGTCGATGACAAGCTCGGTGGCCTGCTGGAACGACTCGCGGCGCGCGTAATCGAGCGGGTTCGTCATCAGCACGCCAATGGAGCTGGGCGACGTGCGATTGCAGGGGAAGATGTGTTCGCGACGGATGATCGCGTCGCCGATCGCAGTAACCAGGTTTTCGTCGATGGTGAGCTCTTCGATCGAGGTGACCAGTGGGTGATTGGTGAGGCGCGAGATGAACTTCGCCGTGTCGTCCGGGCCTGGCACGAACTTTGGATCGAGCATGCGCTGGATGAGCGCGGCCGAATACTCGGCGACCTCTTGAAGCAGGACGAGATCTTGGTCGTTGAACTCGCCGCTCGTGCCGGCGGCGGGCTCCTTGTTGAGCACCTGAATGGCGCCGATGTTAACGTCACCGGCCTTGAGCGGGACGGTAAGCATCGAGCGCACGTCGAAGCCGGTCGTCTGCGCCATCGACATCATCATGGGCGCCTGCGTCTGGGTATTGCGGAAGAAGACCGGTTTCCCTTCAGCGATGACCTTGCCGACGATGCCCTTGCCCAGAGGCAGCTTGAGCGTGAGGAGCTTCTCGGCGTTTTCTTTGAAGGGCCCGGCCTTGGCCGTGTCTTTGCCCCAGAGCGTGGGAGAATAATAAACGTGGCGGAAAACGATGTCGTTACCCTCGACGAGGTAGAGAGTCATCGATTGCGCCTGCAGCGCCTCCACGACTTTCGACGCGGTGAGCTCGATGACCGAAGCAACGTCCTCACGGCTCGGGGTCGGCTTCGAGATGACCTTGATGAGCAGGGAGCGGCGGAGGGTGTTTGCGAGAGCGGTGGTCGAAGCCATGGTCAAAATAGAAGCGCGGGAGCGGCGGAAAGCGGCGAGAGCGAGGAGTCTGGAATTGCCAGCGCCAACCAGGAGTCGCAATGAGAATCAGTGGCGCTCGACCGAGTGCCGCACCGCGATGTGGCAACGACTCAAAAACTGGCTGGGACACGCATCGTTTTCGCGTGCAGCTTCGACCGGCGAGCACGGCGAAAAACTCGCCGCCACGTTTCTCCAAAAGCAGAGCTACCGCATCGTGGCGCGCAACTGGCGTAGTCCGCGCGACCGTCGCGATGAACTCGACCTGATCTGCCGAGACGGAGACGTGCTGGTGTTCGTCGAAGTCAAAACCCGCGCGGCCAACGCCCTCGTCTCCGGGTTTCATGCGGTCGATGCGCGCAAGAAATCCGTCGTGCGTCGCGCCGCCACGGCCTACATGCGGCAGTTGCGCCCGCGCCCGGAAACCTACCGGTTCGACGTCGTGGAGGTCTCCGTCCCGGTGCAAGGAGCACCCGAGGTGCGGCACTACGAAAACGTCGAGCTGTTCCCGAAGCATTTTCGTCCCTGACGAATCATGACCGGAACTGTGCTAATCCATGCGGATAATTCACCGCATTAGCCTTGCTTGCGCACCTCGGGATTTGCGAACTTTGACACTTAATCATGGCCGAAGCTCAACGTCATCCATTCCTACAAGGACTCAGTAAACACCGCGGCAGCGCGCCCACGGTTGTTGTGATTTTCGGGGCCTCGGGCGATCTCACCGCCCGCAAGCTGATCCCGGCAATCTACAACCTCAGCGTGGACAACCTGCTCCCCGCCGACTTCTTCCTCGTGGGCTACGGCCGCAAGGCGATCCCCGACGAACAGTTCCGCAAGGACGCGACGGACGCCATCAAGGAGTTCTCCCGCCGCGAACTGAACGAAGAAGTCTGGGGCCGTGTCGCCTCCCGCACCACTTACGTGGCCGGCGGTTACGACGAGAAGGCCGCTTTCGACCGCCTCGCCGCGCACATCGCCGAGATCGAGAAGAACCTCGGTCGCGAGGTGCAGACGCTGTTCTACATCTCAACCCCGCCCTCCGTTTTCGCGCCGATCTTGCTCAACCTCGGCGCCAGCGGGCTCGCCTCCAAATACCTGGGCAAGCCCCACCACTCGAAGGTCATTATCGAAAAACCCTTCGGCAAAGACCTCACCTCCGCCCTCGCCCTCAACCAGACCATCCGCCAGGTCTTCGAGGAGCATCAGGTTTACCGCATCGACCACTACCTCGGTAAAGAGACCGTGCAGGACCTGCTCGTGCAGCGTTTCGCCAACTCGATTTTCGAGCCGCTCTGGAACCGCAACTACATCGACTCCGTCCAGATTACCGTGTCGGAAGAGGTCGGCGTGGGCACCCGTGGCGGTTACTACGAGCAGAGCGGCGCGCTCCGCGACATGATCCAGAATCACACGATGCAACTCGTCGCGCTCACCGCGATGGAGCCGCCCGTGTCCCTCGACGCCGAGGCCATCCGCGACGAGAAAGTTAAACTCCTCCGCGCGATTCAGCCGCTCGACCTCAGCCCCCGCGGCGATGTCGTGCGCGCCCAATACGCCGCCGGCATGATGGGTGGCAAGCAGGTCAAAGGTTACCTCGAAGAAGAAGGCATCAACCCGCAATCCGCGACCGAGACCTACGCCGGCATCCGCCTCTCGATCAACAACTGGCGCTGGCAGGGCGTTCCGTTCTACCTGCGCTCGGGCAAACGCATGGCCCGCCGCGTCACCGAGATCGCCGTCCAGTTCAAGCGCCCCCCCGGCACCCTCTTCGCCGAGAGCGAGCGCTTCAACCTCGCTCCCAACACCCTCGCCTTCCAGATCCAGCCCGACGAGGGCCTGAGCCTCGTGCTCAACGGCAAGGTCCCCGGCCTCGAAACCCGCACCCAGCCGGTGAAGATGAACTTCCGCTACTCGACGACCTTCGGCTCCAACACGCCCGAGGCCTACGAGCGCCTCGTGCTCGATGCCATGACAGGCGACGGCACCCTCTTCATCCGCGGCGACGAAGCCGAGACCTCGTGGAAGCTCTACACCCCGGTGCTCGAAGCCTGGGCCGCCGCCGGTCGCGCCGGCATGGACAGCTATCCCGCCGGCTCCTGGGGCCCTCCCGCCGCCGACGCCCTGCTGGCCAAGAACAACCACCTCTGGCGTCAGCCGTGACACGCCGCTTCGGCGCGTAATGTCGAATGACGAATGCCTAATGACGAATCCCCCACGCCGGGCTCCCGGCCGGGCTTCGTTGTGCTACTGTAGATAACGTTAACATGTCTGAAATTTTCAAAGCCCTGCCGGGTATCGAAGTCCCCGTCAGCTCGATCAAACACAGCCTGACCCGCATGTGGGACGACACCGCCGCCGCCGGCGGCAGCGCGCCCACGCACGACGATTCCAAGGCCACTCAGGTCAACTTCGTGGTGCAGCTCGGTCTGCACACCACCGTCGAGGATGCGCTTGAACAATTCCAGACGGCCGTGCGTTTCTCGCGCCGCTATCCCTGCCGCGTCGTCGTGCTCTGCCCGATGCCCGACGAAACCACCGAGAAGGAGATTCGCGCCAAGATCTACGGCGAGTGTCACCTCGGTAAATCCAAGGGCGACACGCGTTGCTGTGAATTCGTGATGTTGAACTACCCGTTCACCGCGCGCCCCTTCGTCGAAGACCAGGTTTCGATCTGCCTATCGAGCGATCTGCCCCTGTATTACTGGCCGCACCGGTTCATTTCCAGCGCCCGCATCAGCCAGTTCCAATACCTGCTCAGCCGCTCGAAGCGCGTCCTCCTCGACAGCGCGATCACGCCCGCCGATGCGCTCACCTTCTCTTGGCCCAAGCCCGAGGCGGTGCGCGACCTCGCCTTTGCCCGCCTGCTGCCCGTTCGCCAGACCATCGCGCAGTTCCTCAGCGCCTATACGCCCAACACGATTGTTGACGGCCTGAAGAGCGTCACCCTCACCCACCAGCCGGCGGTCGCTGCCGAGGCCCGGGTAATCGCGAAGTGGCTCGAAAGCCGTCTCGCCGATTGCGGTGCCAAGGCCATCACAGTGGAAACGCGCGAACGCGCCGACGGCGTCTCGTTCGAGTTGGATTTCGTTTACTCCAACGCGCACCACTTCCACTGGCGCGGCGACTTGGCGCACGGTAGCGGACATTTCGAAGCCGATTTCGGCACGGGCAAAACGACGCTGCCCACGGCCGTCAGCCTGCTGAGCCCCGAGGCCGCGTTAGGCGAAGCAATGTTCTTCTGACGCCTGGGCGAGAGGCCTGAACGGTCCTCTCGCCAATGGATTCGGGATCGCGATCAGAGGATTGCCATCCCTCGGCGGCATCAGCCGCCCCTCCGCTTAACCGCGAAGGCTATTAGCCGTAGCCGCTCCCAAAGAATCGGCCCATTGGCCGATTCCATTAGTGGTCAAAAACTCCGTAGCTCGAAGAGTTCGATCTCTTATTTCATGGCCGTCGGTTAATGATCCCCTTTCGCCCATGTCCTCGCCCGTCCAGCCCCTCACGATTCGCTCGCTTACCCCGTCCGAGCTCAGTCTCCCCATCGCCTGGGCCACGGCCGAAGGCTGGAACCCGGGACTTCACGACGCCACGGCGTTCAACGCGGCCGATCCGG
>CBRAFO010000066.1:0-20241 GCA_967755175.1 uncultured Opitutaceae bacterium | reverse complement strand
GCGCGCAATTCGCGGCACACGTCATAGCCGCTGGCCTTCGGCATCATCACATCAAGGATCACCAGGTCGAACTTGTCCTGTGGATACAGCTTAAGCGCCTGTGCGCCATCGCTGGCGGCAGTCACCCCGTAGCCTTCGCTCTCCAGCGTAGCCACCAGCCCGAGCCGGATATTGGGGTCGTCCTCCGCGATCAGAATTTTGGCTTTCATGGTAATTCGAGAATGAACTCCGCCCCGCCGCCCTCGCGGTCCGCATAGCGCAACTCTCCGCCTAGGCCGCGCGCAAGCTGGCGAGCGATACTCAGCCCGAGCCCGGCTCCGCTTTTCTCCGCCGTGAGGGCGTCGTCAACGCGGTGAAACTTCTCAAAAATCCGCTCGCGCTGCCCTGGCGCCACGCCCGATCCCCGATCCAATACCCGCACTATTACTCCGACCGGCTTGTCACTTATTAAGTGACAAACCGGTTCGGCCGTTCGCGTTCGCGGTTGGAGAGAGACGATCACTTCGCGGCCGTCGGAGGCGTATTTGCAGGCGTTGTCGAGCAGGTTGATTAATATCTGTTCGATGGCGTCGCGGTCCGTGCGCACGATCAAGGGCCCCGTCGGTAGTTCGCGACGTAATACCAACCCGGCTTCGGACACGCGCGGTGCATGAGTGTCGAGCAGACGCGCCACGTCCGCCGTGAGGTCCAGCTCGACACGATCAAAACGCTTCCGCCCCTGCTCCAGCCGGCTGAAATCGAGCACGTTGTTCACCAGTCGCGCCAGCCGCTGCGTCTCGCGGCCAATGGTGCCCAGATACTCAGCGCGCTTCGTCTCTTCGTGCACGCGCCCTTGTTCAAGCAATTCGGCATATAAGCGGATGGTCGTGAGCGGCGTCTTAAATTCGTGGGAGACATTGGCGACGAACGAGGTCTTTTGCGCGGCCTCCTCTTCGCTGCGTCGTGCTTGCCGTAGCAGCATGGCACCTCCCGCAAGAATCGCCGCTACAAGCCCGCCCGCGAGCAACGCGCTCAGAAGGAAAAAGGCACCGCCCGACAGGCGCGTCGGTCCCTCGGATAGGTATCCCACGACTTCCCAACCAGGCAGCACCGCGTCGGAAATGGGCACCGTGATCAACGGCGCCCGCGCTGAAGCCACGCGCTCAAGCGACGAGAGCGTTTTCTGCTGGTAACGCGCGCCACCAATCTCGCGCAATTCATAGGCTTCGCCCGGCTCGCGTCCCTCAGGCAACACATCCCCAAGACGCGCCGCCACCTGAGCCAACTGCACCTCGACGCCAACCACCACTCCATCGGGTTGCCGACGCCAACCGATCAGATGCAACGCGCCGCCATCTCGCCACGGCAACCAACCCGTGCGCTCAACCGGCGGCACATAACCGCCCTTCAACTTGGAAATCTCATTCAGGCTGTTGCGCGCGGTGTTCACCTGAAACGCGTTGTTGGAGGACTGTGAAAGCGCCAGGCCTTGCCCTTCCTGAAAGTCCGCCTGAGCCACCGCCGCCCACGCCCAAGGCGCGCCCTGTGTCAGCAACCGGTCCAGCCAGACGCCAGCCACGTTCGGTTCGGATGGCATCGCCCGCCCACCGACCACGATAAACGTTCCGCGCACCAACGGATTGCTCTTACGCCAGTCAGACAGAAACGAATCTTGCCCTGCGCCCGCGGGAGCCTCTCGCAAAGTCGCCATTAGCCCCGTCTGCACATCGCCCACCAGCAACTCGACGTTCTCCGCGATGAGCCGGGCGCGAGCCCCCACCGACGTCCGCCGGGCCTCAATCGCCGCACGCGTCTGCGCATCAAGTCGGGCCTGTTCCCGACCGAGCAACCAGAACACACCTCCGCCGACAGCCAGCGTCGGCAGCAAGAGCAACACCCAGTAAAGCAGCACGCGACGCGAGCCGGAGGTCATGCGCACAGGCCTACGGCGTGTTTTCTGGCAATACAACGCCGAGCTGCCGCGCCCGCTCCCGATAAGCCAAGAAATAGCGGTCCCTCACCCAACGTTGACCGCCATCTCGCCGGAAAGCGTCAACCAATTCGCTTTCAAAAGTCGGCGTCAGCACCTCGCTGCGGCCAACCAACACGCGCTCAAGCTTGTCCGGCGATGGCGTAATCGAAAGCGGCAGGATTCCGTCGGTAAACGCACGTGGCACGATCCAGAATACGCGCAGTCCCGGAGCGTCAAAATAACTTTCCTTCCAGGTCGCCAGCATCGCACGCGCCTCCGCCTCACTCAGGCCAGCCGCCCTTAGCGGGGCCAAAAGAACCAGAGTTCGCTCCGCCCCTGAATCGACCTTCACAGGATCGATGATCGGCACCTCGCGTCGCTCGCCCGAGGCCAGCGGTCCCGACCAGTCATAACGACCGCCCACACCCGGCCGGTTGTCGTAAACCCACACAAACGGAATTCCCATGGTCTTCACGGAAAGGAGCAGGTGTCCCTGCGCATTGATGGAGATGCCAATCGGCAGATCGAACTGACCGATTCCCCGGTAAAACAAAAACCCCTCCACCGCGCCATCCGGCGTGCGCACACGATTGGCCTCCCCGACGCGCGCACGCGGCCACTGGGGCGTCTCCCATTCCTTCGGGGCGGTGATCTTCGCGGAATCACCCGGTGCGAGCACGGTCACTTTCCATTGAATCGATCCGGTAAACCCTTGGCCAAAATCCACCGGAGGCAGACGCTGCAGCTGGGCCATGTCGGTGATCGGATCGGGCAACGCCGGCAGTCCTTCACCGCCGCTACGTTCAGGATACCACTGGCTGATCGAACCACCGTGAAACCCGACATCCACCGTCACCGGGATCTCGTGATCGGCATAAAAATAGAGCACCGGCGTCTCCATCTTGATCGTCACCCCCGCCACGGGACGATTCCACCCCTTGTTGGCCGGAGAGAAACCGGCGTGCGACCGCACAAAGTTGGGCAACGGATGCTCCTCCTGTTCGAGTCCGCTCAACAACGTGCCGTCCGACGCATGCACCGCGGTAAACGTGCCCCATTCATGCACAGTCAATTGCGCGTGTGCGTTGGCCAGAAACGTCGTCGCGAGCAGCCAAAATATCGTTCGGTTTAACGTCTTCATGGGATGAGGCGGCGCCCTTCTCCAGCGACCTCTGATCCGACGAGCGGGAGCAGGGTCGTCTTCACATCGAGCAACGGTCCCAGCTCGTAAAGGTTGGTGTAACCGTAGGAATGCAGCGTCACGTAGGTAGAAACATTAAGCGAAGTGGAAACTGCCTTTGTCGCCATCGCCACGGGACTCCCCACGAAGTTGTTGTTACAATAAATCAGCACCGGAGTGGTTTTCGTCGGAATGATTTTAGCCAGCCGTTCAGCCGTGAAATCAGGGAAGGTCAGATTGACGGCCCCATCGAGGTGCAACCGCTCGAACATCGGGCCGCTCCGCGCATCCAACAACACGACACCAGGCTCGCGTGCCTTCGCCAGAAAATCGATTTCGGTCAAACGACGCGCGTCGCGAATCGGCTCCACCCGCTGGACCGCTTCGCGAAAGGCGGCGTAGTCGATAAATGGATTAACAATGCCCGTGGTGACTACTCGCTCGTCCGCGCAATATGCGGCGAGCGGTAGCCATGCGAGGACAGCAAGCTGACGAGATAGATGTTTCATGGGATCATCGGGTTCGCCACCCATTGAAACAGAAAACGCGCCGCAGGTTGTCAGCGGCGCGTCATGAATATGTCAGAGAATTGTCAGGCGGTCCGACCCACACGCCTTCAACTAAAGCTTTTTCAAAGCCTCGATGAACGGGCCCGGACCGCCCTCTTGATACCCAAGCCGAGCCACTTCTTTTCCCTTTCCATTCAACACGACCACCGTCGGATATCCCTCGATTTTAAATTTCTGAGAGAGTTGCGCGTTCTGCGCTTTCTCCGCGTCGGATTGCGGTATGCCGCGAGGAAAATCCAACTTCACCAAGATAAGATTCCGCCCCGCGTAGGTCTTGAACTGAGGCGTGGACAGGATCTCGCGATCAAGCCGCTTGCACCACCCGCACCAATCAGAACCGGTAAAAAACAGGAACACCTTGCTGTTGGTTTCACGCGCCTGAGTCAGCGCAGCCTGATAGTTGGTGGTCCACGCCCCCGGAGTGACAGTCGGGGCCGAAGCCGAGGGCTCCGCCGTGGTCACGCCGGATAACTTGGCATTCACCTCCACGACCTTGCCCGACTTCAGCTTGATGCGTTGGTCGGCATAGTTGAGCACCACGGTCTCACCGGCCTCCAGCTTGGCGACCGGAGCCCCCTTTTCAGCGATGACGTTTTCATAGCTGTCACCGATCTCCACTGCGGACAAAGGCAGGGCAAGAACCGTCAAAAGCGAAAGAGCGCGCACGATTTTCATAGGGATGAGCAAGGAAGGGGTTGCAAACGCGGATCACCGCGAAGCTAGCGTGGCGCCTTCGATCAAGTCCAGCCGCCATCTCCCTGCGGTTGGATGAGCGAACGCCGAGACCGTGGAGTGAGCGTCAGCGTGCGCGATGGCGTTCGGTCCACTCGCTCACGCTCGCCGCTACGTTCGGACAAAATCGCCTGAAACCTAGATCAAGCCTCGGCCAGCAAACGACGGAGAGTTTCGTCCACGAGCTTGGGGTTGGCCTTGCCCTTCGACGCTTTCATGATCGGGCCCTTGAGCCCGTTGATCGCGCTCTCCTTGCCGGCCTTGAACTCGGCCACGGACTTCGCGTTGGCGGCGATGGCCTCACGGCACCAGCCTTCGAGTTCAGCGCTATCAGTCGGCGCGGCGGCGAGACCCTTGCGAGCCACAATCGCGGAGGGCGTTTCACCCGTGGCGGCCATGTCGATAAAGACTTCCTTCGCGGCATTGGAGAGGAGCGTGCCGGCGTCGATGAGTTTCACCAACTCGGCGATATGAGCGGGGCGGATTTTTGAATCGGCAAGGTCGAGCTTGGCGGCACCGAGTTCACGCTGGAGGTCGTTGACGATCCAGTTGCCCACGGCTTGGGATTTGCCCGGACCGGCGAGCTTGGCGGCTTCTTCAAAGTAGTCGGCCAACGCACGGTCCCAGATGAGCGCGGACGTGAGTGTGTAAGGCAGACCGTATTCGGACTGGAAACGAGTCTGCTTGGCAAAGGGCAACTCCGGGCATTCGGCCTGGATACGGGCCTTCCACGCGGCGTCCACCTTCACCGGCATGAGGTCGGGGTCCGGGAAGTAGCGGTAATCGTGCGCCATTTCCTTCGAGCGGAGCGACTGGCTGGTGCCGGTCTGGCCGTCGTAATCGCGGGTCTCTTGGACGATGGTGCCGCCAGCCTGGGTTACGGCGAGTTGGCGCTGGATTTCGTGGGCGATGCCGTCACGGACGTAGGAAATCGAGTTGAGATTTTTAAGCTCAACCTTGGTGCCGAGCTTGGTCTCGCCGACGGGACGAATGGAGATGTTGGCGTCGCAGCGGAGCTGGCCCTTCTCCATGTCGCAGTCGGAGATGCCGCCGTAGATCATGGTCGCGCGGAGCGAAGTGAGATAGGCGTAGGCCTCCTCGGCCGATTTGATCACGGGCTCGGAGACGATCTCCATGAGCGGCGTGCCTGCGCGGTTGTAGTCCACCAGTGAATCGAAGGCCTCGTGGTTCAACTTGCCGACGTCTTCTTCGAGGTGGATGCGGGTGAGTGCGATGGATTTGTGTTCGCCCTGAATGTTGCGGGCGGCGCCGGGCAGTTCGATTTCGACGGAGCCGTTCAGGCAGATGGGCTGGTCGAACTGGGAGATTTGATAGTTCTTCGGCGAGTCCGGATAGAAGTAGTTTTTGCGGTCCCATTTGCAGACGGGCGCGATATCGCAACCGAGGAGGAGGCCCGCTTTGATGATGGCATCGAGCGCGGCCTTGTTCATCACGGGGAGAACGCCGGGGAGCGCGAGGACGACCGGATCGGTCAGGGTGTTCGCGGGATGCCCGTAGCCAGCGGCGACGCGGGTGAACATCTTCGAGTGGGTCTTGATCTGAACGTGAACCTCAAGACCGATGACGGCTTCGTATTTCATACTGAAAAGTAGCGAGTAGTGAGTAGCGGGTAGTGAGTAGAAAACAGCGGAGTATGAGGATCGGAGGTTTGGTATGCTCGCTACTCGCTACTCGCTACTTCATAGGTTTGGTGTGCGTCTCGCCCAGTCGTGTGCCGAATCGTAGGCATTCGCGATGGCGAGCAAGTCGGCCTCCTTGAACGGCTGTCCGATCAACTGCATGCCGATGGGCAGGCCGCTCGACGAGAAACCGCAGGGCACGCTGATACCGGGCAACCCGGCCAGGTTCACGCCAATGGTGTAAACGTCGCAGAGATACATCGCGAGAGGGTCGGCCTTGGCGCCGCGTTTAAACGCTGGCGTGGGCGTCGTCGGCGTGATGATCGCGTCCACCTCGTTGTAGGCGTTCAGGAAATCCTGGCGGATCAACGTTCTCACCTTCTGCGCGCGCAGGTAATACGCGTCGTAGTAACCGCTGCTCAGCACATACGTGCCGAGGATGATGCGGCGCTTCACCTCGGGACCAAAACCCTCGGCGCGCGACTTGAAGTAGAGATCGACAATGTTGTCCGCGTCGGCCGAACGGTGTCCGTAACGAATACCATCGTAGCGGCTGAGATTCGAGGAGCACTCGGCCGTCGCGATGATGTAGTAAACGCCCACGCCATACTCGGTGTGCGGCAGGGAAACCGGGCGGATTTCGCAGCCGATCGACTTGTAGAACTCGATGGCCTTTTCGACGGCAGCGGCGACCTCGGGGTCGAGTCCTTCGCCGAAATATTCTTTGGGAATACCGATGCGCCACGGGCCTTTTTTCTCCTTCAGAGCCGCGCGGTAGTCGGGGATCTCTACTTTGAATGAGGTCGAGTCGCGTTCGTCGTGGCCGACGATGGATTGAAGCAGGATGGCAGCGTCTTCGACCGTGCGGGTGAACGGACCGATCTGGTCGAGCGACGAGGCAAACGCGATCAGGCCGAAGCGTGAGACGAGTCCGTAGGTGGGCTTGAGGCCGACCACGCCGCAGAGCGCGGCGGGCTGGCGAATCGAACCGCCCGTGTCGGAGCCGAGGGTGGCGATCGCTTCACCGGCCGCGAGTGCGGCGGCACTACCGCCCGACGAACCGCCGGGAACGCAGTCGAGGTTGTAGGGGTTGCGCGTGGTCTGAAACGCGGAGTTCTCCGTCGAGGAACCCATCGCGAATTCGTCGAGGTTCAGACGGCCCCAAATGACCGCGCCAGCTTTTTTGAGTTTCTGGGTGACCGTCGCGTCGTAGGGCGAAACAAAGTTCGCCAGCATCTTTGACGAAGCGGTGAGCGGCTGGCCGGTGACGGCGATCACGTCTTTGATGCCAATCGGAATACCATCGAGCGGCCCGAGTGCCTGTCCGGCGGCACGGCGGGCGTCGGACGCGGCGGCTTGCGCGAGGGCGTCGGCGGCGTCGTAGGAGTTGAACGCTTTGACGCGCTCCTCGACAGCCTGCGTGCGGGCGATGACCGCCTGAGTAAGTTCGACTGAGGTGACGGTCTTCGCTTCGAGCAGGCCGGCGAGTTCAGCGATGGTTTTATTGAAAAGTTCGGAGGACATGGCGGCGGTGCTCATTCAACAACCTTGGGGACGACGATCATGTTGTCGCGCTTCTCGGGTGCGTTGCGCAGGGCGTCCTCGACCGAGAGGCCAGGCTTGGCGACGTCGTCGGCCCACACGTTGTAAACGGGGAACGCGTGCGCGGTCGGCTCGACACCGGTGACATCGACCTGCTTGAGCTTCTCGATGTTGGTGAGCACGTCGGAAAGCTGGGCGGAAAACTTGATCTTTTCCTCGGGCGTGAGTGCGAGGCGCGCGAGATTCGCGATGCGGTCGATGTTGAGGTCTTCGTGAGCGGACATGGGAGGGAAAGGGATGACTAGGCTGCAAGCCAAGGCGCCCCCAGTGCAAGCCATGCCTCTACAAAACAAGGAATACGGTTTCCGATGGCAAAAGCGACTGGCCCCCGCCGCCCTCGATCCTTCATGGTGGGCCCCATGTTTGAAATCACCGGCACGGTTAAAAAAGTCTTCGAAGAGCAAACCTTCGGCAGCGGCTTCAATAAGCGCGAATTCGTCCTGACTATCGAAGCGGGCAAGTTCCCCCAAGACATCAAATTCGAGTGCGTGAAGGACAAGGTCGCCCTCGTCGCCGCCCTCAAACCGGGCGCGAAGGCCAAGGTCTTTTTCGACCTGCGCGGCCGCGAATGGAAGGAAAGTTACTTCGTGAATCTGAACGCGTGGAAAATCGAGCCGCTCGGCTCCGCTCCGGATGCACCGGTCGATGAAGAGGGCGCGCCCCTCCCGGAAGAACCCGGCCAATCGGTGGACGAAGACGTGCCGTTCTAAAGCGCCGAGGATCGAAATATAGGAGCCTGCTTGCAGGCGATGTCTTGAGTGGCACGGGCATCTTGCCCGTGGGATCGGATCATGGGCAGGATGCCCACGCCACGCTCGGAATCGCCTGCAAGCAGGCTCCTACATTTCGGATTATTTTCGGATTTGGTAGGACGTGCTCTTGAGGAGCTCGTCCTGGATCTTGGTGAAGACGGCGTTGACCTCGTCGTCGGTGAGCGTCCGGTCGGGGGCGCGGAACACGAGCGAGTAGGCCAAGCTCTTGGTGCCTTCGGGCAAGCCCTTGCCTTGGTAAACGTCGAATACGTTGATCGCTTCGAGCGCGAAGGCGTTGCCCACGGCGGCGCGGGCAACCTTGGCGAGCGCCTTCTGGACTTCGGCGGACGACGTGGGTTCGGGAACGACCAGTGCGAGGTCGCGGAGCGCGGCGGGTTGCAGGCTGAAGGGCTTGTAGCTGCGGCGGTCGGCATCGGCGGTGACTTTCTCCGATACGATGGCGAAACTGCCGGCGTAAACCTTGCCGGTGATGCCAAGGGCCTTCAGGTGAGCGAGGCTCACGAGGCCGAAGGTCGAGGTCCAACCATGCTTGATGTCACCGGCGGTGGCGGCGTGGCCTTCCTGCCAACCGAGCGCGGGCGCGGCGACCAGCGACGTGGGCTGGCGTTCGAGCTCGATCCCGGCGAACGAAGCGACGGTGGCCGTGTGGCGTTTCGCCGTGTAGAAATCGGCGGCTTCGCGCGTGCGCCAGCTGCGTTCGCCGGATTCTTCGGCGATCACAAAAGCGGCGGCGACGCACTCGGAGAGTTGGCCGTTGCGCTCGAGGAAAACGCGTCCGGTTTCGAAGAGGTGCGACGCGGCGACTCCGCGGGATTGGTTGAGCTTCAGCGACTCAAGCAGACCCGAGACGAGGTTGTTGCGCAGGTGCGACTGGTCCTCGACGAACGGGTTGGCGAGCGCGAGGTCGGCGACGGCGGCGGGCGTGGCCCAGGCGGCAAGCTCCTTGGCGGGACGGAGCGTGTAATTAACGCACTCGTTGAAACCTTGGCCCACCAGAGCGGCGGATACGGCGCGGTTAAAGAGCACGATGGGGTCGTCGTTGCCGACGAGACCGGGCGCGTTGACGACAGAGGTCGGGATTTTTTCGGCACCGTAGAGGCGCACGACTTCTTCGACCAAGTCGATGGGACGGTCGAGGTCGTCGCGCCAGCTCGGCACGGAGAACGTCCAGGACGGGCCACCGTTCTCGGCGGTTTCCTCGCGCACGAGGGCGAGTTCGAGAGATTCGAGGGACGCGCGTTGGTCGGCGGCGGGGATCTCGAAACCGAGTTTGGCGTTAATGTAAGCGGGCGTGACGGTGATCTCGCGCTGCCACGGGATGTCAGCGCCGACGCGGTGGATCGGGCCGGCGACTTGGCCACCGGCGTGAGCGAGGATTAGGTCGATGAACCGGTGAGCGGCTTCGTCGAGCGAGTGAACATCGACGCCGCGCTCGTAGCGGTAAGATGAATCGGAGGCGAGGCCGAGGCGCTTCGACGTGGCGCGAACGGACTGGCGGCGGAAGTAAGCGACTTCGAGAATGAGGTCGGTGGTCTCGGACGAGACGCCGGAGTCGGCGGAGCCCATGATGCCGGCGATAACGACGGGCTTCTGCGCGTCGGCGATCACGAGGGCGTTTGCGGGAAGAGCGCGCTCCTTGTTGTCGAGCGTGGTGATCTTTTCACCCTCGGTGCCATAGCGGACAATGATCTCGGCACCGGCGAGTTTCTTGGCATCGAACGCATGCACGGGCTGGCCGTATTCGAGCATCACGTAGTTGCCGATATCGACGATGTTGTTGATTGGGCGCAGGCCGACGGCGGTGAGGCGCGCCTGCATCCAATCGGGCGACGGGCCGACTTTGACGCCGGTGATAACGGTCGCGGTATAGAGCGGGCAATCGTTGCCAGCCTCGACCCGAACGGATTTGAGCAAGTCGGCACGAGGCGAAGCGTCGATGGCGGCGGGCGTGAAATTGACGGCGGGATACGCGAGGTCTTTTTTGAACCAAGCGGCGAGTTCGCGGGCGACGCCGAGGTGCGAGAGGGCATCGGGGCGGTTGGGCGTGATCTCGACGTCGAACACCGTGTCGCCGGCGGGCAGAACGGCGTTGATGGGCGTGCCGACTGCCGGTTCGCCAGAGAGAAGGAGCAGGCCTTGGGAATCTTCGGCGAGGGTGAGTTCCTTGGCGGAGCACATCATGCCGGAGGAGGCTTGTCCGCGAACCTTGGCTTCTTTGATGACGAAGTCACCGGGAAGCACGGCACCGGGGAGCGCAACGGGGACGCGGTTGCCCACGTCGCAGTTGGGCGCGCCGCAGACGATGGTGCGGATGCCGCCGTTGGGCTCGCCGACGTCCACGGTGCAGACGGAGAGCTTGTCGGCGTTGGGGTGTTTGTCGCGGGTGAGAATGTGGCCGACGACGACCTGGTTGAACTTAGGCGCGCCGGTGCGGATGACCTGCTCGACCTCGAAGCCGAGGAAGGTGATGGCGCGAGAGATGTCCTCGGCGGAGATGCCGGTGAGATCGACGTAGGACTGGAGCCAGGAGAGGGAAACTTTCATGGGCGGAAGAGAAAAGTAGCGAGTAGTGAGTAGCGGGTAGCGAGTAGTCGGATAGACGGACAGTGGGCGGCGGTTTGAAATGCTCGCTACTCACTACCCGCTACTCGCTACTTCGGCGCCAGTTTGCTCAGGCAAACTGACGCAGGAAGCGGACGTCGTTTTGGTAGAAATAACGGATGTCATCGATGCCGTAGAGGAGCATCGCGAGGCGTTCGAGGCCCATGCCGAACGCGTAACCGCTCCAGACTTCAGGGTCGTAGCCGACGTCTTTGAAGACGATCGGATCGACCATGCCGCAGCCGCCGATTTCGATCCATGGTTTGTTGACCTTGGGGAGATGGGTGGCGGAAAGATCCACTTCGAAGCTCGGCTCGGTGTAGCCGAAGTAGTGCGGGCGGAAACGGGTCTTCGTGTCTTTGCCGAGGAGTGAGGCGAAGATATAATCAAGGAGCGCCTTCAGGTCGCGGACGGTGACGTTTTTGTCCACGTAGAGGCACTCAAGTTGGTGGAAGTTGGCGGAGTGCGTGGCGTCGGTCGTGTCACGGCGATACACGCGGCCAGGCGAAACGATACGGATGGGCGGCTCGCCTTTGAGCATCGTGCGGATCTGCACCGATGAGGTGTGCGTGCGGAGGAGGTATTTCTCGTTCGGGTTCTTCTTTGAGACGTTGCCGAAGCGGGCGGACTCGGGGAGGTAGAAGGTGTCTTGCGCGTCGCGGGCCGGGTGGTCGGCGGGCGTGTTGAGCGCGTCGAAGCAGTAATATTCGGTCTCGACCTCGGGGCCTTCGACGACGGTGAAACCGACTTTGCGAAGGATGCGGGTCATCTCCTCGCGAACGAGGGTGAGCGGGTGATGCGTGCCGAGGACGCGGTCAGGCGACGGCAACGTCGGATCGACGGCGGGCCCGAGTTGGGCGGCGAGCGCGGCGGCTTCGATACGGGCAAGCGCGACATCGAGGTGCGCTTGGAGCGCGGTCTTGGCCTCGTTGACGAGTTTGCCGACCACGGGCTTCTGCTCCTTGGGCACGGAACCCATCTGCTTCATGAGCGCGGTGAGTTCGCCGTTGGGGCCGACGAAGCGGGCTTTGGCGGCTTCGAAATCAGGGCGGGTGGCGATGGCCGGGAATTCGGCGGCGGCTTTGGCGAGGAGAGCGGAGAGCTGGTCTTGCATCGGATGAAGAGCGAACGGCAAAAGGCGATGGGCGATAGGGGAAAAACAAAAAGGACGGCACCTCAAATGAGGCCCGTCCTTCGGGAGGACAGCCCGTCGGTGAAGACGAGCCGTGCCTGAGAAGCGAGCCGGGCGGGCTCGCGTTTTTAAGAGTTAGGCTTTCGCGAGAGCGGCGGCCTTGGTCTTCAACGCGTCCTTAACTTGGGTAATGACGGCGGCGAAGGCGACTTCGTCACGGATCGCGAGGTCGGAAAGGACCTTGCGGTCGAGACCGATGTTGGCGGCGTGGAGACCCTCGATGAAGCGGCTGTAGCTGATGTCGTTCGCACGGCAGGCAGCGTTAAGACGCACGATCCAGAGACCGCGGAATTCGCCCTTCTTCTTCTTGCGATCGCGGTAAGCATACTGCCAGGCGTGCTGGACAGCGTCTTTGGCGTAGCGGAAAAGCTTCGACTTGTTGCCGAAATAGCCACGGGCGTATTTCAGCGTTTTCTTATGCCGCTTACGGGAAGCGGGGGAGTTGGTTGCACGAGGCATGTTGTATTATGTGTGGTTTGGGCCGTCAGGTCGTCTCGTTAGGATTCACCTGACTGGCGGTTGCGGTTGATGCCTGGTTCTTAGAGGCCGAACGGCAAGCAGCGCTTGAGCGGCTTGGCGTGGCCGGGAGCCACGAGCTTGTCTTTGGAGGCACGGCGCTTTTGCTTCGTGCTCTTCGCGGCAAGCAAGTGACGGAAACCGGGCGTGCGGCGAATCAGCTTACCAGTTGCGGTGAGCTTGAAGCGCTTGGCGACGGACTTTTTGGTCTTTTGCATGGAGGGAGCGGAAGAAAACAGGGAGTGCGCTCGCGCTTGGCAAGGGGAAACTTATGGTGAGTCCTCATCCGTCGATAAAAAGCGACTGCGCCGGAAACCTCGCTCACCCCACCAATCCGGCCAGCCTTACGCATCAACCCGGCATCACTCGCAAAGCAGTCGGCATCAACCGAGGCACATAAAATTCCTGAACAAATTCCAAAAAGACCGTTGACAAAGCCCGCGGAGTTTTGAGTTTCTCACCCCTCGTTTTTTGGTTTCCTAGCTCAATGGTAGAGCAGTTGACTCTTAATCAATTGGTTCCGGGTTCGAGTCCCGGGGGAACCACCAAATTTTCCTTCCTGTCAGTGTCAGCGAAGGCTTCAAGTTAGCGGCTGGCGTTCTTTTATCTCTGTTTTCATCGTGTCGGCAGATTCTCACGCCGGCGTAGCTCAACGGTAGAGCACCTGTTTTGTAAACAGGCGGTTGCGGGTTCGAATCCCATCGCCGGCTCCAGTTTTGGTGCTCGTCGCACACACGATTTTCACTGCTCGATGGTGTAATGGTAGCACAAGCGACTCTGACTCGCTTAGTCTAGGTTCGATCCCTAGTCGGGCAGCCAATTTAAGCCGCATTTATCCTCACGGATTTTGCGGCTTTTTTGTGCCCGAGAGGTCCGCTCGGGCACCGTGCCCTGACGCCGTGCCGGAGAACCGCACCACGACCTTGCCTTGCGCATTCGTGATTCGTCGTTCGTCATTCGCCATTCCTCCGATGCCCGCCCTCGCCGACTCTTTGCTCAAACGCCTCTCTTGGGACGACCTCGACGTCGCCTCGCTGCGCAAACTCATCGAACTCGCTCGCGACGAAGATCTCTCCGGGCTCGGTCTGCGCACCAAGCCTCGCGTCACCGGTGACCGATCGACCGCCGCGCTCGCGACCGCCCCGCGTCAAGGTTCCGCCGATCTCGTCGCTCGCGAGCCGCTCACGGCCTGCGGACTCCCGCTGATCCCGCTCATCCTCGCGGCCTACGGTGGCAACGCCTCCGTGCAACTCCGCGCCCGCGATGGCCGCGCTCTCGCCAAAGGCGAGGTCCTCGCAACTCTCACCGGCGATCCACGCACCCTGCTCACGGCCGAACGCGTGATCCTTAATTTCATCCAACGCCTCTCCGGCATCGCCACGCAGACGCACACCTACACCGCCGCGCTCGGCGACGGGCGCACGCGCCTCCTCGATACGCGCAAGACCACGCCGGGCTGGCGCATGTTGGAGAAATACGCCGTCGCTTGCGGTGGCGGCTGGAACCACCGCCTCGGTCTTTTTGATCGCGTGATGTTGAAGGATAACCACCTCGCGCTCCTCGGCTCCACTGACGACCTTGCCTCCGCCGTCGCTCGCGCGAAAAAAGCCGCGCCCGACCTGCCCGTCGAGGTGGAGGTCGATAGCATCACCCAGCTCCCGCCCGTGCTCGCGGCCGGCGCCGACGTCATCCTTTTGGACAACTTCACGCCCGCGCGAATCAAGAAGGCCGTCGCGCTCATCGCTGGTCGCGCCTTCACCGAGGCGAGCGGCGGCATCACGCTCAAAACCCTGCCCCGCTTCGCCGATCTCGGCTTGGACTTCGTGTCCACGGGCGCGCTCGTCCACCAAAGCGTGTGGGTCGATATCGGCCTCGACTGGCGCGCATGAAGAAGAAAGCCGCCCCTTCCGCGCCACCCGAGACGGTCATCCTCTCGGAGTTGATCACTGCCGAGCCGGAGTTTGTCTCCGGCAGCGCGCTCGCCAAAAAGCTCGGCATCAGCCGCGTCGCCATCTGGCAATACATGGAAAAACTCCGCGAGCAGGGCTTCGCCTTCGAAGCGGTGCGTGCCCGCGGTTACCGCCTCACCGCCCGCCCCACGGCTCTCAGCGCCGCGTTGGTGCAGGCCTATCGCCGCGACCGCGCCGGCGATTTCCCCCTGCAAATCCTCTCCGAGATCGATAGCACCAACGACGAAGCCGCCCGCCAACTCGCCGCTGGCAAAGAAGCGCCGTTTGCCATCATCGCGCAGAGCCAGACGAAGGGCCGTGGACGCTTCGGCCGCGCCTGGCACAGCGAGGCCAACGGTAATCTCTACGCGAGTTTCGCCTTCCGCCCCCGCCTTGAGCCGGCACGCATGCAGATGTTCACCCTTTGGATGGGCGCGAATGTGTGCGAACTCGTTGGCAAGTTTTGCCGCACCGCCCCCGGTCTCAAATGGCCCAACGACCTGCTCTTCGACGGGCGCAAGGCCGGTGGCATGCTGACCGAGGCGCGCATGGACGCCGACCAGATCCGCGATCTCGTTTTCGGCCTCGGGCTCAACATCAACAGCCCCGCCGGCGGCTGGCCCGCCGAGCTGGCTGACCGCGCCGTGTCTCTCGCCGAGCATACCCGCCAGCCGCTCGACCTGAACAAGTTCACCGCCGCCCTGATCGGGCGCGTGTTGCACGCCTACGACCACTTCGTCGATGGCAGTTACGCGAAGACGTTCGCCGACCTGTGGAACCGCTACGACGTCCTGCGTAACCGTCCAGTCGCCGTGCTCACGCCCACCCAGCGCGTTGCCGGCATCGCCCTCGGCATCGACGACGAAGGCAGCTTCTTGGTGCGCACCGACCAGAACCGCACCGAGCGTTTCCGCGCCGGCGAAGTCACGCTGGAAAAGCCACCTAGAAGTTGAGGGTTGAAGGTTGAGCGCTGAGAGTCAGAAAGACCCTTTACTCTCTCACCTCGATGTCCGCAGCCCTCACTGGTTATTCGCCATTGGTCACTGGTTCCTCCGCGGCGCCCTCGCCGTCGGGCATCCTCTGCATCGATATTGGCAACACCCATACGCACTACGGCGTGGTCTCGGCGGGCGTCACCACGGAGCAATGTGCGGTCATCACGCCCTTGCTGGACGATCCGCAGGAGGGCCTACCGCCCCGGCTCGCCGCGCTTCTCGTGGCGCACCCAAGGATTGAAGGCATCGCGTTTTGCTCGGTGGTGCCGGCGATCAACTGGCGGTTGCGTGAGGTGCTCGCCGCCGCGAGCAAGCTCCCGGTATTTCAGCTCACGCATGAATGCCAACTCGGTGTGCCCATCACCTACCCCAAGCCCTCCGAAATCGGCCAGGATCGGCTGGCCAACACCGCCGCCGCGCACGCCCTCGGCGGCAGCCCGGCGGTCGTCATCGATTCCGGCACGGCGGTGACCTTTGACGTGATTACGAAAAAAGGCGGCTACGAAGGCGGCATCATTGCGCCCGGCATCGAGCTCACCCGCCGCTATCTCCACGAGCGCACCGCCCAGCTGCCGTTGCTCGACGACTCCTTGGAAATCAAAGGCATGATCGGCAAATCCACCTCCGAAGCCATGCGCATCGGCACGGTGGTGGGTTTCCCCGGCCTCATCCAAGCGCTCTTGGATAACGTGCTGGCCGAGCTCGCGGCTTCCGGCGAACCGCCCGCCCACCTTTTTATCACCGGTGGCAACGCCGCGTTCCTGCAGACTCGCCTGAGCCAGTCCGTGCGACTGGTGCCCGATCTCACGCTGCTCGGCCTCGCCGCCGCCTACCGATTGAACACGGTATAAACCTTTCTCGTTTCCCCGTGTCGCACCCTTCAGCCTGTTAAACATGTCCGCCGAATCCCCCGCCATCGAAGTCCGCGACCTCGTGAAAGTTTACTCCGGTCACACCGCCGTGAGTAAGATCAGTTTCACCGTGGCGCGCGGCGAGATCCTCGGCTTCCTCGGGCCCAACGGCGCGGGCAAAAGCACCACGATGCGCATTCTCACGGGTTACCTGCCCGCCACCGCCGGCGAGGTCAGCGTATGCGGAGTGCCCGTGGCATCCCGGTCCGAAGAGATCAAAAAACTCATCGGCTACATGCCGGAGAACAATCCGCTGCCCGATGACATGCGCGTCTCGGAATACCTCCACTATCGCGGGCGCCTGAAGGAGATCCCTCGCCGCAAACTCGGCCCCCGCCTCGACGAAGTGCTGGAACGCTGCGACCTCACGCGCGTTCGCCACCGCATCATCGGCAAACTCTCCAAAGGCTTTCGCCAACGCGTGGGCATCGCCGAAGCCATCCTCGCGGAACCGCCCGTCATCATCATGGACGAGCCGACCATCGGCCTCGATCCGCACCAGATTCTTATTGTCCGCGATCTCATCGCTAGCCTGCGCGGACGCATGACGGTGATCATTTCCTCGCACATCCTGCCCGAGATCGAGATGACCTGCGACCGCGTGCTCATCATCAACCAAGGCCGCGTCGTCGCCACCGGCACGCCCGCCGACCTGCGCCGCGAAGTCTTCGGCCAAGCGCGCTACCACCTCGAAATCGCGGGCGACGTCGCCGCCGCCCTCCCGGTCGCGCTCACCCGAATCGAGCCGACACTGCACATCGCAACCTCCGGCGAACCCGACGCCGCCGGCTTCCGCAAACTCATCCTCACCAGCGCGCGCGACGACGATCTCGGTGATGCCATGCTCTACGCGCTCGCCAGCGACGGCCGCTTCCGCGTCCGCTCGCTCCACCGCGCACATCCGTCGTTGGAAGACGTCTTCCTCGCCGCCACCAAGCGCGGCTGGGAAACGGTCGACGCGCCCGCTGGCGCATCGAAATGAACGCCACCCCATGAAACACTTCACCACCATTCTCAGTCACGAGATCCGCATGTTGCTGGTTAGCGCCAGCACCTACATCGCGGCCGTGCTCTTCCTCGCCGTGATGGGCTTCATCTTCTCCGGCGTGCTCGAAAGCTACAGCTCGTCCGCCCAGGAAACCTCCCCGGCTGCGGTCTTCTTCCAGCTCTTCTGGCTGCCCGTCTTCTTTATGGTGCCGCTCCTCACGATGAAGTGCCTCGCCGAAGAACGCCGTCTCGGCACGTTGGAAACCCTGCTCACCGCCCCCGTGTCCAGCACCGAAGTCGTGCTCGGCAAATACTTCGCCGCCTATTTCCTCTACCTGCTGCTTTGGGCTTCGACCGGCGGCTTTTTCTACATTCTGCACCACTTCGCCGGCGACGCCCGGTTCATCGACCTCGGGCCGTTGCTGGGCGGCTATCTGTTCATAGCCGTTTCAGGACTCCTCTATATCGCGCTCGGCGTCTTCGCCAGTTCGCTGTCCCGCAACCAAGCCGTCGCCGGCATCGTGGCGTTCACCCTGCTTTTCGTGATCATCATCGGACTGCGCTTCGTGAGCACGATGGAGGTGCTTAACCTCGAAACGATGCAACCGCTCCGCGCCGCCATCGATTACTCGATGGTTTTCCGCCACCTCGAAGACTTCACCCGTGGCATCGTCGATACGCGTCAGCTCCTCTTTTATGTGAGCGGCACGGTGATCGCCCTCATCTTCAGCATCCTCGGCGTAGAGGCCAAACTCATCCACAGCTGACCATGGCCAAGCCTCCTTCCTTCCGCGCCGTTCGCTGGACCCGCACGCTCAACCTCCTCGCGCAGGCCGTCCTTTTTGTGACGCTCTTCGCCGGGCTCAACTACCTCGCGGTTAACTACGCCTGGCGCTTCGATCTCACGCGAAACCACAGCCACTCGCTCTCGCCCGAGACGCTCGCCTACCTGCAAAAACTCTCCGAACCTGTTCGCGTAATCGTCACCCTCACCGAGAACAGCGACAACGAGCAGGTCGCCCAAGCCTATCACGACGTCAGCGGTCTCCTCCGCGAATACGGCTACGCCACCGCCAGCACCCCGAACGGCAAAGTCTCCACGGAGTTCATCGACGTTTACCAGCGCCGGCGCGACGCCGAGGCCCTCGGCATCGAACAGCCCAATTCGATTCTCGTCCTCTGTGGAGACCAACGCCGTATCATCGGCCTCGACGAGCTCTACGAAGTCGAAGGTCAGGAAAAGAAAGCCTTCCGCGGCGAGCGCGCCTTCACCACTGCGATCCTCGACGTCTCCAGCCCGTCCAAGAAAAAGATCTATTTCCTCACCGGTCACGGCGAGATGGCGCTCGACGATGTCAGCCCTGCCCGCGGCCTCTCCGCACTCGAAGCCGAACTCAAGGCGCGCAATTTCGTCACCGACTCGCTCGATCTCGCCCAGAGCCGCAAGATCCCCGACGACGCCGCCGTCATCGTCATCGCCGGTCCTCAAGGCCGCTTCGATGCCTTCGAGGAGGAGCTGCTGCGCCAGTATTTATCCAACCGCGCCGGCCGCGTGCTCGCGTTGCTCGCCCCCGGTTACCCGCCCGGCTTGGACGACCTGTTTTACGACTGGGGCGTGCTGGTTGACGACGACCTCATTTACGACCGCAGCGCCACCGGACAGAGCGAGACCGGCGACCTGATCCTGCCGGCGTTGGCCCAGCATCCGCTCACGTCGTCTCTGCTTAGTTACAAAATCCCCCTGCGCTTCGGCCCGTCCCGCTCCGTGCGCCCCGACCCAGGCCGCAAGCTTGACCCGAATCTCGATGTCACGCCTCTCGTTGCCACCTCGGAACAGGCTTGGGGCGAACGCAACTACCGTGCGCGGATCACCCCCGTTTATGACGTCGGCGTAGATCTCCCCCCCGGCCCTCAGCGCATCACCGTGGTGACCGCTTCCGAGCGCCGCACTGCCCGCAAAATCAAAGACACCACAGGCTTCAGTATTCCCAGCGGACGCCTCGTCACCTACGGCAGCGCCGACTGGATTGCGAACGGTCGCCTCGGCATCATCGGCAACCTCCCGTTTTTCGTGTCGGCCCTCAACTGGACCGTGGACCGCGACGTCGATCTCAACGTCCCCGCCCGGCCCATTTCTAAGTTCCAACTTTCCCTCAGCCAGCAGCAGCTCCAGCGCCTCCGCTACAGCCTGCTCTTTGTCCTGCCTGGCTTCGCCGCCATCCTCGGCATTGTCGTTTATTGGACTCGCCGCAACTAAGCACCCGCTCCTCGTTTTCCCCGCCCGCCTCCGCCTTCTTCATGCGCACCAAAGTCACGCTCATCCTGATCCTCCTGAACGTCGCGCTGCTCGCCGTCATCGTTTACGCCCGCCACCAGTGGCAGGCGAACCAGGAGCTCGCCCGCATGAGCAAGCGCGTGTTCGGCGACGAGATCATCAACATGCGGTCCCTCGAAATCACTTCGGTGGGCAACGACCGCAAAATCCGCCTCGAACGGGCCAACGACAATGCCCCGTGGGAAATCAAGTCGCCCATCAACTGGCCCGCGAACGAATTTGCCGTCCGCCCGATCATTCACGAGCTGATGTTCCTAGAGCCGCAGACCAGTTTCTCCGCCGAAGGATTGGAGAAGAACGGCCAGTCG